>NZ_JBFTJT010000005.1:0-291471 GCF_056395565.1 Paenarthrobacter sp. 10L412 | reverse complement strand
GACTTGCTGGCTGGCCGAGGTGGAGGAGGTGAACGCGCCGTAGGTTCCCATGCCGGCGACGGCGGCTGCGGTGCCGAGCAGTGCGACGGAAGCGAGGACCTTGCCGGAGGTGGTCTTGAGGCTGATGGCCATGGGAATCAGTGTCCTTTTCGGGAGGCCACCGCTTCCGGCCGGCCGTTTCTGCCGGCCCTGAGTGGCTGACAAGAAACACTGTGCCGGGCCCGGATCAAGAACCACTCCTGCAATCCATCAACACTTGCTCAGGAAAAGATCAAGGGATTTGAGCAGTTTTGAAGAAGCCCGGCGATGGGCCCGGATCTATCGTTGAAATATCCGAAAGATTTCCAGCAGCGAGAGGGGCCTGCCATGACGGAGACCGGAACTACCAAGTCCTACGACGGATTCACCGAGGACGAACGCGCCGCGATGAAGGAGCGTGCGCAGGAGCTCAAAAAGACCAGGAAGGCTTCCAAAGCCGACGGTGAGAGCGACGTCCTGGCAAAGATCGCCGAGATGCCGCCAGCAGACAAGGCCATTGCGCAGCGACTCCACGCGCTGATCCGGGAGCACGCGCCTGAGCTTTCCCCGAAGACCTGGTACGGCATGCCGGCGTATGCCAAGGACGGGAAAAACATCGTCTTCTTCAAGAGCGCCGACAAGTTCAAGAGCAGGTATGCCACTCTCGGCTTCGAAGAGAGTGCGATGCTCGACGACGGCAGCATGTGGCCAACATCGTATGCCCTGACTGAGCTCACCCCGGAGCTTGAAGCAACGATCGTCGAACTCATTAAGAGGGCGGTCGGCTAGCAGAGCGGAACCGGCGACGACGGCGACCATCACCCTGGTAGGTGACGGCCGCCGTCGTACTCGTTTAATCCAAAACCAGCCTAACTTGGCGGCTGATCCGGCTGATGTGTTGGGTCTGGATGTGGTGGAACGGGACCAGGATCCGGAACCGGAAGCGGCCCGGGCGTCGGATTTGGATCCGGAATAGGGCTGGGCGGGAACGGGGTAGTGGGATCCGGTGGTGGCTGGACCGGTCCCGGTTCCGGCGGGAACGGCTCAGGTTCGTGAGTCGGAGGAAGCGTCATCATCTCTCCTTTGGAACTCGGAATTGGTCTTTCTCAGCCTAGTGATTATGTGGGCAGAGTCCAGAGATCAGTGGTCGCGTTGATGTGCCACGAAAAAGTTTTTCAAAAAAGTTCGTACCTCGCGTAACCCTTTGGGGTACCCCGACGATTACGTCTTTGAAAGGGCCGAGCTGGAATTTGTCCCCCATCATGTTCCAGCTCGGTTCTTCTCTTTCCTGATGAGATTTTGAGGGACATGAGGGGCCATCCTTGGGGTGGCCCGGTTGAGCAGATACCCTTGGTGGGTTGCCCGTCGAGCCAAGGCGGACGACCTGGCTCCAAGCCCGGACCTGCCGCCGATCGAAAGTCTCTTTACCGTGACCGACGCATTGACCGACGAAGCGCTTCATGCGCTCAAGGGCAATAACGCGGAACTGTTCAGCGCCGTCTACCAGGCGTACGCCGGACCGGTTCTCGGCTACCTGACCGCTAAAGGCGTCTCAGATCCCGAGGCCATCACTCAGGACGTGTTCCTCGCGGTCCTGCCCCGTTTGGATGAGATCCGGGGAGGAGCAGGCGGACTACGGACCTTCGTTTTTTCCGTGGCCCACGCCCGCATGGTAGATGAGCATCGGAAGCAAAGCAGGGCCCCGGAACACCACGAGTTCGAGCCGGAGCGCGATCCCCGCGAATCGGTTTCTGCAGAATCAGAGGCAATGGGCCTGCTGGCTCCCCAAGAGGTCATGAAGCTCCTGGATTACCTCGGGGACGATCAACGGGAGGTCCTGGCCCTCCGGATCGTGGCAGGCCTGACCGTGGAGCAGGTGGCCGACATCATGGGGAAATCCGCCGGCGCGGTAAAGCAACTGCAGCGCAGGGCTTTGATGACGCTCCGTGAGCATTCGGCAGTAAAGGAATACGTGTCCTCATGACATACAGGGATATGGAATGCAAAGATATCGTCGACGAGCTCCTGCTCGACGCCGGGTCCACTGACGCGCCCGGCCTTCGGCACGCACTGCTCTCCATGCGTTCCTTCGCGGACCTCCCGGCACCTGCTCCGAGCGATGCCTTGGCCGCGATGTTCGCTGGACCTCACGATGAAGTCAGCAAGCGCCGTTGGAGACACAAGCACCGCACGGCTGTGGTGGGCGTTGCCGTTGTTGCGGCCATGGGACTCGGCGTGAGTGGTGTGGCCGCTGCCAGCTCAGGTTTCACCCGCACGCCTACGTTCGTGGATGAACTGCTGGGCAAGTTCGCTCCGCAACCTTCGACCGCAGCGCCCGCACTGCCCACGCCTGATGCTCCGAAGGTCAGCACCGAACCAGCGCCCTCAGTGGATCCCGCTGCCCTCCCGCCAGCCACCGAATCACCTGCGGTGCCCGGAACTCCGGATACTTCCGACGCCGCTGTGCCGTCAGGCCAAGCGCCTGTCCAGCCAGCACCTGGAGTGCAGCCAGCGCCTGGAGCGCAGGCGGCCGACGTCGGAAACGTCCCGGTTTCGGGCGCAGCCGGCGAGCCTCCCCGTGCCGGCAAGGCGAAGCCCGCCGAAGCCGAGCCTCGGGAGACAAAGCTTGAGGCAAAGCTTGGGCAGGCCGGGCTTGAGCCAACGCTCCCCGACGCTGTTGAACCAACCGCCGCGCCGACTAGAACGGCCAAGCCCGCCCCCGCCCATGGTGATAAACCAAGCCAGGCACTCCCATCGCTGGGCGAGAAGCCGGCTCACGAACAGTTCCAGTCCTTCGTGGACAAGCTGAAACAGTGGTTGAGGGGCACGGGACACTAAGCTTGCTTCATGATGCATGTCAACGATCCGGCCGTGGTGGAACGATTGATGCGAACAAAAGGATGCTGGGCAATCGTTGGCCTTAGCAACAATGAGTGGCGCTCCGCATACGACGTCTCCTTGTACGTTCGAGATCGCATGGGCATGGAGATCATCCCCGTGAACCTCAAGGGCGAGGATGTCCATGGCGAAAAGGGATACAAGTCGCTCGCGGATATTCCGGCCGAGAAACACCCCATCGACGTCGTGGACTGCTTCGTCAACTCCCAGCGGGTGGGCGCAGTTATTGATCAGGCAATCGCCATCGGTGCCAAGGCTGTGTGGCTGCAGCTGGGCGTCTTTGACGACGACGCCGTGCAGCGTGCACGCGATGCAGGTCTGGACGTCGTGGTCAATTCCTGCCCGGCGCGCGAAGGCTGGCATTACGGCCTGTAATCCCCAAGGTGATTCCTTTGCTAATCTGCAGCTGACTCATTCTTTTAGCCTTGGGGGACGGCCATGTGTGGCGACCATTCAGCGGTGCCCATTTCCACACCAGCTTCCACACCAGCCAGGCGGGCCGTCCTAGGGATCTTCGGCGCTTCGCTCGTTGCCGGTTTGAGTGCCTGCGCTGCACCTGAAACCACAGCACCTGAAACCACGACGTCGGAGCTGCCGCCTGGTTCCGCGTCTGCATCGCCCGAGGTGCCCGGCCCGAACGGTGGGCTGTCGGTGGGTGGTGAGGTGCCGCCGTCGTACAGTGCAGCGCCAACCCCAACGCCCACCGCCACGAAGCGGATCCGGCGAACGTTCATCCCGGACTACCAGCTGCCGCCGATCGTTGGCGGCCTTGCGCCAGTGATCACCAAGATCGAGACCAAGCACCCGGTAGTGTTCCTGACGATCGACGACGGCAACATCAAAACTCCGGAATCGGTCAAGCTCATGACCGACTACGACTACCCGGCTTCCCTGTTCCTGACCAAGAACACGATCGCGGACAACCCCGCCTTCTTCGACGCCTTCAAGGCCCAAGGCAGCCTCGTGGAGAACCACACCGTTACGCACAACATCAATATGGTGCGGCAGTGGGGCTACCAGCAGCAGTTGAACGACATCGTGGGCATGCAGGACTATGCTTTCCAGCATTACGGTCGGCGTCCCACGCTGTTCAGACCCCCGGGCGGAGCCTACTCCAACGTCATGCGCCAGGCGGTTGCCGCCGCTGGAATGAAGGCGGTCATCACGTGGGAGGCCAAGGCGAACGCCGGAAAAATGGACTACCAGGTTGGTAACTCACTGCGTCCCGGCGACATCGTGCTGATGCATTTCCGTGCCGAGTTCGCCGCGGACCTCGCTGCGTTCCGTGCTGCACAGTTGGCCGCGGGCCTGGAAGTGGTGCTGCTGGAGGACTTCCTGGGCGTGGCGTAGGGGTGCCCGTTTGCCCCTTTAGATGATCCGCTGCGCGTTAGACGACTCCTACCATCGAGTGCGCAGCGGCCCATCGAAACGGGGACGAAGTCAGCGCCGAAAAAGTGGGCCGGGTAAGCTCACCTCCATGGATGTTTCCCAGCTCCGCCAGATCTGCCTGGGCTTTCCCGGGGCCTTTGAAGACTTCCCGTTCGGACCTGAAACGTCCGTGTTCAAGGTGCGTGCCGCCGTCGCGGGTGGAGCGCGGCACGAGGCCAAGATGTTCGCGCTCTCCGCCATGGATCCTGACAACTGGTCGGTGAGCCTGAAGTGCGAGCCCGCGTTGGCCGAGCAACTCCGTGCAGCGCATCCCGAGATCACTGGTGCCTGGCACATGAACAAGACCCATTGGAATGGTGTCCGGTTGGATGGAGCCCTTCCCGATGACATGATCCGGGACATGGTGGAGGACTCCTATGATCTGGTGGTGGCTACGCTGAGCCGCAAGCAGCAGGAACAGCTCGGCTGGGCGCGGCTCGTCAACCGCCCCGGCCTCTGAAGCCGGAATGCCCCGGGCCTGACACGGCATCGCACCCTCCCTCCCCACGCCGCTGACATGGGGCTAGATTGATAGTGCAAGCCAACGGGCGCAGCTGAGGCTGGTCAGGAGCGGGTTGATGCTGGATCAGGGAACTTTGGACCACTTATGGAACTTTGGCGATCCGGCAGCGTCCGAAGCCAGGTTTCGTGCAGCAATGCTGGAGGAAATCTACGACGTCGATGACCGGGCTGAGCTGGCAACCCAGCTTGGCCGGGCCATCGGTTTGCAGGGCCGGCTGGATGAAGCCGATGCGCTCCTTGACGGCATCGACGGCGACGAACCCACCGTGGGCGTGCGCGTCCTCCTGGAGCGCGGCCGGGTTCTGAATGCCGGCGGGCACGCTGCGATGGCAGTGCCGCTCCTGGAGCAGGCGGCGGAGCTGGCTGACCACCTTGGTGAGGAATTCCTGGCTGTGGACGCGCTGCACATGCTCTCCATTGCGGACGCCGCCCACGCCGAAGCCTGGATGCGCAGCGCCCTCGAATATGCGTCCACGGCCCATCATGAGCGAACCAATCGATGGATGATTGTTTTGCACGCAAGCCTCGGCTGGTTTCTGCACGGTAACGGGCGCTTCACCGAGGCCATGGTGGAGTTCCAGTTGGCCGAACAATGGGCGGAACGACTGGGAACTGAGCGGCAAAAGCTGCTCGCGCGGGAAGCGATTACCGAGTGTGGAAAAGCCCTTGCGGAGGGTCCGTAGAAGATCACGCTTTGACAAATGTTGATCGAAACTACCGAGAAATATTGATTTTCGATCATTCGTGGTGAAGTATGTCACACGAAGGTTGGCGCTGCAGAGTGGCCAACCCAGACTGTCCGACTTTCCGGCCGCCTGCCGCAACAGTCGACATTTCGAGTCACTGGAGGGTTACGAAAATGAACGTTCAGCACCAGTCCCTTGGCCGCCGCGGATTCCTCCGCGGGGCACTCGCAGCTGCGGTGCTCGTCCCCATGGGGGGATCCATTGCGTCATGTGCAGCAGGTGGTGGCGGTACCACTGCCGGCCCAACGGGCGCCGTCTCCGACACCAACCCTTTTGGCATGGCGGACAAGTCCACCGTTGACGCCGTGATCTTCAAGGGCGGCTACGGCATCGACTATGTCGATTTCGCCGGCAAGGCCTTCGAAAAGGCCCACTCGGGTTCGACCGCCAAGATCGCCCCGTCCACGGATATCGCGCAGGAGCTCCAGCCGCGCTTCGTCGGTGGCAACCCGCCGGACCTGATCGACAACTCCGGTGCCAAGGCCATTGGCTTCAGCACCATCCTGGCCCAGCTTGAGGACCTCACCAGCGTGGTGGAGGCCAAGAACCTCGAAGGCAAGGTCATCAAGGACACCCTGTACACCGGCGTGCTCGCTCCCGGGACATTCGAGGGCAAGCTGGCCGCCCTGAACTATGTGCTCACCGTTTACGCCATGTGGTACTCGGACTCCCTGCTCAAGGAAAACGGCTGGACCGTCCCCAAGACCTGGGATGAAATGTACGCGCTCGGCGAGCAGGCCAAGGCCAAGGGCAAGTACCTGTTCCTCTGGGGCAAGGAAGCTGCCACGTATTACCAGGAAATGGCGATCGCTTCCGCTATCAAGGAAGGTGGCGACGACGTCCGGCTGGCGTTGGAGAACCTCAAGGCAGACTGCTGGTCGCACCCGGCCATTCAGTCGGTCTTCACCGCTTTGGACAAGATCGTCAAGGCGGGCTACTTCAAGCCCGGCGGTTCCGGAACGCAGTTCACGGCAGCCCAGGCCCAGTGGAGCAACGCCCAGGAAGCAGTGTTCTACCCGTCCGGTTCGTGGATCGAAAACGAAATGAAGGACCAGACCAAGGCGGACTTCAAGATGACGGGCGCGCCGGTGCCTTCAGTGAGTGCGAGCCCCAAAAAGCCGTACGCCTCGCTGCACAGTGCAGCAGGCGAGCCCTACGTGGTTCCCTCCCAGGGCAAGAACGTTGCCGGCGGCAAGGAACTACTCCGCGTCATGCTCTCCAAGGAAGCTGCTACCAACTTCGCCAAGACCAAGCTTGCTCCCACCATCGTCAAGGACACCGTCCCGGCCGATGGCTTCGGTTCAACGGCGTTGGTCTCGCAGACAAAGCTGCTCGGCGATGCAGGCGAGAACATCTACACCTGGAACTTCATCGACCTTTACGGCACCAACAAGGACCAGCTCGTCGTCTGGAACACCTTCCTCGATGGCAAGTCGGATGTCCCGACGCTGACCTCGGCCCTGCAGAACATCACCGACAAGGTCCGCAATGACAGCTCGGTCAAGAAGATTGAAGTGAAGTGACGGTAGTGAAAACCAAGCAGAGCCGGAACGACGACGGCCTGGCCGCCGTCGTTCCGGCCATGGCCCCACCGGTTGTGGTGAGGCGCCGGCGCAAGCCGCTGACGTGGGACAAGGTCAGCTTCTTCGCGGTGTTCCTTGGCCTGCCGCTGGCGATCTATCTCTTGTTCGTGATCTGGCCGTTCATCCAGGCCTTCGGATATTCCTTGACGGACTGGTCGGGTTTTTCGCCCACACAGAACTTCATCGGCTTTGAGAACTACGCCCGGATCTTCTCGGACGACATCTTCATGAAGGCCATGGGGAACAACATCCTCCTGGTCATCGTGCTGCCAATCGTCACCATCATCCTGAGCCTGGTGCTCGCTACCATGGTGACCGTTGGCGGGAGCAGCAAGGGCCAGATCAAGGGCCTGCGCAATTCCAGCTTCTACCGTGTTGTTTCGTTCTTCCCGTACACCATTCCTGCCATTGCAATCGGCATTATGTGGGGCCAGATCTATGATCCGTCCGGCGGCCTGCTCAACGGGATCCTGACCGGCATGGGCCTGGACCAGTTCAAGAGCTTCGCGTGGCTCGGCGATAAAAACACGGCCATGATTGCCACCATGTTCGTGATTGTCTGGGGCTTCGTTGGCTTCTACATGGTCCTTTTCGTGGCCGGTATCAAGGGCATTCCTGCTGAGCTGTTCGAGGCCGCAAGGATCGACGGCGCGGGAAGGCTCCGTACCGCCGTGTCCATTACCATCCCGCTGATCAGGGACAACATCCAGACCGCCTATATCTATATGGGTATCCTGGCGCTCGATGCGTTCGTTTACATGGCGGCACTGAACTCCGGCGGCGGCCCGGACAACTCGACGCTCGTGATGGCACAGCAGTTGTTCTTCACGGCCTTCAGCAAGGGGCAATTCGGACTCGCCAGCGCCATGGGCGTTGTCCTTGCTGTGGCAACCCTGATCTTCTCCGGCCTGGTGTTCGTGATTAACCGGCTCACTGGTGGCGACAAGGACGTGAGCATCTAATGACAACAAAAGTCTCAACCCCTGAAATGAAGTCGCTGCATTTCCAGCCGCGCAAACCCGCCACTACGCCCGGGGACAAATTGGTGGGGGCAATTTCCCACACGGCACTGACCATTTGGTCGCTCATCGTGATCCTGCCGTTGTTGTGGACGTTCATGTCGTCCTTCAAAACATCAAGCGAGATCTTTGCCTCGCCGTTCGCTTTGCCCTCGCAGTGGCGGTTCGATAACTACGTGAAGGCCTGGAGTGAGGCCGGGATCGGGAACTACTTCCTGAACTCGGTGGTTGTGGTGGGTTCGGCACTGGTGATCGTCATGGTGCTCGGTGCAATGTGCGCCTACGTCCTGGCGAGGTACACGTTCCCGGGCAGCCGGGCGATCTACTACCTCATGCTGGCCGGCCTGACGTTCCCGATCTTCCTCGCCATGGTCCCGCTGTTCTTCGTGCTGAAGAACATCGGACTGCTGAACACCCTGCCGGGCCTGATCATCGTGTACGTAGGGTTCGCGCTGCCGTTCACAGTGTTCTTCCTGTTCTCCTTCTTCAAGTCGCTGCCGCACGAAATCACTGAAGCAGCAGCACTTGACGGCGCAGGGGAGTGGCGGACATTCTTCCAGGTCATGCTGCCGATGGCCAAGCCGGGCCTCGCCTCGGTTGCCATCTTCAACTTCCTGGGCCTGTGGAACCAGTTCCTCATCCCTGTGTCCATCAACGCTGCCGGGCCGCGCGTTCTCTCGCAGGGCCTCGCGGCCTTCGCCGGCCAGATGGGATACGCCGTGGACTTCGGGGCACTCTTCGCGGCAGTCACTGTCACGGTGGTTCCGGTCCTGATCGTCTACGTCATCTTCCAGCGTCAGCTGCAGGGTTCGGTCTCGCAGGGCACCTCGAAGTAGCAGCGCCTGTACGGTGCTGACCTTCTTTGAAGACGGAACGCCCCCGACGCGCCGCAATTAGCGGCGTGTCGGGGCGTTCGCGCCTCAAAGAAGGTCAGGAAGCGACGGCTCCTAAAAACCTAACTCAGAACATCCAGGGGATCTCCGCGTGGCCGAAGTCGGAGAACGAGCCGAAGCGGCCCGCCTTGAACGCGAGCACCTCGCCGTCCCGGTCCCGGCACGTGGTGACCTGGCCGAAGAAGACCTGGTGATCTCCCACGTCGTACTGCTGCACAACGGTGCAATCAGCCTGGGCGAGGGCGCCCTTGATGACAGGAAGTCCATTCTCGGTCACGTCGAATTCGCCGTCGCCGAAACGGTCGCCGCCTCGCACCGCAAAGCGTCGCGCCATCGACTCCTGCTTGGCCCCAAGGATCGAGACGGCGAACTTGCCACTCTCGATCAACGCCTCACCGGTCCGGGTGCCGAAGTTCAGCGAGATCATAAGGATGGGCGGTTCCAAGCTGATGGAGGTCAACGAGCTGATGGTCATCCCGTACAGCTCATCCTCGTGCTTGGTGGTGACCACGGCGACACCCGTGAGGAAGCGGCCCATGGCGCGGCGCATTCCCATGGCATCGGGAACAGTGAAGAGCGGTGCGAGGCTCATGTCAGTTGCTCCGCTCGGCTTGTACCGGATCGGTGTAGTACCGGACCTCGAACATCTTGGCCCCGGATTCGGAAACCCACGGACCGTGTTCCATGCCCGGCGGGCGGGTGGCCCAGTCGCCGGCCTTGAAGGTCCTGCCCAGGCGCTGGTCCACGAACGAGCCTTCGAAGATGAAGACCTCTTCCCAGAAATCGTGGGTCAGGACGCCGTTGGGCGAAGTGTCCGTGCCGGGCTCGAACTTGAGGATGCGCGTGACGCTGTCGTTGTCTGAATCCCGGGCAAGGATGGCCTCGGACAGGCCCTCAATGTGCGGGTTGCAGGGAGCAAAGTCCACCGATGAGGTGGGGGTGAACTCGAATTCGGGCTTTGCCATGGCTATTCTCCTTCCATGCCGTTGACGCTGCCGTCTACTGGGCCGTTGATGCTGTAGGAACCAAGGTACTTGTCCAGCTCAGCCACCAGGGCGTCGTAACCGTAGTTCCGGTAGGTGTAGGCTCCGCGGACCACGAACGGGGCGCCCGCGTAGAACATTTCGTACTGCTGGTGGCGGCCGGCGAATTCGGAGCCGATGATGTCCCAAGCCAACTTGAACAGCTTCACGCGCTCTTCGCTGGCAACACCAGGGGACTGCACGTAGCGTTCCATGTCCGGACGGGTCACACTGCTGGTCATGTCGGCAACGCTGGACGGTAGCTGCAGCACGCCACCACCAACCAGGTCGCGAAGGATCGAAATCACCCGCGGGTATGTCTCGGACTGAAGACCCATGGCCCCGTAAAGGGCGCTCTTCCCGGGAACCACCATGCCGGCGTCGTCAACCGTTGCCGTGTATTCGGCCGCAAGAACTGCCGATTCAACGGACTGGACGATCGCGGCGAGCTCGCCAAGCTTCTCCTGGACTCCGGGGATCTTGTCCGTGCCGTTCACCTGGGTGACCTTGCGGGCAACAGAAGCAATGAACTTCAGCTTGGTGGAGAACCGGATCTGGGCCTGCCAGTTTCCCAATGCGTGGGCACCGGTATCGAAGAACTGGCGCCGGAGGGTATCGATGTTCCGGTTGATGAACACGCGGTCCCAGGGGATGAGCACGTCATCGAAAACTACCAAGGCGTCGGGCTCGTCGTAGTGGCTGGTCAGCGGGTAGTCGAAGTCGCTGGTGGCTGCCGGCGCGAACGGACGGCGGCAGTACAGCTTCAACCCGTCAGTCGCCACGGGAACGGCGAAGCTGACGGCAAAGTCCACGTCATCCGGACCCAGCGGCTTGATGCAGGTGACGAACACTTCGTCTGCAATCGCTGCGCCCGTGGCAAGCATCTGCGAACCGCGGACGATGATGCCTTCCTCGGTTTCACGCACGACGCCGACCTGCAGGTATTCGCCTTCCCAACCGGACGCAGTGGTTGCGCGGGAGACCTGCGGCGGGATGATCGCGTAGGAAAGGTACAGGTTTTCGGACAGGATCTTCTTGTAGTACCGCTCCACGTTGCCGGCGAAGTCGCGCTCGTCATTCTTGAACACGTCCGCGTGGGAGCCGAAGGCGGCGAAGAAGGTACCCACGTGGTCCGGGCTACGGCCTACCCAGCCATGGGTGTGCTTGGCCCACTTTTCGATGGCGTGGCGCCGGAGGACCAGCTCTTCCTGGGTGCGCGGAGCAGCGAAGGTGCGGTTCGCGGGTCCATCAATCTCTTCCGAATGGAACTGCATGCCGTTGCTGGGATCGGCTGCGATATCGAACAGCTCAGCCATGGTCTGGGCAACCTTCGCGAACGCCGGGTGTTCCAGGACGTTGCCAACTACCTCGCCATCGAGGATCACCGTCCGGCCATCGTTCAGGGACTTCAGGTATTGCTTTCCGGTTCTCATCGAAGTGAGCCTTTCTTGATTTTGTAGTTGTGTTCGATTCTCGTCCCATTGGGGAACGAGAGCTCTACTTTCCAGGAAGTTCCGTCAACGAACTTCCCCTTCAGCAGTGGCAAAGTGCCACCCAGGCACATGAAGTCGGCGTCACCGATGTCCGTCCGCGCCAGGAGCTTTTCGACGACGTCCGCCGGCTTGCGCAGGCCCGCCAACGAACCCTCTTGGTACAGTTCGCCATCCACCCACGAGCGGGCGGTGCACTGGTCAAGGTCCAGGTCCTCGAGTGAGGGGACTTCGATGACCTCTGCGGCGACGGGCTTGGGGCATGCCCTTTTGGAATCGCCGATGTCCTGGGCTTCGATGTCCCTGTCCGTGTGGTCGGAACCGATGCCGAGGTAGAACTTGCCGTCGTGGCGAATGTAGAGGGGCTCAATCTCGCCGGAGGTCAGGTTGTTGCTGGTGTCGTGTTCGCCTGATGTATCGAACAGGTGCGAGTCCATCCGGTAGAACATGGGCACTTCCGGCGGCGGAGCTACGCCAATGGCTGCCAGCTCGTCGATGTGATGCTGCACGGCCTTGGGATCCCTGCCGGTGTAGCCGGCCACTACTGCGTGGAAGTCCGAGACCGTGATTGTCTTGTCCGTGCCCACCACCCTGAAGGTGAGTGGGACTTGCCTTGTTGTTTCCATTCTGTCTCCTTGAATGCTGCCTAAATCGTCGTGGGTCAGTCTGGCCAAACTGGTCAAACGGCAAGGGCGTCGTAGGCCGCGAGCCGATCGCCAATAACCGGGAATTCGGTGCGTACGGCCTTGACCTGATCCGGATCGATGTCCACCATAAGCACCGATTCCCCGGCCCCGGCTTCGGCGAGTACGTTGCCGGCCGGGTCCACCACCCGGCTGTGTCCTCCGAGCTCCACGCCTTCCTGGCTGCCTGCGGCGTTGCAGGCAATGACGAAGATCTGGTGCTCCAGCGCCCTCGCCGTTGTGAGTAGTCGCCAGTGTTCGCGACGCGCTGCGGGCCAGGCTGCAGGGACGATGACGATTTCCGCACCCCGGGTGCTCAGCTCCATCCACAATCCAGGGAACCGGAGGTCATAGCAGGTGATCCCGGCCGTAGCTCCGAACGGCAGCTCCACCACCGGCAGGGAGGATCCCGCCGTAAGGAGGCTGGCTTCCTTGGACTTGTAACCAAAGACGTGGATCTTCCGGTACGTGTGCAGGATTTTCCCGTCCGGTCCCAGCAGGATGGACGTGTTGCTGAGCCGGCCGTCCTCGCCGGCCTCGATGATGCTGCCGACGTGAAGGTACACACCAAGCTCTGCCGCCACCCGTGAGCACATGGACACCGTGGGGCCAGTGAGGGTCTCGGCCAGGGACTGATACTCATCGAAGTGGAAGTATCCGGCACTCCACAGTTCGGGGAGGACGATCAGCTCGGCACCGTCGATGCCGCGAAGAATCGCTTCCACGCGATCGATCCGCTCCTCACGGGTTTCCGAATCCGGGCTGGCCACCTGGACGAGTGCGACTTTCATGGTTGTTTCCTTACTTTCAGGTTTCGAGGGATTATTTCTGCTCATCCAGGTCGCTGAGCCGCAGGCCCTTGGTCTCCTTGGCGAACATGACCGAGACCATGGAGATCAGGCCCATCGCTGCGAGGTAGATGCCGATCGCGTAGCCGGTGCCGAAGGCGCTGTAGAGAGCCAGGGCAATGATGGGGGACAGCGAGCCGGCGATCAGCGAGGCGAGGTTGTAGGCAACCGAGGTGCCGCTGTACCGGACATCCGTGGGGAAGAGCTCGGAGAAGAACGCACCGATCACGGAGCTGTAGGCGGCGAAGATCAACAAGCCACCGACGGCGGCGGCAATGATGCCCCACACCTGGCCAGTGTTCAGCAGTGCGAAGAACGCGAACGCCCAGATAACGGTGGCGATCGAAGCGCCGATCATGATCGGCTTCCGGCCCACTTTGTCCGCATAGAGCGCCAGGATGGGGATCGCGACGACGGCGACGCCCTGGCCGATCATGACGGCGGTGAGGCCCGTCTGCCGCTGCAAGCCCATGATCTGGGTGACGTAGGTGATGATGAACAGCGAGTAGATGTAGAAGCCTGCGTTCTCACCCATGCGGCTGCCGGTGGCGATGAGCAGTTGGCGCCAGTTGCGGCGGAACAGAATGGCCAGGGGCAATTTCCGTTCCTTGATGGCTTCGGCCTCGCGCTTCAGCTGTGCTTCCTTGAACAGGGGAGTCTCCTGAACGTAAAGACGCAGGACGAGGCCAATGATGACCAGCAGTGCGGACAGCCCGAAGGCGACGCGCCAGCCCCAGGCAATGAACTCACTTTCGGGCATGGTGGCGGCGAGGATTGCCAGTACACCTGCGGCCATGAGGTTGCCCAGCGGCGGACCCATGTTGGGCCAGGATGCCCAGAACGCCCGCCGTGCGCTGTCATTGCTGTGCTCGGAGACGAGGAGAACGGCCCCGCCCCATTCGCCGCCCAGTGCGAATCCCTGGATCAGGCGCAGCAGCAAGAGCAGCAACGGTGCTGCGATGCCGATGGCTGCATAGGAAGGGATGAACGCAATAAGCGTGGTGGCTACGCCCATGAGCATGAGGCTGGCCACCAGGGTGGCGCGACGGCCGTGCTTATCGCCCAGGTGCCCCAGGACTATGGCACCCAGCGGACGGGCAAGGAAGCCGGCGGCAAATGTTCCCAGCGCCAGCATGGTGCCCACAAGCGGGTCAGAGGTTGGGAAAAAGAGCTTGTTGAAAACCAATGCGGCGGCGGTGCCGTAGAGAAAGAAGTCGTACCATTCGACGGCCGTGCCGGCCAGGCTCGAAGCAGCGACCACGGGCAGGCTGGAGTGCTTCTGCTGCCTCAGTTCTGCTTTCTTCAAATCGGTCATTGTGGGGATCCTTTTGCGGTTGGGAGCGGCGGGGCTTCCAGTGAAGCGAAGCCGATCCCAGGAAATTGAGGGGTTCCAATTGCGTGAGCGGAGTCACTGAACAACACTGTAGACTAGTTGTATACAACCCGTCTACATTTGACGAAGAAGTTTTTTCGAGGGCGTCCCGGTCCGTCCTGAATGCAACTCGTATACTGGGCTTCGCGAGAAAGGCTCTCCATGATCCAGATGACTCCCACTGCCCAATCACAGCCCGAAGTGGCTTATCAGTGGATGAAAAGCTATATCGCTGCCTTGCCGCGGGACGAGGAGACCTTCCTCAACGAGGCGGTCCTCGCCAAGTCCACCGGTACCTCGCGCACACCGGTCCGCGAGGCACTGTTGCGCCTCGAAGCCGAGGGTTTCGTCAAACGGATTCCACACAAAGGCGCCTACGTTCCGCCAATCTCGGACCCCGATGTCCGAGCGATCCTGCAGGCCCGCTCTGTGGTGGAGAAGTGGGCCGTCTCAGCGCTGGACAGCATGCCGGATGGGCAGATCGACGCCTTCCAACGCATCATCGACCAGCAGCACGAAGCGAAGGACGACCCCGCCCGGTTCATTGAGTTGGACACCGAATTCCACACGCTCATGGTCCGTGCCGGAGGAAACCCCATCCTGGCCGATTTCTACGCTTCCCTTCGGCAGCGGCAACTCAGGATTGGTGTCCGCGCTGTCACACAGGGGACAGACCGTGCGGGGGACGTGCTCCGCGAGCATCAGCTGATTGTCGATGCCCTGCGCAGCCGGAGCCTGGACGCCGCACATCAAGCGATCGATGCCCACCTGGATTCAACGCGGCTGGCGGTCATGGGCTACTAACCCCCGGGTTTGTGTACGCCTAGTCCTCGCTATGCAGCTCGCGTTGCCTTGCGCTCAGCAGCTCAAGCTCAGGCCGGGCGGCAACGAACCGTTCAACGGCGTCGAGCACTTCCTTGAGGTGCGCGCGGTCAGGCGCCACCAATGCCGCGCCCAGCAAGGTCCGGCGATATTGGTCCTGCAACCCGGTCTCCGCTGCGGATACCTCGAAGCGACGTTTGAGTTCAGCAATGACTGGCCGCACGAGCGAGCGTTTCTCCTTCAGGCTGTGGACATCGCCCAGGAGCACATCGAATTCGATCCAACCGATCCACATGGTTCATTATGAGCACGTGTCCGGCCGCAATCCTGAGCCAATCTTGAGGAAATGTGGCACCGGGGTTGATCCGGCGCGATCAGACTGGAACCAGAGCAGGGCCGGAAGCAGCTAAGGGGGCGGGCGGCATGAGCAAGAATCAGACTTGGCGCGCACTCACGGGCGTGACAGCCGTCGCTCTTTCCATGATGGCCGGGCCTGCCGCCGCCCTTGCCGCTTTCAGTGACAACGACCATGCCGCTTCCCAATACTCGGCCATGCGTCTCCTCGCCCCGACTGGTGCCGACGTGATCATGACGTGTTCGGCGAATGGTGCCAAGGTTGCCGTGGATGTGAATTCCTTCGCGGAAGTTTCCGGCGCGAACTATCACGAGATCAACTTGTACAACCCCTCCGGCACGTTGGCTTTCACCGGCGACCTTAGCAAGAATGCCGGAAAGTCCTATAAGTCCGGAAACCAGCCCGTGGGTACCTGGACCTATGAAATCCGCGGGTACTACAAGGTCCCCGGCTCGACCAACATGTGGAGAGGCTCCGCTTTGACAGGAACCCTGACATGTTAGAAATTGGCGTGGGACCAATCGGCAGGAGCGAACAATGGTGCTCGACTCGTTTTCGGTGAGGGTTGCCCTCGGAGTGGTCACATTGACGCTCTTCGTGCTGTTCTTCTCCTCTTACCGCCGCACGCGGTCGCCATACGCGGGCTGGTGGAGCCTGGCGCTGCTGCAGTTCATGCTGGGAAACACGGCGTTCCTCCTGAACGGCACACCGGCCCAGCACTGGGCCAACCCCTTCGGCAACGTCCTGGTGGTGGCCGGAGCGTTCAGCGTCTGGGCGGGTGCCCGTACGCTGCGGGACCTTAAAGCGGCACCATGGCAGCTGGCGGTGGCTCCCGTCGTCACGGCAGGCGCGTCCGTGCTGGAAAGCCCAGGCTCCAACGTATGGTCCGGGGGCTTCGTGTATCTGGGCATGATGACTTTTGGCATCGCACTGGCTGCCCGCGACTTGTGGTTCATCAAGGCTGTGCACTCCCAAGTGCACAAAGCCCTCTCCTTGGCCGCCGGACTTTTGGCCATTTATTACCTGGGCCGTTGGGTGGTCTACGCACTGGACGGCCCCGAGAGTGCAGCATTCCGTACGTATTTTGGTCCGGCGCCCTCGGGCCTGGTGTCCTTGGTGCTGCTGGTGACGGTGTCCTTCAGCATGACCACCTTGAGCAGCGACCAACTGATCAAAGGCCTGAGAGAGCGGGCCTCGAAGGATCACCTGACAGGTCTCCTTAACCGGGGAGCCTTCCTGGACTTGGCATCCAGCGAACTCAAACGACTTCATGCCAATGCGTCCGGTGCTGCAGTTGTCCTGGCTGATCTGGACCACTTCAAGCTGGTCAATGACGCCCACGGACACCGCGCCGGGGACGTCGCTTTGAAGGCTTTCGCCGAGGCCTGCACGTCCTCGGTCAGGTCTACGGATCTCATCGGCAGGTACGGTGGGGAAGAATTTGTTCTCTTCCTGCCCGGCGCCACGCAGGAGCGGGCCCAAAGCATCGCGACCGAGATCAGCCGCCGCATGGCTTCCACCGAGGTTCCGGAGGGCGTGTCCTTCCCCACTATCAGTTACGGAGTCACGGCAAGCACCCCGGCTGCCCCAGACCTCACCTCCATGATCGAGGTGGCAGACGCAGCCCTGTACAGCGCCAAAGCACAGGGAAGAAACCGGATTGTAGGAGCCGACCGCCTCCAGGCGGCCACTATCGCTGACGAGGCACGATCATGACCATCAATGAACTCACCACCCGCATCCAGATCCAGCACAACCAGGAACTGAGTGCCTTCCGCCAAGACATCACCAGTGCTCCGTACCAGGCTGGAACACCAACAGCCTTGAACGTGGCCCGGCGGTCTGTGCGGATGCAACCCGTCCAGTGCGTAGGCGATGACAGTGCAAACCTGACCATTGTGGCCGACGTCGAGGGCCTTGCATGGTTCACCGCCGATCAGGGACTCCTGGGCAGTTGCATTACGGTCTCAATCGCTGGCCATCGGCGAAACACCGGATCGCGTGTGCCCCTTCCCTTGGCTGAATGCGATGCGTGGATCGAAGCCATCCTGGGAGGGTCCTGGATTACCCACGTGTACCGGGCCGGGACTCCGATCGAAGGAGACGGCAGGCTCGATGTCGCCTCGTACCGGCTCTTCCTCGACGAACGCCGCAATCCCGTCGCCAAACCGAAAGCCGTAGCCGACGATACCCTGCGGCGCATGGAAGCGTCGTGAACGCAACCCAGCCCAACGGAATCCAACCCAGCCGAATCCACCCCAGCCGCTCCTTTCCGGCCGACATTGACGCTCGGATCGGGAAACTGGAGCGGCATATCACCTCGTTGATGGAGGAGCTCCATCACGCACGCCACGAGCAGCGTCGCGAAGTCTTCACGGATGTACTCACGGGGCTCGGCAACCGTGTGGCTTTGGTGGATGCCTTCATTGAAGCGCAGGAGGCTGCTGCCGGCGGCGCAACGCCAGCCGCACTCCTGCTCGTCACCCTGGATGGCTTCAAGGGACTCAAGAAGTCCGCTGGCTATGCTTCCGCGGACCAGATTCTGGTCACGGTCGGGATGCGGATCCGCTCGGCGGTGAGGGAGAACGACGTCGTCACCCGCCTGGGCGGCGACGAATTCGCCGTGCTGTTGCCCGCCACGCCGCAAAACCGGGCGGCCGCCGTCGGAAACCGTATCCTTGCGGCGCTGGAACCCAACATCGACCTCGGGAACAGCAGTGTCCGCTGTGGGGTCAGCATGGGCCTTCGGATTGCCGAGCCGCATCATAGCGTCGAGGACCTTCTCCAGGAGGCCGATATGGCGATGGAGGAGTCCAAGAGCGAGGGCCGGAACAAGCTCAAGTTGTTCGATCCCTCCACGCTTCATGCCCGGCAACTCCAGCGCCAGATTGTGGGGGAGCTCCGGGAAGCCATCCGCTCGGATCAACTGGTCCTCTTCTACCAGCCGATCGTTGAGCTGGCCACCGGCCGGATCGAGGGCAGCGAGGCCTTGGTCCGCTGGAACCACCCTGTGCGTGGTCTCATCATGCCGGACCATTTCATCCCCGTTGCAGAGGCTACTGGCTTGATCGCGGAGTTGGGCCGCTGGGTGCTCCACGCGGCCGTGGAGCAACTGCGTCAGTGGCGGGACAACCCCGTCACGGCACAACACAATTTCACGATGCGAATCAATGTCTCTGCTGCAGATCTGCAAAGCCTGGAGTTCGTGGACGACGTGCGGGACGCGTTGGGCAAGACGGGTCTGCCTCCGGAAGCACTGGTTTTGGAGCTCACGGAGAGCGCCATCATCCAGAACAACGAGCTGGACCGTTACACCTTGGCGAGCCTGCACCGCTTGGGCGTTGGACTGGAGATCGATGACTTCGGCACAGGCTACTCGTCCATGGGCTATCTGCGAAAACTTCCGGTGGACCGCGTGAAAGTGGACCGGCAGTTCGTCCAGGAACTGAGCAAGGACAGTACGCAGCTGGGTTTCCTTGCCGCGATCCAACAGCTAATCCGCTCCTGCGGACTGGAGGGAATCTGGGAGGGGATCGAAACAGCGGAACAGGCCGAAGCGCTGCGAAGCATCGGGTGCACGAGTGGGCAGGGCTATTACTTCGGCCGTCCTCTGCCCGGACCGGAATTCACGGACCAACTCTCCCGGCAACAGACCTGGCCCGCTTAACGCCCAACGCGGGGTCACTTGCGGCCCATCCCGAGGGATTTATGGGCCGGAAGTGACCCCGCGTTGTCTTAGCGGGGAGGCTTAGCCGAAGTACTTCGGCAAAGTGGCCTCGTGTGCTTCGCGGAGAGCGTCCAAGGACAGCTCGTCCACGCCGTTGATCTCCAGCTTCGCGCTGGCAGCATCAACAACGCCGATCCGGAGGTGGGCGAAGCCGCGGGCAGTGCACATGTCCTTGAAGCGGACTTCCTCGGAGCGCGGCACCGAGACGATTGCGCGGGCCTGGGACTCGGAGAACAGTGCGGTGAACAGGTCAACGCCGTCGCGCTCCAGGAGTTCCTCAAGGGCGATGCGGGCGCCAACGCCGTAGCGCAGGGACGACTCAACCAATGCGGCTGCAAGTCCGCCTTCGGAGAGGTCGTGTGCTGCGTCAACCATGCCGTCACGGGAAGCGTTGATCAGGATCTCGCCCAAAGCACGCTCGGCAGCGAGGTCAACCTTCGGCGGCAGGCCACCGAGGTGTCCACGCAGGTTGGACCATTCCGAACCGTCCAGTTCTGCGGCAGTGGTGCCCAGCAGGTAGATGGCCTGGCCATCCTCGCGCCAACCCGACGGCGTGCGGCGGGCGACGTCGTCGAGCTTGCCCAGGACTGCCACCACAGGGGACGGGTGGATCGGCGTGGTGCCGGTCTGGTTGTAGAGCGAGACGTTGCCGCCGGTGACGGGAATGCCAAGCTCCATGCAGGCATCCGAGAGGCCACGGATGGCTTCGGCCAGCTGCCACATGACGTCCGGGTCCTCGGGGGAACCGAAGTTCAGGCAGTCGCTGACGGCCATCGGAACAGCACCAGAGGTGGCCACATTGCGGTAGGCCTCGGCCAACGCGAGCTGGGCGCCCTGGTACGGCTCAAGGTAGGTGTAGCGGCCGTTGGCGTCCGTGGCCAGGGCAACGCCCAACCCGGTTTCCTCGTCAACGCGGACCACACCGGCATCATCCGGGAAGGCCATGGCAGTGTTGCCGCCAACGTAGCGGTCGTACTGGTTGGTGATCCAGTCCTTGCTGCACATGTTCGGCGAAGCGACCAGTTCAGTAACGGCTGCAGCCAGTTCCGAGGGAGCGGAAGGACGGTCTGCATCCTCGACGGAACCGGTGAAGGAGTTCGCCTGGACCGAGTCCTGCCATTCCGGGCGTGCAAACGGGCGGTCATAGACCGGGCCATCGTGCGCAACGGTGCGGGGATCGACGTCGACGATTACTTCGCCTTCCCAGGTGATGATGAGGCGACCGGTATCGGTGACCTCACCCAACCAGGAGTACTCCACGGCCCACTTGTCCATCACAGCTTCGAAAGCTTCGATGTTCTCCGGGGTGACCACGGCCATCATGCGTTCCTGAGACTCGGACATGAGGATCTCGCCCGGGGTCAGCGTGGGGTCGCGCAACAGGACGGAAGTCAGTTCGACCTCCATGCCGCCATCGCCGTTGGAGGCGAGCTCGGACGTGGCACAGGAAATACCAGCAGCGCCGAGGTCCTGGATGCCTTCAACCAGCGAGCCCTTGAAGAGCTCGAGGCAGCACTCAATGAGGACCTTCTCAGCGAAGGGGTCGCCTACCTGGACGGCGGGGCGCTTGGAGGGCTTGGTGTCGTCGAAGGACTCCGAGGCCAGCACCGAAGCGCCGCCGATGCCGTCGCCACCCGTACGTGCACCGAACAGGACAACCTTGTTGCCCTTGCCGGAGGCGTTGGCCAGGCGGATGTCCTCGTGGCGCATGACGCCTACAGCGAGTGCGTTAACCAGTGGGTTGCCCTGGTAGACGGAGTCGAAGACCATTTCGCCGCCGATGTTCGGCAGGCCGAGGCAGTTGCCGTAGCCGCCGATTCCGGCCACGGCACCGTGCATGACGCGGGCAGTGTCCGGGTGGTCGATCGCACCGAAGCGCAACGGGTCCATCACGGCAACCGGGCGCGCGCCCATGGAGATGATGTCGCGGACGATGCCGCCGATGCCGGTAGCGGCGCCCTGGTAAGGCTCAACGAACGACGGCGAGTTGTGCGACTCGATCTTGAACGTCACGGCCCAGCCGTCGCCAAGGTTGGTGACGCCGGCGTTCTCGCCGATGCCCACCAGCATGTCCTTCTTCATTTCCTCGGTGACCTTCTCGCCAAACTGGCGGAGGTGGTTCTTGGAGGACTTGTAGGAGCAGTGCTCGCTCCACATGACGGAGTACATGGCCAGTTCGGCGCCGGTGGGGCGGCGGCCCAGGACCTTGACGATCTCGTCGAATTCGTTCTGCTTCAGGCCGAGCTCGGCCCACGGGAGTTCCGTGTCCGGGGTCTTGGCAGCGTGTTCAACAGTATCGATGTTGAACTTCTTGGTGGTTTCCGTGGTCACTTGTCGCCTCCCACAATCTTGTTCAAAACGGAGGTGAAGAAGCCCAGGCCGTCGGTGTCGGAGCCGCCGATTCCATCAAGGGACTCAGGTCCGAAACCGACCTCAACCGCGTGCTCGGGGTGGGGCATGAGGCCGACTACGTTGCCTGCAGCATTCGAGATGCCTGCGATGTCGCGGCGCGAGCCGTTCGGGTTGAAGCCTACGTAGCGGAACACCACGCGGCCCTCAGCCTCAAGGGCGTCCAGGGTCTTCTCGTCAGCGATGTACTGGCCGTCCTGGTTCTTCAGCGGCACAGTGATTTCCTGACCGTTCTGGTAGTCCAGGGTCCAGGCAGTGTTGGCGTTCTCCACGCGCAGGACCTGGTCCCGGCAGATGAACTTCAGGTGGTCGTTCTTGATCATGGAACCTGGCAGCAGGTGCGATTCCGTCAGGATCTGGAAACCGTTGCAAATACCCAAAACCGGGAGCTTTGCGTCCGAGTTGGCGGCATCGATGAGCTTGGTCATCAGGGGCGCAAAACGCGAAATAGCGCCGGCACGCAGGTAGTCACCGTAGGAGAAACCACCGGGGATGATGACTGCGTCAACATCGCCCAGTTCGGTGTCTGCATGCCAGAGCGGAACCGCCGTGGCGCCTGCAAGCCGCACTGCACGTGCGGCGTCGCGGTCGTCAAGGGTGCCGGGGAAGGTCACGACGCCGATCTTGGCGCCGGCCAAGCGGGGCTCAGCGGCGACGGCCACGGCCTCGCCAATCAGGGGGATCGATGTCATATCAGGCCTCGACGACCTCGACGTTGACAACATCCTCGATCACCGGGTTGGACAGGAGGGTCTCAGCGGCCTCACGGGCCTGGGCCAGGATAGCGTCGGTCACCTCGCCGTCGACTGTCAGTTCGAAACGCTTGCCCTGACGGACTGCGCTGAAGCTGTTGAAGCCGAGGCGGGGCAGTGCACCCACGATGGCTTTCCCCTGGGGGTCCAGAATCTCGGGCTTGGGCATGACGTCAACGACGATCCGGGGCATCCGGTAACTCCTGTGCGTGAGTTGGGTGAACCTTAAATAAGGCTGCCGCGGAGGTTGCCGTCTCACGCCGTTCAACTGGGTTTCTACAGCGTGGGGGCGCTCCGCGAGCTTGCACACCTATCTTACCGGGACCGGCGCGCATACCCTATTCAGCCGGATTCCGCGAGGACCCCCCGCCGATCCCCACCAAATTCGGGGCAATGAAAGCCCGACGGCGGCACTCGCCGGGCGTGGCGCCCGTCACTAGGATTGGGGCATGGCGGAGAAACCGAGGTCGATGGTGCTGGGCGTCGTAGCCGCAGCTGTTTTTGCGGGTCTGGGACGGATGGTCATCCAGAAAATCAAGGCTGACAGGGCGGCGAGGGAACACCACGTGACAGCCCCGTTGGATAAGGAAACGCGCGCGAAGATCAGCGATGCGCTCCGGACCCCAGGCAAATAGCGGCGTATTAGCGTACGTACAAATGCGCTATTCGATCGGGTTAAATCCGGCAATGTCGGCGTAGTTTAGGGACTACACGCGGGGTCGAGGTCCTGCGTTATATCCGGATCCAACCAGGAGGAACAATGACCGAACACATTGCCGAGGTATCCGCCTGTAGCGTTGGCAGCTGCGGCTTCAACCATGATGGATGCACTGCTTTTGGAATCACCATTGGTGGAACCCAGGACCACGCTTCCTGCGCCACGTTCATCGACACGAACGCAATGGGCGGCCTTCCCAAGGTCCTTGCCCACGTAGGTGCTTGCCAGCGGTCCGAATGCGTTCACAACAACAACCTCATGTGCGAGGCCCACGACGTCAAGGTTGGCCCTGGCCGCGAGGCTGCAGACTGCCTGACCTACGAGCACGCCTGACTTTTATCGTTCACGAAAGTGGGCCCGTCCACCCGGACGGGCCCACTTTTTCGCGCTTTCTTGGCTCGCGCCGCTTGGCTTCGCTCTAGCTGGAAACCCGCGCTAGCCGGAAACCTGGTTGGTCAATGCCCGGCCTTCCCGGAGGGCTGACAGGTTGGTAAGGACCAGCTTGGCTGAGCCCTTGGGACGGTTGCCCGCCACGTGCGGGGTGATGATGACATTCGGCGCCGACCAGAGTTTGGAGCCTGCGGGCAGCGGCTCGTCCTTGGTGACATCCAACGCTGCGGCGCGCAGGCGACCCTCGTGCAGGGCGGCAACCAGGGCGTCTTCATCAACGGTTGCCCCGCGGCCAACGTTGACGAAAATTGCGGTCGCCGGAAGTGCACGCAAGAGTTCAGCGCTCAAAGCGTCGGTGGTCTCGGGGGTGGCGGGCAGTATCGAGATCAGCACATCCGTGGTTCGCAGTATTTCGGGAAGTTCCTCCGCCGCAGCGACGGGGAAGCCATAGCGCTCCCCTCGTGAGCTGGCCACGCCCGTGACGTTTGCCCCCAGCGCGGCGAGCATGGGAGCGAGTCGACCCGCGATGGAACCGAACCCCCAAATGGTGACGTTCGCGCCGTCGAGCGTGTAAAGCTGTTCCGTTTCCGTGCTGGCTTGCGCTGCGTTGTAGGCCTGGTCCCACGAGGCGGACTTTTGGGCTTCGAACAGAAGGTCCAGCCTCCGCACGGCGGCGAGCGTGAGAGCCAAGGCATGCTCGGCCACTGGACCGTCGTGAAGTGAGCGACCCGAGGCGATGGACACGTTGGTTGCAAATCCCGCTGCCAGGACGGAATCCGGTCCGGCTGCCAGGGTCTGCACGAGTTTGAGTTGGCTCATCCTTCGGGCAGCATCGGCCAGATTCTCGGAGGTGTTCTGCCAGACCACCAGGACCTCCGCGTCAACGTGCTCGTCCGGAACGGGCTCATCGGCCTGGTAAACGAACACGTCCTCGCCTGAATCGGAGAGGTCCAGCGTGATGGTGTGGGGGACGAGGATTTTCACTGCAACTCCATCGTTGGAAAGGTATGTCGGTATGTACCTATACCCTCGGATAAAAGACAGTCATGTTCTATCTGTTACACGGGGGCAAAAAATGAACAAGGCAAGTGCGCTTTTCGTTGTTGCGGCCACGCTGTTGGTTACCAGCTTGTCCTCATGTGCCCCGGAACCAACCAAACCTCTTGCTTCAGAATCGAGTCAGCAAGTGGAGCAGTCGGCACCTCCGAATTCGAACGATGCCTATGCCAACATCCCGATAGACGAAATACAGCAGGCTGGTACCGAGGTTGAGTTTCTTTGGGAAGCAAAGGATCCATTCTATGGATTCAATAAGTACCCTGTCGTTGCCCGTGTGTACATCGACTCAATCGATGGTGGACGATCGTTCAGTCCGATTTCCAATCAATATGTCTTCCCGCAGACCTTCGGACAGATGTCGGTCCGGGAGGTCTACAAGGGGGACATTAAGGCTGGTGCCCAGCTGAATTATTCGCGTGTTGGCGGGATCGTCAGCTACGACGACTACTGGAACACCCTTAATCCGGCCCAGCAGCAGAAGATTCTGAATCTGAATGGGGGTCAGAAGCCCACCGACGCTAAGTACATCCAGGCAAAGATCACCGACGACGTCGACGTCGAGGTTGGCAAGGACTACATTGTCTTCCTCCAACCGCAAGCAGCCAAAGACGGAAACCTCCACGAATACTCCATCGCTGGGTACCAGTACGGGCTGAGGGAGGCGAAGGGCGATGGCGCCGAAACGACCGTTCTCAACAATGAAACCCAAGCGTGGGAGGGTCTGCGGTCCGTCGTCATGTGACGTGAATTTGGCGCGGAGACAAGACAAATTTCCTGAAGTGTGCTGTATGTCATATTTTGCTATCAGTCTGTAATCTGTGACTCGACTGGTTGCGCATTTTTGACAAGAACTGTCACGAACGCAGCCATTCACATGTTGACAGGCCTTGGCGATGGAGCCCGGGCCTCACTCAGTGAAAGGTGCTATCACTCGTGAAATCACAAGGAAAGAGCTTCGTCAGAAGCGGGGGGCTTCGAAAGGCAGCGGCTCTCGCCGTGGGCTTGCCGTTGCTGCTCTCTTCCGTGGCGTTGCCGGCCCAGGCAGCTCCCTCACCGGAGACTGTGGCTGGGAATCTGGCAGGCGTGGTCAAGAAGAACCTTGACCCCAGCGCCTACAAGGACGGCCGCTACATGGTTGTCCTGGCAGAAAAGCCCGCGGCCACGTACGACGGCGGTACGCCGGGCCTTGCGCCCACCAAGCCGGAAGAGGGCAAGAAGCTCGAATCCGGCAGCGTGGAGGTGAAGGAATACCAGGAACACCTGCAACAGGCGCAGCAGGAAGTCGCGCAGCAGGAAAACGTCACCATTGAACGTGACTTCACCACCGCCGTTAACGGCTTCAGCGCCAACCTGACGGCAGAGCAGGCCATCAACCTGGCCAAGGACCCCAAGGTCCTGATGATCGCACCGGACACACAGTACGCACCTGACTACTCCACCACTGATTTCCTGAAACTTAGCGGCCCCAACGGCACCTGGGCAACGCAATACGGAGGCCAGGAGAACGCCGGGAAGGGCACCGTTGTTGGTGTCATCGACACCGGATACACACCCTCCAATCCCTTTTTCGCAGGCGAGCCCGTTGGCCCGCTGGTCGGAGACCCGCAGGTAGGCGTCCCTTACCGGACCGCTGACGGCAAGATCGCCATGCTGAAGGCGGACGGCGACACCTTCGTTGGTGAGTGCCAGCCCGGGACGGACACAGGCGCCAGCTATGACGGCAGCGCCTGCAACTCCAAGGTCCTCAGCACCCACTACTTCGCGGATGGCTTCCTGGGAAGTGTCCCCCCGGAAAACCGTGCCCCCGAGGAAGTCATCTCGCCCGTTGACGTGGACAGCCACGGCACCCACACCGCAAGCACTGCCGCGGGCAACGGCAACGTCGACGCCGTAGTGGACGGACGCAGCTTCGGCATCACTAGCGGCATCGCTCCTGCCGCCAAACTCTCCATCTACAAGGTCTGCTGGGAAGACACAGATCCCACGACGGGCGGCTGCTACGGTTCCGCTTCGGTGGATGCCATTGAACAGGCCATCCTGGACGGCGTGGATGTGCTGAACTACTCCATCTCCGGTTCCACCACATCCACTACCGATCCCGTATCGCTGGCTTTCCTTTCAGCCGCATCGGCCGGGATCTTCGTGGCAACCTCCGCCGGAAACTCCGGACCAACCGCCAGCACCGTGAACCACGGAGCACCCTGGCTGACCACAGTCGCTGCCACCTCTTTCTCGCAGGAACTGCAGGGCACCATCGAATTCTCCGATGGCAGCAAATTCCGCGGAGCGAGCATCATGAATAACGAGGTGAGCGGGGCCGGCGTCGTGCTTTCCACCAACGCTGCAAGCGGTGAAGGCAATGCAGCGCTGTGTGCTCCCGGCTCGCTGGATCCTGCCAAGGTATCCGGCAAGGTTGTTGTCTGTGACCGTGGCGTGGTTGACCGCACCGCGAAGAGCGCGGAGGTTCTTCGAGGCGGTGGGGTCGGAATGATCCTGGTAAACCTAATCGAGTCATCGCTGGACACGGACAAGCATGCTGTTCCCACTGTCCACGTGAACCCTCCTGCCACGCAGGCCATCAAGGACAAGGTGACGGCCAACCCGACCGTCACTGTGTCCCTGCTGAACCACGACACCACAGGCCTGCCCGCCGAGCCGCAGCCGCAGATCGCCGGATTCTCATCCCGCGGCCCCTTGCTGGCAACGGATTCGGACCTCCTGAAGCCTGACGTATCAGCACCAGGCGTCGCTATCCTTGCTGGAGTTTCACCCATCGGAACCGGTGGAGACAACTTTGGCTTCCTGTCCGGAACGTCCATGGCTTCCCCGCACGTGGCCGGTTTCGGCGCCCTGATCCTGTCCAAAAACCCACAGTGGTCACCGGCAACCGTGAAATCGGCCATGATGACCACGGCCGGTCCGGTGAAACTGGCCAACGGGGCCGTCAACAAGGATGTCTTCGCCACCGGCGCAGGACAGGTGGATCCCGCAAAGGTCCTCAGCCCCGGTTTGGTTTACGACGCCACCACCGAGGACTACCTCAAATTCGTCCAGGGCACGGGCATGGACCTCGGCATTGAGGGACTGGGCGCCACGCAGCCGCGGGACATGAACGTCCCCTCGTTTGCGCTGGGCAACCTGGCCGGCAAGATCGAGGTCACGCGGACCGTTACCGCGCTGACGCCGGGCCTGTACCGCGCCTCCGTCAACGTTCCCGGCGTCAACGTCAAGGTCACCCCGTCCGTGCTGAACTTTGGTGCTGCGGGTGAAAAGAAGACGTTCAAGGTGCAGTTCGAGAACAACAATGCAGCCTTGGGTAAGTTCGCCATGGGTTCACTTAGCTGGCAGGGCGCAAACAAGACCGTCACCTCGCCCATTGCTGTCCGTCCGCAGTCTGTCATCGCGGATAAGGCCATGGCGTTCACGGGAACTGGCCCCAACGGCTCGGCAGCCATCAACATCGTCTCCGGCACCAACGCACCGGTGGGAGTCACGGTTGATGGCCTGTCCAAGGCGGATTCCTCAGCAGTTGAACTGGTTCCGGGCCCCTTTGCCGGTGAGACCAACGCCTCGAACTTCGTCAAGAAGGTGACGGTGGGGGAGAACAGTGCCTTGGCCAAGTTCTCGGTCATATCCTCCGACGAAGCCGCGGACTTCGACATGCTCGTGCTGACCCCGACAGGTCAGCAGCTCCCGTCCGCGACGGCCTCGGCCAGCGAATCCGTCACCGTGCCCGATCCCGAGCCGGGCGACTACTACGTTTTCGCCAACCTTTACGCGAGCCCCAACAACCAGCCCACCAAGGCAACAGTTGATGCCGCGGTCCTGGGGGCCAACGAGGGCAACGCCACGGTGACGCCCAACCCGATCCGCCTCGCCAACGGCAAGGCCGGCACCATCTCGCTGAACTGGACCAACCTGACGCCAGGCTCCTACATTGGACGCCTGACGTTCGAGGGCACCAGCGAACCCAGCTTCGTCACGGTAGTGGTGAGTCCTGGCGGTGCCGCGGTTGTTCCGGATGACGAAAACCCAACGAAGGAAAAGAAGAGCAACAAGATCCGAGGAGACGAGCCAACGCAAAGCAATAACGCGAGCTAGCTCGTTCGTGGAATGTGTGGACAGCTGACGTTCTCTTAAGGGCGTCAGCTGTCCACAGAAACTCAGATGGCGCCGGTGGATCCTTCCGCGCCGCCCAGGAGTGGTGCCATGGCGCGCCAGCGTGCGATCTCGCAACCATCGGTCCGGCTGAGCTTGCTGTGGACCTTCCGCCCACGGAACCAACCTGTCACCAGGGCGACCTGCGGGCCCCCGTACTGTTGCGTGCAGATCCGGTCCGGACGCGGAACCGGGAAGAACACTTCCTCACCAAACTGCTCGACGGCGGCAAGGGCCGCGGTCGCGTCCGGAAGGTTCGAGTCGATCGAGTCCGGCTCCGGAGACAGAATGCCTTTCGCGGACCGCAGGTAGAACTCAGTGGGCGCGGCGCCAGGTGCCTCTGTCAGCGCAACGGTGAGATCGACGTCGTACTCGCTGTTGTCGGGAGAAACCATGGTTACCTTTCGCTGGTGGCGGCGGGTGCTTGCGGCAGGAGTCCCGGGGGACCATCCCGCTCCTCTAAAGAAGCGATTCGATTGCCTGAAGCACGCGGGCCCGCAGCGTCTGGGATTCGGCCGCGAAAGCCCGCTGGTACTCAACGTACTCGGCCTTGCCCTGCGATGTCTCGATCCTGATGGGCGGGTAGCCCCATTCTTCGAGGTCGTAAGGGGAGGCCTGCATGTCCATGGTCCGGATCCGCCAGGACAGTTCGAAGCAGTCCATCACCAACTCGCTGGGCAGCGCCGGAGTCAGTTTGTAGGCCCACTTATACAGGTCCATGTTGGCGTGCAGGCAGCCAGGTTGTTCCATGGTGCGCTGGTTCTCACGGGTGGGCGTGAACTCGTTCAGCGGGATGGCGTCCGGCGTGTAGAAGCGGAAGGCATCGAAGTGGGAACAGCGGATACGGTTCTGCTCCACCACGGTGTCAGTGCCGTCCCCGCCAAGCCGCAGCTTCAAGTACTCGTGCCGCAACTCGAATTTCTCCTGCCGGTACACCATGGCCCACTCATGGAGGCCGAAGCAGCCGAACTGACCCGGGCGCATCGCGGTGCCTTTGAGGATAATGCCGGCGAAACTGACGGCTTCGGCGCGTTGGGCCATGAAGCTGTCCCTGTCAAAGGTGACCGCGGGCGTACCTGGCGGCAGTCCGACGGCGGCGAGGTCGCCGTCGTCGAGCATGCGGTAGAACTTCCAGTTGGCGCGCTCAAGGGCACGCTCGCCACTTAGCACCACGCCGTCGCCGGGATGCCAGCGCAGCAATTGGCCAGGCTTCTGGGTGTAGTACGTGAAGAGGAAGTCCTCCACGGGATGTTTCTTTCCTGCCGAGCGGCGGGCCAAGTAGGGGTCGGCGTAGCGGGCGACGCGTGCATGATGGGCGGCCTCCATCCCGAGCCAGTGCTCTTGGGGGAGGTGCTGCGGCCTAAGCTGCTCCACCGCTGGAACCGATGATGGCGCTGGCCGCGTCCCACAAGGCGATTTGGCAACCGTCGGTGCGGCTGAAGGAAGCGGAGATTTCCATGCCGTCAACGGCGCCGGTCACCTTGGCCGTTTGCGGCCCGCCAAACTGTTGGATGCACTCTTGGTCGCTCCTAATGGGTGCGTGGCTTAGCAGCGAAGGATTGTTCTTCAGTGCCGTGCAGGCCGCGTTCGCGGTGGGGTGTTTGCTTTCGGCTGCCGGGGCGCCGTTTACGCAAACGAGCGTGTAGTTCTGCGGTGCTGCGCTGGCGGACTCCAGAACCGTGATGGAGAGTTCAGCGTTTCCCTGTCCCGGCGTGGGTTGTGCTCCCGGGAGGCTGGGGTCCGGTGCTGTGTCTTCGGGGCCGAGGGTTGTGGGCACCTGGGTGGGCGTGGGGCTGGATTGCGTGGGACTTTCGCTTGGACTGACGGACGACGACGGCGCGGAGGCAGCGCTGCTCGACCCACCCGGGGCGGGGGTGCCCGAGCAGCCGGCCAGGCCAGCGAGGGCCAGGACGGCTATGAGGGGCCGAACTCCTGTGAGGGGCCGGACTCCTGTGAGGGGCCGGACGAGGCGCGAGCGCATGGAATCTCCTTGGTTGCTGCCATTTTATGCGGGTGCCGCAATGCTTTCGGGCTGGCTGATCCCCGCCCACACCTCATCGAGGGACAGCCCGAGGACATCGGCGATCGCTGCGATGGTCTGGAATGCCGGGGTTGCCACCCGTCCGGACTCAATCTTCCGGAGCGTCTCCGGTGAAACCTGGGCCTCAAGCGCAATTTCCAGCATGGAGCGCCCTCCCCGGGCGCGACGCAACATGGCGCCGAGACGCTGTCCGCGCTCGACCTCTTCAGCTGTGAGTGGCAATCTGACCATGGCTCCAATTCTAATACCGGGATAATATGGCCGGGATAGTTATTGGTTGAATGGGAAAGGCGCCGCATGATCGAGATTCTGAACCGCACCGAACTGCATCGGGCAAAGGAGGCCGGTGCCTTGGTTGCCGACATTCTTCAGGCAATGAAAAGCCGCAGCGCCGTAGGCGTCAACCTCCTGGAGATCGATCAGTGGGCTCAAGCCATGATCATCGATGCCGGGGCCCAATCCTGCTACGTCGACTATTCGCCCTCCTTTGGTCGCGGCCCTTTTGGGCACTACATCTGCACGTCCGTCAACGACGCCGTACTCCACGGACTCCCTCACGACTACACGCTTGCTGACGGCGACCTGGTGTCCCTGGACATCGCCGTTTCCAAAAGCGGTGTCGCTGCAGACTCTGCCATCAGCTTCATAGTGGGCGATTCAAAGCCCTTGGGCAGCCTGGCAATGATTGATGCGACGGAGCGGGCCTTGAGTGCAGGGGTGGCCGTCGCCGGACCCGGCACCCGCATCGGCGATATCTCCCACGCCATAGGCTCGGTCCTCAGCGAAGCGGGATACCCGATCAATACCCAGTTCGGTGGTCATGGCATCGGATCGACGATGCACCAGGACCCGCACATTGCCAATACCGGGAGGCCGGGCCGTGGATACAAATTGCGCCCGGGACTACTGCTGGCGCTGGAGCCTTGGGTTATGGCGGACACCGCCGAGCTCGTTACCGATGCCGACGGGTGGACGCTGAGAAGCGCGACAGGCTGCCGTACAGCCCACAGTGAGCACACGATAGCCATCACTGACGACGGGGCTGAGATTCTCACCTTGGCGCACTGAGTGCTGGTGCTCAGGTGGCGCTGCGCTGGGTTGCCGTCCGCAGGGCCTCAGGTGGCGCTGCGCTGGGTGGCCGCAATGAGGCCGGTCATGGCCTGGTGGAGTTCGGCCACCTCCTCGCGACTGAGTTGCAGGCGCTCCCGGATTGCACCAGGAACCGCGGTTGCCTGCTCGCGAAGTGCTGCTCCCTTTTCCGTCAGCTTGACGGCAAGCGCACGCTCGTTGCCGGGCACGCGCTCGCGAGTGATGAGCTGGGCTTCCTCAAGTCGGCGCAGGAGTGGGGACAAGGTGGCGGGTTCGTGGAGGAGGCTGTCGCTAATGTCCTTAAGTGTCCTGGGGCTCCGCTCCCAGAGTGCAAGCATCACAAGGTACTGCGGATGGGTTAGCCCGAGCTGTTCGAGGATGGGCTTGTAGATACCCACCACGCTCCGCGAGGCAACGGTCAGCGCGAAGCACAGCTGGCGTTCCAGAAGGAGGTCGTCAGATTCGCTGGCCTGGCCTGTTTCATTGGTCTGGGTTGTCTCGCTGGTCTGGGTCATGGCTGCCTTCCCACCCAATTAGTTAGTGTACTAATTGTTAGTGTACTATGAACTTGTTGAGCCGTATAAAAGAGGAGTCGATCCGCGTGGCAAAGGAATCCTTTACACAGAAGTTCATGCGCGCTACGGGAAAGCTGAGGGTCATCTTTGGCCCGGCACACAGCAGCTCCATCGATCACGAAATGACCGAGGACAACCGCAGGCTCCTGGCCCAACGCGAAGCGGAGACGCAGCAATGGGAAACCCTTCGCCGCCCGGATGGCAGCACGTACGTGGTTCCCCGCAATCCGGACGATAAGTCGCTGCGCTAGAGGCCCCGCTTCATCCGTGTCGCTTTCTACTCCCGGTGCCTATTGGACGGATTTGAAGGCGCCCACGGTTTTAAAACGGTGCGCTGACATGACCATCGACATCGGACGCTTCAGCGAAGCCGCTGCCACGACCGCGGACGAACCCGCTCACGCAACAGGGAAAACCAGAAGCTGTCGGAACTGGTCTACCGTTCAGCCCAAGAATTCCGGCACGAGCATCTGCTGCCCACTTACGTCCGGGACGTCGACGGCCGCGCCGCCAAATCGTGCATCGAGAGGTACTTCCACCCAGAGGTAGTCTCCCGCGTCGAAGCGCTCTGGCGGGCCTGGGAACACCTCCGACTCGACGGAGCCACCGCAATCAGCGTCTGGTGGAGAGACCACGCCGACCACCACATGAACGTGCTCCTGGACCCCCGAGGACCGTTCTACAAATGCGACATGCAAAAACACCGGGACCCTGAACACCTCGGTCCTGCCGGCCATCGTCGGGACCTCCTGCGAATCACCGCCATCCTAATTGTCCAGACAGCGTCTGAACAATTGGGATCAAGCGCGTCTTTGGCCGCATTAGGGTGGGATGATGACCGACTCTCGCGACATGGACCTGCCCGACGGCTATGTGGATCTCCTCGAGGACTTGAAAGCGACAGTCAAGGCGGCCAGGACCAAGGCGCTTCGGACCATTAATACTCAGCTCATCGAGCTCTATTGGACGATCGGCCAAGAGGTCAGGTTCCAGCAGGACCGGCAGGGCTGGGGGAGCGGAGTGATCAAACGACTCTCGGAGGACCTGCGGAGGGAGTTCCCCGACATGAAGGGCCTGTCCCCCCGGAACATCCAGTACATGACAACTTTCGCGGCCATGTGGCCGGACGGGGCAATTGCGCAGCAGGCTGCTGCGCAATTGCCGTGAGGGCACATCATGGTTCTCCTGGACAAGAAACTCGGGCCTGATTCCACCAACGCCTACGCTGCGTCGGCAGTTCAGCACGGGTGGTCACGCAATGTGTTGCTGAACATGATCATGAACAGAACCCTGGAACGCACCGGGAATGCACCGTCGAACTTTGCGCAGCAGCTTGCTGCGCAATCATCCGAGCTGGCCCAACAGGTTGCCAAGGACCCGTACAACTTCGAGTTCCTCGGCCTATCCGGGAAGTGGCAGAACGTGACCTCGAAAACGCCCTGACCAGCCGGATCACCGAAACCCTCCGGGAACTCGGACCGGGGTTTTCCTTCGTTGGCCGGCAGGTGCACTTCGACGTCGACGGTGATGACTTCTACGTGGATCTACTCTTCTTTCACGTCGACCAGAACCGTTACGTCGTCGTCGAACTTAAGACCGGCAAGTTCCAGCCGGAATATGCTGGCAAGCTCAACTTCTACGTCGCCCTTGTCGATGACATGCTGCGCCGTGAGCACCACAACGAAACCATCGGCATTCTCATCTGCGGCACCAAGAACGACCGCAGCGTCCGGTACAGTCTGGGTCGCTCGACCTCGCCCATGGCGGTGGCAGCTTACACCTACGACAAGCTCCCGGCAGACGAGAAGCGCGCCCTGCCCGATGAAGGCCACGTTGTGGCCGCGCTGGAATGGGCCGACGCCGGCACAGAACCAGAAGACTGAGCCTTGGGGGCACCCGCAAACGCCGATAAGAAACCATATGTTGCGCCGTTGCCTATGAACGAGGGGTGTCAGGTTGCGGTCTATGAGTTTCTCGACCCGTAGTCAGAAAAGAAGAATCTAACCCTGTTTTGACGGCCTTTGCCCACGCTGCCTGACATCAGTTTGGGGTGTACTTCAACCTGCGCGCTACAACGAAGGGCTTAATTGCAGTTTGCTGCAATCGCATCCGGGTGAAGTGCAGCTACCTGAAGGGCTGCGCCGATGATGCCCGCGTCGTTCCTTAGTTTGGCCGGCAAGATCGGGGTATTCAGTTTCAATTTAGGAAGGTACTGGTCGGCGCAAGCTGAGATACCACCACCCACTATGAACAAGTCGGGGGAGAAGAGGAATTCAACGTGAGAGAAATAGCGTTGAAGGACCTCGCTGTATTGCTCCCAGTTCAAGTTGTTTCTCTGGCGGGCGACGGCCGAGGCCTTGGTTTCCGCGTCAAACCCGTCGATCTCAAGGTGGCCCAGTTCAGAGTTGGGCACGAGTTTTCCATCGAATACGAACGCCGAACCGATCCCTGTTCCCAGCGTGATTGCCAGGACTGTGCCATTAACACCTTCGCCAGCACCAAATTTCACTTCCGCCAAGCCAGCAGCGTCCGCGTCGTTGATGACCTCGACGATTCGATGAAGACGGTCTGTGAAGAGGGTTTGAATATCGAAGCCGACCCACGAAGCGTCCAGGTTTGCAGCTGAGCGGGCAACGCCGTGCTGGACGATCCCGGGGTAAGTAACCCCTACCGGTGCACCCACCCCTTGCGCTTCCATTCGCTGCTCCAGTTCCTGGACTACTTCTGCGACAACGTCAGCGATGGCATGTGGCGTGCGCAGACTTGGGGTCGCGATATGGACCCTATCTCCTTCAAGACGGCCAGTGGTGAGGTCAGTGATGCCGCCCTTAATGCCGGTGCCACCGATGTCGATGCCGATCATGGAAAGTGAGGTCATGCCTATGTTTGGTCCTCTGTTAGCTGTTTTAGGGATTTGCCGCGTCTGGACTTTGCGTGGCAGCGAACCGAGACAGAGGTGATAGCTGCGCGGCTTTCAGACGAGTGGCGGCGACATGCGTGCTTTCAGGATCGGTGACCACGCCGCTTGCTACATCAGCCGTTGTCAGCAGTTCTTGCAACGGTTAGTCTTTGCTGCTGAAGGCGGCGTCGAAGCTGGTTTTGGATGCCGGGAAGTCGTACTTTTTCAGGGCGGCGAGGGCTTCGGGGGCGCCGTGGAGGCGGTCCATGCCGGCGTCTTCCCATTCGATGCTGATGGGGCCGTTGTAGCCGATCGCGGCGAGGGCGCGGAAGGAGGATTCCCAGGGCACGTCCCCGCGTCCGGCGGAGACGAAGTCCCAGCCGCGGCGCGGGTCGCCCCAGGGCAGGTGGGAACCCAGGACGGTGTTGCGGCCGGTGGGCCGGAGCTTGGTGTCCTTGCAGTCCACGTGGTAGATCCGGTCCTTGAAGTCCCAGATGAAGGAGACGGGGTCGATGCCTTGCCACATGAAGTGGGAGGGGTCCCAGTTCAGGCCGAACGCGGGCCGGTGCCCGATCGCTTCCAGGGTCCTCACGGTGGTCCAGTAGTCGTAGGCGATCTCGGAGGGGTGGACTTCGTGGGCGAAGCGGACCCCGCATTCGTCGAACACGTCCAGGATGGGGTTCCAGCGGTCCGCGAAGTCCTGGTAGCCGGCGTCGATGACTTTTTCGGGGACGGGCGGGAACATGGCGACGTATTGCCAGATGGAGGACCCGGTGAACCCCACCACCGTGTCCACGCCGAGTGCTTTGGCGAGGCGGGCGGTGTGTTTCATTTCTTCGGCGGCGCGTTGGCGGACGCCTTCGGGCTCCCCGTCACCCCACACGCGGGACCCGACGATTGCTTCGTGGCGGAAGTCGATGGGGTCATCGCAGACGGCCTGGCCTTTGAGGTGGTTGGAGATGGCCCAGACCTTCAGGTTGTACTTTTCCAGGACGGCGAGTTTGGAGTCGATGTAGCCGGGTTCGTCCCAGCGCCAGGCGTCCAGGTGGTCTCCGGAGACGGCGATTTCCAGGCCGTCATAGCCCCAGCCCGAGGCGAGGCGGGCGACTTCCTCGAAGGGGAGGTCGGCCCACTGGCCGGTGAACAGGGTGTGCGGGCGGGGCATGTCAGGCTCCTTCAGTGGTGAACGCTTTATCGGTGACCATGGTGATGGTGCTTTTGTTGTTGGCTGATTCTTCGACAGCGGCCAAGACGCGTTGGACCTGCAGGCCTTCTTCGAACGACGGCGACGGCGCCTCCCCGGCCTGAACAGCCAGGAGGAAGTCCCGGATCTGGTGCGTGAAGGTGTGTTCCCAGCCGATGATGTGACCCTGCGGCCACCACGCACCCATGTAGGGGTGCTCAGGCTCGTTGACGAGGATCCGGCGGAAGCCCTGTTCCCGTACGGGGACGGTGGCATCGAGGAACTGCAGTTCGTTGAGGTTCTCCAAATCGAATGTGAGAGACCCCGCAGTGCCATAGACCTCGATCTGGAGGCTGTTTTTCTGGCCCGTGGCGACCCTGGATGCTTCGACGGAGGCCCCCATGTCACCGGTGAGCCAAAATGTTGCCCACACTGCGTCATCGACTGTGACCTCTTCGGGGCCGTCCGGGCCGGGACGCTGGTCAACGAAGGTCTTGAGCATCCCTGACGACTCAAGGACCGTCTGCCCGGTCAGGTACTGGATCTGGTCGATGGCGTGGGAAGCGATGTCACCCAGCGCTCCTGAGCCCGCGGTTTCCTTGCGGAGCCGCCAGCTCATGGGGGACTGGGCGTCGGCGAGCCAGTCCTGCAGGTATGCGGCCCGGACGTGGCGGATGGTGCCGAGCCTGCCTTCGGCTATGAGTTCACGGGCCAGCGCCAGGGCGGGGACCCGCCGGTAGTTGAACCCGATCATGGACTGGATGCCGCGGGCACGGGCTTTCGCTGCGGCCGCGGTCATGAGCTCCGCCTCGTCCAGGGTGTTGGCCAAGGGCTTTTCCACCAGGACGTGTTTGCCGGCTTGGAGGGCGGCGATGGCGATTTCGGCATGCATGTAGCCCGGGGCGCAGATGTCCACGACGTCGATGTCATCGCGGGTGATCACCGTTCGCCAGTCGGTGGCTGATTCAGCCCAGCCGTACTTGGCCGCTGCTTCAGCGACGGCATCGGCGTCCCGCCCCACAAGGACCTTCTGTTCGAAGGCCGGGACGTCGAAGAAACTGGCCGCGTTGCGCCACGCGTTGGAGTGGGCCTTTCCCATGAAGGCATAGCCGATCATCGCCACCCCAAACGTATGACCGATTTCGAGGGGGACTTCAGCGGGGCCGAAGCGGTTTTGATAGGAATCGCCAGAGAGCATGGTGCTTCCAATGTCCGTACCGGGCAGCGGCGTGTTCTTGTGTGACTTCTCGTCCAAAATGACTTCCTTTCGATGCGTGGAGGCGTGGGGGGATCGGCAAGGCGACCGTGTGTGCCGTGGTCGGTGCCGAGGTGGTTTGTTTCAGTGGCGCTTTTCATGGATGGTGCCGCAGGGCACGCTCGGATCGACTTGGACGGTATACATGTCGATGTCTTGTTGAATGACGAGGATGCCGTGTCTGTGTTCGAACGCGGCAGGTATCAGTTCGTCGACGGCTTCGCTGATTTTCCGGTCCCGGCTCTGTGTGTCGTCCTCTGTCGTGACCTGAACGGACAGCGAGAGCGGTGAATGACCGGGCAGGTCGCTGCGTGTGAGGAAGCCGTCCTCGTTGGTGGGCAGCCGATTGGCGTAGTGGGACATGTGCCCTCCTGGGCTGGTGAACAAGATGGCAGGGGAAAGACGAACAGATCTCAGACAGCGAATGCCGAGGACCGCATTGGTGACGGTAATTCCTGGCGAGGGGTCATAGGATGACTGATCTCGAGGACGGGCCTGAACCGGGATTTGCTTCTCAGCGAGGGTTTGCGAGGGGACACGGGGTTGTCACCGCACTGACGCTTCCGTGCTCGCCGACGAGCTATCGGCAGCTCGACCGTTGGCCCATGGTGAGGCGAGCCACTCAGCCATGCGGTGGATGCTCCGCTGGGCACCGACTGTCGTCGGTTCGTTGAGATGTCCGTGCTCTGTTCCGTGTTCCCTGACGGTTAACATGTCGACGCCGGCGCTGGCGAGTTCGGCGGCAAAGGCGTCGCCGGATGCGCGGATGGTGTCCACGTCGGAATTGAGGATGAACGTGGGTGGAAAGCCGGATAGATCATGCCCACCGGGGAATGCATAAGGGTCGTCCAACTGCTGGGGGTCTCCGTTCACATAGTTCAGCGTCAGCCCTTGGACGCCTTCCGCTGTGAGGGGGATGCCAGGGGCCGGGGTGGTTGCGGCAAGCTTGGCCGCCAGTTCGTTGCTGAACTGCGGCAACTGCGGGTGCAGCAGCGGGTAGACGAGCAGCAGCCTAGAGGGCATGGCGAGGCCCTGATCGCGCAGGCGCAGAGTCAATCCTGCTGTGAGTGTTCCCCCTGCGCTTGCTCCACCCAGCGCCCAGCCGGCGGGACTCTGCGAATGTAGTTCTGTGTTTGCCCAAGCGAGAACAGCCTCCATCTCGTTGATTGCTACGGGGTAGTAGGAGTTACCGGCGCCCGGTTCGGCGCCGAGGTCCAGTGCCCACTGAGGGGCCGGGGCGAGTCGGTAGTCCACGGCGACGACGGAGATCCCGGCCTCGGCCAGGCTGGTGGCGACCCAATCGCTCTCGGCCATGTCGAGGTCGCCGTAGATGTACGATCCGCCGTGGCACCACACCAAGCCGACCGGCTCGGGGCGGGATATCGATGGCGTGTAGATGCGGACCGGGATGTCCCCGTGCGGCCCCTGGAGTTGTCGGTTCTCGGTGTGGACGTTGCTGTCCGTCATGGGTCTATTCCTCTCTTAGGCGCTGGCGCAGGAACGCTGTACGGTCCGGCCGGCTAATCCTTCGTAAATGCGGGCCCATGAAGCTCCCTGTGGCATCTGGGAGGGTTTGGGCAGATACGCAAAGCTTGTGCCGGAACTCTGAATATCTGGACTTCAGCACGGGCATGAACGACGTTCGAAACGAGCACGTCTTTACGAGGCGAGGCGGATAAAGGTTCCCGGCAAATTTTCTTTAATCCACCTGCTCGACGCTCCTTCCTGCATCAGCCACAACACGAATCCATCGATCGTCACGTCATCCACCCGGCCGCGGTCAATCAGCCTCCATTTTCAAAAATTTCAATGTCTTGGCCTTTGAGTGTTGTCCAGTCGTCGGCAGGCCTCCAGGAGACAGTCACGAAGGGTGTTCTTGGCTGGGAATCAGGCAAAGCAGATCCTTAATCTTCGCTGAGGAGTCCCACCAAGGTTTCTGCTCTATTGCCGGGCATCGAAGTAACTCACACTGTGGCGTGCCGGAGGCTGGACTGCGTACGGCCCGTGAACGCGTATCTGGCCATCGGGGGCTCATCGGGGCCGAGAATGTATTGAGTTGCTTCTAAACGGTTCTCTGGCCATATGCGGGCCTAGGTGTGGGAGGCCTGCCGGGGGGAGTGGCGGTTATCCGCTCAGTTCTTCGACGCTGGACAGGTATGCCAGGGACCTGCTGATGCCCTCGAAAAGGTCCCCGGTGTAGTCATCAAATTCCACTACACCTGTTTCCAGTGATGTGGCTGCCCGGAGGATGTCCGGGACGTCCATTGCTCCCTCGCCGGCAGGCAGCTGGGCCGTGGTATCGGTACTGATCGGGCCGTCCTTGATATGGATGAACTTCACCCGGTCACCGAGGCGGGTCAGTAGATCTGCGGCGTTTTGCCCGGCCACGGCCGCCCAATACGTATCGATTTCCAGGACAACTTCGGGCTGCAGCTTGCTGGCGAAGTACTCGAGGGCGGTGTTGCCCTCGATCGTGCTCTCCAGTTCCCAGGCATGGTTGTGGTATCCAACGCGGATGCCATACTCGGCCCCTTTCCGGGCCGCAGCGTTAAGTTTCTCCGCTGTGGCCTGAATGCTTTCTGGGTCCTGCCAGTGTTCTGCCGGCAGGAACGGATCGATAACTGTGGTGATGCCAAGTTCCTTCGCCGCGGCGAAGATCTCATCCTGGTCCTGGCTTAAAAGCGGGGCGTGGCCGGAAGGAGCGGTGAGGCCGTTTTCCTTCAACGCGGCGCTGAGCTCTTTGACGGTGGCCACGAAGTTGTACGGTTCCACTTTCTTGAATCCAATAGCGGCCACTTTCCTGATGGTGCCTGGTAAGTCTTCCTGGAGGGAATTGCGAAGCGTGTAGAGCTGGAGAGAGTAGGACATGTTTTCCTTTGACGATTTTGTGCGTCGAGTCTTGTCGCGTGTGTCAGCGTCCGGCGAGGGAACCGCCGATACCGCCGACGCTGAAGTATCTGTTCAGGGTGGCGAAGACGATTATTGGCGGGACCATCATCACGACGGCGAGGGCCATGACTGAACTCCAGTCGGTGAGGTTCTGCTGGAAAAATGACTGGACACCCAGTGGCAGGGTGATGATCTCGGTTGATCGAAGGAACACGATGGCCACGAGGTAGTCGTTCCAGGCGAGCAGGAAGGAAAAGATCGCTGTGGAGAGGACTCCTGGCAGGGAGTTGCGCAGCACGACCTTGGCAAAGGAGCCGAAGACCGAGCAGCCATCGATCCAGGCTGCTTCCTCCAGGCTCATCGGAATGGAGTCGAAGTAGGCGGCCATCATCCACGTCGCCACGGTCATCGTGGACCCCACATAGATGATGGTCAGGCCCAGAAGGTTGTCCACCAGCCCCATCCCGGCGAACAGGATGAACAGCGGTACTACTGAGGTGATGATCGGCAGGGACTGCATCACAAACAGGAGCAGCGAGTAGCCGGAGACTGCCTTGCTCCTGCCGCGGGAGAGGACATAGCCGGCCGGTGCTGCCACGGCTACTGATACGACGACCGTCGCCAAGGCGGTGACCAGGCTGTTCTGCAGCCAGGTGGTGGCGAGCGTTTGGGAGAAGATGTAGCCGAAGTTCTCCAGGGTAAGGCCTGTGGCGGTACTTGTCCGTCCTGGTGTCAATGAGAGAACCATCGTGACCATGATTGGGATCAGGACGATCGCGGTGATGGCAAGGATCAGGGCGAACCTCCACCAGCGCCCGCGCATACCGGCTTCAGGAAGCACAGGGGGTTTGCTTGTGGCCCGCGGAAGCCGGCCAGCCTCCGCGGTTGTATGCAGTACTGCATTCATTATTCGACGCTCGACTTTCGGATCTGGCGGTAAAGAATGACCGACACCACGACGAGGGTGAGAGTCATGAGGAAGGCGATGGCCACGCCCGGGCCCGTCTGGAAGTTCTGAAAAACGGTGCGGTAAGCCAGAACCACGAGAGAAGTAGTCGCATCGACGGGACCTCCGCCGGTCAGCAGGTAAATGGTGGGAAAGTCATTGACACAAAAGATCGTCATGAGGATCCAGCTGATGTAGGTCGAGCGGGAGATCAGCGGGAGCGTGACCTGGCTGAACTGCTGCCACCGGCTGGCGCCATCCATGCTGGCAGCTTCGTAGACCGAAGTGTCCACGGAGGCCAGGGCCGAGGATGTCATCATCATCATGAACGGGAAACTGACCCACACCTTGAAGATCATGACGGTAACGGCGGCCAAGGTAGGGTCGGCCAGAAACAAGGGGCTACCCATGCCGAGGCTGCGGAACAGCGCAGGCACGGGACTGTCGGGCGTCGCCACCAGCCAGTTCCAGGCCGCCGCGGAGACTACGATCGGTACGACCCAAGGCAGGAGCAGCAGCACCTTAAAGACTCCGTTTGCCGGGATCTTGGTACGCAACAACAGGGCCAGTCCCATTCCGACAAGCCAGGAGCCGAACACTCCCACGACAGTGAACAGCACGGTGAATCGGGCGGCCTTCCAGAACGCCCCGGATGTGAGCACGCTTGCGAAGTTTTCCCCCCCGATGAACTTGCCGGTCTCGATCAGGGAACCGTCATGGGTGGCTTGCACTCCGGCATAGATGAGGGGATAGGCATAGATGAGTACCAGCAGCACCACCGAGGGCAACAACAGCCAAAAGAAGGTGCGGCGGGTCTGGGTACTGAGCTTGCCCTTGCGGTTTCCCGGCGTGCCTGGCCCGCCGGGGGCTACGCCCCGGCGGGCTCGGCCCAGGCCGATGCGGGCGGTGGATGAGGTCACGTTTTAGCCTTACTTTTTCATAACTGATTCGATGCCGGATTGCAGGTCCCGCAGTGCGGTCTTCGCATCGGTCTTGCCGCCGAGCACCGTCTGGGTGAACTGGCCGAGGAACTGGCCACCTTCAACAGCTGCCAGGGCGGCGAAGAGCCTGGTGCCTTGGGCGCTGAACGACTTGGAGATCGGCTGCCAGTCTTTGATGATCTTGACGTTGTTGGCATCCTTCTGGAACTCGGGAAGTTCCGTGATGGATTTGAACACCGGCATCGCTCCCACGACGCCCTGCTTCCACAGTTCCTTCAGCTGGCCCAGGTAGTAGACAAGGAATGCTTCCGAAGACTCCTGCGACGGCGTGTTCTTGTACATCATGATGTTGTTGCCGTACGTGAGGGTTGCTTTGTCACCGTGCGGGCCAACGAGCGGATTCGCGACCAGGATGTCACCTGTGGTGTCCCCGGTGCGCTGGGTAAGGCCAGGGGAGTGGAGACCGAAGGCGATCTTTTTGTCCTTCCACTGGCTGGTGAGGCTGTCCTCGTTGTAGCTCACCGCGGCCGGGTCCACTACGCCGTTGGCCACAAGTTCGCGGATGAACTCCACGGCCTCGACGTTTCGGTCATTGAGGGCATCCGGCTGGCCGTCCTTGGTAAACAAGCCGCCGCCGTTGTTGAGCAACATCTGGACCACGGACTGGGTTCCGATGTTGTTTCCGGCCCCGGCACCAGTTCCGAAGGCGAATGCCCCAATGGTTTTGAGTTTCTTGCCGGCTTCCAGCAGTGTGGGCCAGTCCTTGGGAAGTTCAGTTCCTGCCTGCTCGAACAGTGACTTGCGGTACCAGAACACACGCGGGTCCAGCTGCCAGGGGACGGCGATATAGCCCTTGTCGGACTCAAAGGGTTCGAGGACGCCCGGAAGGAAGTCATCGAACATACCGTTCTTTTTCAGTTCCTCGATGACCTTGTCGGCGTAGGCGATCTGGTTCTGCTCTTCGAACTGGAACGCCTGGAATCCGGCACCGGTGGATACTGCCGGCCCCGTCTTGGACGCGATGGCCGAAGAGAAGGTCTGGTAGTAGTTGTTCCACGGGATTTGCTGATAGGTCGCTTTGGCTTTTCCGCCTTCAGGTGCATACGATTCCGTGATTTTCTTGGCTGCCTCCGTGTACGAGGCCGGCCCCCATGGCATGTCCCAGAACTTTACCGTGCCACCGGCGCCCGAACCTCCGCCTTGGGAGGATCCTCCGGTACAAGCGGCAAGAAGCGGTACGGCGGCAACCGCGGCCGTGAGTCCTAGGAAGCCGCGGCGTGAGACTGATTTGGCGGTAGTGCTGTTGGGATTCGTCATTGTTCTTTCCTTTTCTGGCCTGGTGTCCCGGGCCTTGCTCTTCGTTGAGATGGATGAATTGGATCTGCTAGGGATATGCGATCGCGGTTCGGAATTCCGCAAGGTCCGGTGCAGTGGAACCGCTGGCAGCCAGGACTGCCAAGCGTTTCCACGTTGCGCGGTGGGATGACTCGTAAATAGTTGGAGAGGTCAGTGCACCTTGCGGGTCTGTTCTCTTCAGCGTTGCCGGGCGGGCGGTGTCAGGAGCCGGGATCGAGAGGTCGACGCAACCGTTCTTGGTCAGCATCCGGACACGCACGTCGTTGTTCAAAGCGTTTGAGACTACGGCCGCTATGGTCAGGGGCGCCCCCGAGCCGGTGAGAGTGGCAGCAACGGCGAAACCATTTTTGTTAGTGCGGAGAGTGCGAACGTCATCCAGGGGTCCCAGAAGCCTCCCGGCCAGCACCAGGAGTTCGGCCCTCACCTGCTCGATGGGAATGCTGTTGCATATGTAGGCAGTTACTTCAACCAGGGCGCTGTCAGGGGCTGCCAGTTTGTAGACCTCCGCTGCCTGGGCTACCGCAGGGTTGGAAGCCCAGCGGAAGCCGAGCACCACGGGTACCGACTTGCTGGCCGCCAGTCGTTCAAGGGACTGCGTGTCGCCTGGTTCCGGCGCGATCACCGCGACCCCGGCCGCACCCTTGGCGATGGTCTCGCCGGCTCGATGCGCCCAACCGTTCGTGCCGGACACGCCCTGCAGCGCCGCCGTATCCGTCTGTCCCGGTGCGAGGGACATGGGCAGGGACGCAATGACCGCTGCGACCGCGCCAGTCTGAGCGGCGCCGTTGTCCGCATGAACGTCGAATGTAGTTCTCATGCTGCGGCCTCTTGTCGTTTCAGTGCTGCCGACGCCGCCGCGTCGGCTGTTGCGAGTGCAAATTGCAGGTCCTGGATAAGAGCGTCGGCGCTCGGAGGATTGGCTTCGCCCCGTGCCAGGAGCGCAAGGAACTGCCATTCCCCTTCGTAACCGTTGGCGTCAAAGGGGCCAAAGACTTGAGTCTTCTCGCCGTCGGATATTTCGGCTACGGCTGATCCGGCCTGCACATAGGAGGGTGTGAAGGTCACCTTCAGGGACTGCATGTCACTCATCGCCTCGAAGGTCCATTCAGGTTCCCAGCTGTCGGACATGACTGCCTGTAGATCAATGGTCCGGCCACCGGCCTGGACGACGATCAGGTAGCCGAAGGGCTCCAGGGCCTCGGCACGAAGTACCTCGAGATCGGTGAACGTCGGGACGAAGCGGCGCACCAGCGGAAGATCGTGGATCGCCAGACCCATCACTCCTCCGCGGATCGAGCCCTCCAAAACGGCTGGATCGCGAAGGTCAGGAGCCGGGGGAGTGGCCGGACGGGCAACGACCTCCGTGGCGAAATCCTCAAATCGGGGATTTGGAGGCAACACAATTGAAGACCGCAAGGTGTGTGCTGTCTCCGCCAGGTCGCCCCAGGCTTCCACCGCTGCTGTCCACCCCGGGTCGAAAGTGTGCATCGCTCCCACAATGATCGGCACACCGGTCTCGGCAGAAACTTCCGAGATTCGGGCCGCTTCTTCACCGCTCATTGCAAAGGGCTTTTCACACAGGATCGCGCGCTTGCCGGCCCGGCACGCGGCGATGACTTGCTCGGCGTGGAACTGGTGGGGGCTGCAGATCACCACTACTTCGACCTCAGGGTCAGCCAGCAGCGCTTCGACGCTGGTGGAAAAGCGTGCACCTACACGTCCGGCCACTGATTCAGCAATGCCTTCGTCCACGTCCATCACATGTGCCACAAAGAACGTCTGGGTGAGCCTTGCCAGGGTGGGAAGGTGAATTGCCTGCGTCACGGGGCCTGCTCCCAGTATTCCGACGCCTAAAAGCGGTGGCGCTGTTGACTTCTGCTGTTCGACAGCGGACATGTGCATCTCCTCATTGATCTGAACACCTGAGTCGCAGCGTGTGGGCTACGCCACCCGAAAAGACATCATGCGTTTACTTTTCACTAAATATAAACAGGTGTTTTGGATTTGGCAAGACGCCAACAGGACGGGATACCGAGGAAGGGAAGTGGTGGCTTGTCAGCTTCACTAGCTACGCCGCCACTCGGCGAGCCCCCTCGGGCTCGACCGTGGGCGTGCGCGTAGGTGCGCAGCTGTCCTCAAGTAGGTCGAACCAAGGCATCGAGTGGCCGTTCGGCACTGGCGGGAGGAATCGTCGGTCACACTGCATCCGATGGCGGAACCGTGCCTCACGGACGTGATGAGGACGCAGGGTCACCATCTGACCCTGCGTCCTCAGTTGATGCACGCGCGTTCGTCTACAGTGTCACTGGCGGCGGGCCGATGCGTACGTGTCCCAGGCGGCTAGGGCTCGCACGTAGTAGGCCGCCCGGTAGGTGGTCGTGTCGTAGCCGTTCCACGCCTCTGGGGTGTTGAAGGCGTAGGCGCCACCTGCGGCCGCAGTGGGGCTGTATATCTGGTGCACCAGACCCTCCGCGAGCTCGTTGCCATCGGCGACCAGATCGGGTCGTCCAAGGCGTCCGCCTTCCCGGATGAGCGTTCCGGCGACCTCGAAGTTCGTCCCAGTCCACACCTCTGCGGCTTGGAAACCGAGTTCCCTAGGCCGGTTGAGCAGGAACGGGTAGGGTTTGCCGCCGATGGGCACGAGGTTCGGCGCTCCGAGCATGTGCCCCGTGGAGTCCTTCACCTGCGTGAGCTGGTCGAAGGTGTTGGTCAGGTGAGCGGCTACACGTTCGGGCGGATTAATGTCCGCCAGCCCGAGCTGCTCGGCCACATGCTGAGGCCACAGCACGTCGACGAAGACGTCGGAGGATCTCTCGCCTGCGTCGGTGAACTTGTAGTAGCTCCCGGTCCAGAAGGCGGCCTCGTACGCAGCCTGGGAACTGGCCCGCGTGTGATTGAGGGCGTCGACATCGACCGTCGAGGCTTCGGGGATACCGAGCCGTTTGGCGTCCTGAGTAGCGGCTGCCATGATCTCCGTAGCCAGGATGTACAGGCCGGAGTTGTAAACGCCGTGCACCCCGCCGGATTGCCCCATCACGTCATAAGTGCTGGCGAAGACGGCCGGCTCGGTGGGAAGCGTGTCTCCCTGCGGTATCCGGGGTAGGGCGTCGTGCGTCCATGCGCGCACCATCGCCGGGTAGGTGTCGCGCAGCAGCGAATCGTTGCCTGAGCTTCGATACGCGCCGTACGCGCGGAGGAGGTACTTAACGGGACGGTCGAAGAAGGTATCTTCGGGTGCGGCTGAGCCGGTAGATTTCTCCCACAGCAGCCACGGCGCGCTCAACTGCCACCAGATATAGCCGTCGATCGGGGGGTTGAAGCCCGGACTTCCAGGCACTCGGCCGTTGGGGTCTTGGGCAATCATCTCGGACGTCGCGCGGACCGAGTCGGCTTCGATGGAGGGAAACAGCTCACGCAGGGCTATCGCCATCTGACCCTGGACGTCGACCTCCCCGGCGTCGGCCCAGCCACCACCCGTGAGCGTATGGAACAGGTGGGTGCCAGGGACCGCCGCGCCTACCCGGGGTACGTCGGTCTGGTGTGGACTGGAGACGAGGCCCGCTTCCCAGAAGGAGCCGTTGAACGTGAGCTGATTTAGTTCGTTCAGCGCTGCCATGCGGATCGCCGGCGACACCGTGTCATCGAAGGCCACCGGCTTCCACCAGCGTTCCACCGCTTCCTTTGCCTCGTCCTCGCGTGCTAGGTTCCGCGCTGCGATGGCAAAGCCCTGGTTGCCGGGATAGCTGCCCGGGACGTAGTTGTTCTGGGCGTCTTCACGCGCTCCGTAGAAGGAGGTGTAGCGCCGCATCCAGGATGTGTCGCCCGCAGTACCGAAAGAGATCTGTGGGAAGTCCCAGGCCAGGACGAAGCGAACGGTTTGCGTTTTGTGGGCCGGCAGGTTCATCTCGACTGCGAGGGCGCTGGCGGAGTTGCTGCCGTCGAGGGCAGCGTTGGGGAGGCTGCCGGTTGCACTAAACGGGGTGTAGATGTCAGAGCCGTCGCCTTCGGCGTTCCAGGACGTTGCGTATGTGACTCGCTGTCCGGGTTCGCTTCGCACAGCAGTGGTCCACTCGCTGTTCTGCGAGTCTGCGGTGTTGGTGGGGCTGGAAGCCCCCAACGTGATACCCGTGATTTTGTTGCGGTGATCCTCGGTCTCGTGGCTGGTGAAGCCCGTGCGGACACTGGGAACGGAGCTGGGGGTGTTCTGTACTGTGCTGCCCACGTGAGCTGGAGCGTTGGGGAAGGTGAACATGGTCGACACGTTCGTCGGCTTGCTCGTTTCGTTCGTGAGTTCAACATCGAAGTAGGCGACTGGTTGGGAGGAGGACTCGTCGTTGCCGGCCACGAGGGGTGTCCAGAAAGTTGTTGACACGGATGTGGCGGGCACGGGGTCGGCGTAGTCGATGCGTCCGAAGGGGTAGAGCGCGCTGTATGTCCCGCTCCCAGCGTCCAACGTCGACCAGGCAGGGAGGACGGACCCGAACTCGGAGCTGTTGACGGCGAGCGTCTTGGTCGTGGCGGTTTGGCCTGGCTGCTGTTCACGAATGTGTATGGCGGCCTGGGGCAGGATGCGCTTCTCGTAGTTCGTGTTTGTGGATCCGCCCATGTTCCACGGACCGAAGGTCCCGGCCTGGTTGATCATGAACGAGCCTGCTCCGAGTCCACCGAGCGGAATACCGAGGCCGGGCTGAGCCATGGGGTTGCCGAGCTGGAACGGCGAGGTATTGGGGTCGGAGGCATCGCCTGCACAGCGTTGCCAATCGTGAGTGCTGCATGGGGTGCTTCCAATGACTCCGAGAGGCCGCTGGTATGCGGCTTCACCCAGGGCCGAGCGCCCCGCCGGTTGGGCGGCGGGCGCGGGCGGCGACGACGCTAGGGCTGGTGCGATAGTTGTGGCGGCTATGCCGGCTGCGACGGCAAGGGCGGTTAGCCTCCGGCGTCGGCTGTGGCTTTTAAACAAGGTTGGCATTTTCATCAGGCTGTTATCTCGTACTGTTCGAGAGCGGACATGTACATCTCCTCATTGATCTGAACACCTGTCTCACTGGATGTGCGCTAGGCCACCCAAAAAGAAACCGAGCGATTCGGTTTCGCCAAACATAAACAGGTGTTCCTGATTTGGCAAGAGGGCCATAGGATGGGGTACCGAGGAAGGGAAGAGATGGTATGTCAGCTTCACTCATGAGCCGAGGCCCGTATAAAAAGGGGCTCCAACGGCGCCAGGAAATCGTCGACGCTGCTGCACGCATATTCGCCAGGCATGGGTATCACGCGGGCTCATTGCGTCACATAGCCGAGGAAGTTGGCGTAACCGGAGCGGCTCTAATCCGCTACTTCGGCAGCAAGGAAGGGTTGCTGATAGCGGTTTTGCGCCACTGGCAGGAAGAGTCGTCCCGTTGGCAGGGGCCCCATACAGGTCTTGAACACATCCGGGCCCTGATTCCGCTCATGCGCTACCACACGACGCACCGCGGGTTCATCGAACTTTTTCTGACCCTAAGTACTGAGGCCTCAAACCCAGACCATCCGGCCCGCCACTTTATCGTCAAGCGCTACGAAGATTCGCTCCATGGTTTCAAACGGCAGTTGAGCATTGCCCGGGACGCCGGCGACATCCTGCCGCTTCCCGATGACGCAATCGATCTGGAGTCGCGCTCTTTGATCGCACTGATGGACGGAATGGAGCTCCAGTGGCTGCTCAATCCCGACCTTGACCTTGTCAGTAATTTCCAGGCGCAGGTGAACATCACAATCTCCCGCTGGACCGGAAAGAGCATCGAGGAAGTCGCGCTCGAGACACAGAGATGGCTGGAACGCGTGGACTCCGCACGCACTGCCGCACCTTGAACGTCCACCTGAAATTTGTCGCCTGAACGCTTCCGTTACTGGTTCGGCTGAACAGCTCTGTCCTGCCGCGACCCCACAAGACATCAGTACCCGTTCTCCGCCGCAGGATCCTTCGACTCCACTGCCGGCCGGGAGGAATGGCACAGCGCAGAGTAAGCAACTGCGCCCTGGCCGGCACACTTCTGCCCGGACAGACCTAGCTTCACTAACCCAGGCAGGGAAGGAACACCCTCCCGCCTAAAAGAAACAGACGAACAGGACACACATGACGGATGATGCTGAAAAGCAACGCGAAATAACGCTGACAAGCCCTGACTATGAGCCCGGAACTATCCGGCACATCGTGGTGTTCCGCTAGCGAGAGGACATCGACGGAAAGGACTTACAGAAAATCGAGCGAAAGTTCCACGAGCTCCAAACATCCAAGCGGAATGGACGCCCCTACATCCGGAGTATCGAGTCGGGGCCACAGAACAGCCCCGAAGGACTAGGTCAGGGATTCCATCAGGCCTACATAGTCTCCTTCGCCTCACAGGGTGACCGAAACTATTACGTCGGCGAACCATTCATCACTAATCCGGCGCTGTATGACCCGATGCGCCACGCTTTCAGTCCTTCATCACGAACAGCGATCAGGAGAGTAGCGTTCTCGTCTTCGACTTGCAGCCTGCGCCAACCACCAATCGGCCATAAAGCACCGCTGGCTTGGGTCCTCTTGTTTAGCTACTCCCCGCCTATTTTAAATTGGCCGATAACGGAGATTTCGTAAAGCTGAAAGTGTAAGAGGCGCTCGAGTGCAACTTCCTTGTGCCATGGATTTGGTGAGGTTCGCACGCTCGACCTGAGTACGACGCAAAAGAGCTATGTTCCGGCCTCCTTGAGACAAAATGGTCAGGAGTCTGTCAGGCTGGGCGACCGTCCAACGATCTCGGGAACTTCGCTGCGATACGGCGCCATAGAGTCAGGCTTGGCCATTTTTTAGTATTCGTTTGCGGCCGCAGGAGTCCGCATTGCGCCACGCACCGATCCAAACACAGAGAGTTTCCAGCCAAGCAGCCTCAGATCCGGAATCACTCCACACCGTCCGTAGATCAGGGACCAATAAGGAGCCAGGTTCCCAGCCTCGTCTTTATCTACCTCGACGGATCCGCTGGGACCATCGCCGAGCGGCTGATCCAACGCCAACACGAATACAGGACGGCGTCGCTCCTGACATCCCAAGAAGCCACCTTGGAGCCCCCGCGCGTGGATGAACCCCACATTGCGGTTCCCTTGGAATCGCCACTGGAGGCCGCAGTGGAATGCGTTCTGGCCTCCTTGGCAGCCCTGGTCCCGCCATTTCAGGCGCCAGACGGTCGCTCCTTTTCCGCCCCGCGGGCGTAAAATATGCGTACTGGTACGGCATGCGCCGTCCTGCCGCTTTTCTCTCTCCCGTTGAAAGGAGGTGGAAGAACATGGGACGCAAGTTGGAAAACTTTCAGCACGTGACCGAGCGGCTGCAGTCCGTCTTCGGACCAGCAACCCATGGGGACACGGACACCCCTGTTGTGCACAAACACGACGACTTCGAAACGGCTTCCGAGGAAGACTTGAAGAATTTCGACGTTGAGACCGATTCGGAAGGTCATCACTACGCTGTCCGGAACAACGATCCCGGGCCAACTTCAACTGACTACAGCGTGTGACCACCAGTAACTGTGACCGTCAGTAACAACGGCATCCATAGACCGAAGGACCGGACCGCGAACTCCGGTCCTTCCTTATTCCGGTCCTTCCTGCCCGCCCACTGTTGAGCCACTTATAAGCATGCTTATTATATGAGTGCACGGACATGTGATGGGCACACATACGTTCTGGGAAATGAGGGGACTGTCAATGAGCGCTCAAGATGATGCCGCAATGGCCCGGGGAGGTTCTGGACGGGCGGAACACACACAGCGGCGGGTGGCACCGGGCAGTTCCCGGCCCACACGAACTGCTGCGATCTGGGTGGCCGTAGCTGTGGGCCTGGTGGTGTTGGTCCTGTTGATCGTGTTCTTCGTTCAGAACCAGGACATGGTCACCGTCCGGTTCTTCGGATTGGAAGGGGTGCTCGCCCTCGGAACCACGCTGTTCATCGCAGCTGTTGGAGGAGGCGTGCTGGTGGCGCTTGCCGGCGGTGCGCGGATTCTTCAACTCAGGGTGAGCAACCATCGGCGCCAGAAGATGATCGGCGGACAAGGAGGCGGGCTATGACGGACACTCCACTGGAGGACGACAAGTCGCCGGACCGTCCTGCTCCAGAGGATGGCAGGGAGGCCGCCGGTCTCCTTGGTGATGCTCTTTCCCCTGTGGTTGCACCTGAATACACCGACGAGGAGCGACTGTCCGAGCCCGATAAGTCCGAGCCCGATAAGGAGGGCAGGCAGGAAACGGGCGACAAGTAGTTAATTGCGGAAGGACCGGAGCTTGTGCTCCGGTCCTTCCGCAATGAATCCCGACGGCGGCACTCCCTGACGATTCATGTTCCGCCGGGGTGGTGGTCGTCTTTAGCCTTCGCAGTCAGTGCAGTAGGCGACGCCATCCTTTTCGCGGGCAATCTGCGAACGGTGGCGGACCAGGAAGCACGAGTTACAAGTGAACTCGTCGTTTGCCTGGGGGATGACCTGGATGATGAGTTCTTCAGCGACGATTTCGCCGCCGGGACCGTTGGCGTCCAGGCCGTCAGTTTCGTCGAGTTCAAGAACCACGCTCTTGGCCGTGGGGGCGCTGGCGGACTGGAGCGCCTGGAGGGACTGCTCCTGGTTCTCTTTTACATCGGTACGGAGTTCGTCGTAGTCGGCTGCCACTTTTTGATGCCTCTTCGTGTTAGGGGGTTACCGGGTATGCAACGTACAGCATGCCATGAAAATTCCATACCATACCCCAGATACGGCGCTTGTGGCGAAAACCACGTGCGTGGCGGCCCAAAAAAGGCCGCCACGCCGCGCCAATTGCCCTCTATTATTACCGCACCTCGATGTCCAGAGTCTGGAAGCTGTCCGAAACGTGGCGACCCACCAGCAGCCGGAAGGTTCCACGCTCAAACTGCCAGCCGCCGTCGTAGTGCGCAAAAGCCTTTGCCGGGATGCGGACTTCAACGCTGTCAGTCCCCGCTGGAGCAAGGTGGGTTCCTGCGTAGCCTGCCAGCCAACGGACCGGACGTTCCACGGCGGAATCGGTGCGCTCGAGGTAGACCTGAACAACTTCACGTCCCGTGCGCGTGCCGGTGTTCTTCACCGGGACGTGCACAAGCACATCGTTGCCGGCCGTGACCGACTGTGGCGCGTGGGCGGTGCCGAACTCGAAGGTCGTATACCCGAGTCCGAAGCCGAAAGGCAGCGCCGGAGCAGGGCCGCCAGCGCCCTGCTGCTTGAGCCAAGCGCGGTACCCCACATGAATTCCCTCGGAGTAGACCACTTTGCCGTCCACGGGAGTGGTGTTCAGGACCGGGACATCTTCAAGGGCTGCCGGCCACGTTGTAGGGAGCCGGCCGCCAGGTTCCTCGGCGCCAAGCAGGATGTCTGCAATCGCGCTGCCGAACTCCTGTCCACCGAACCAACCCAGGAGCACTGCGTTTACCTTTTCGAGCCACGGCATCACCACCGGTGAACCGGAGTTCACAACCACCACCGTGCGTGGGTTGACTGCGGCGACAGCCTCAACGAGTTCGTTCTGGAACCCGGGGAGGTCCAGGTCCTTACGGTCAAAGCCCTCGGATTCGATGGCTGCATTGGTTCCAACGACCACAACAGCTGCATCGGAAGCACGGGCGACTTCCACCGCGGCGTCGATCTCCGCCTGGGGATCAGCCACTACCGTTTCTTCGCCCAGCAGGATTGCCGTGAACGGGATGATCTGTTCCTTGGGGAGGCGGTATTCGGCCTCGATTCGCACGCTCTGGCCGGCCGCGGCCTCGATTGCGTGAACAGTCTTGGGCGGATCGAAGAGTGCAGCACCCAGGACGTCGGTGTCGTCCTGGATCTCATCGTTGAAGACTTCGGCTCCATTCAATGAGAGACGGATGTGCCCCACAGTGCCCACTCCAAGATGGTGGATACCTGCCGAATCGGCCGTCCAGTCGGTTTCCATCCGGATGATGGCGGCGCCTTCCGGAATGCCGATGCCGAACCAGATCAAATGTGAGGCGAGGCGGTCTTCGCCCGAAATCTCTGTGCCGTCCTCCGCGAGGAACGTCACGCGGATCCCCGGGACGTTGGAGACCGGGTTGTGCAGTGAAGTCCGGGAGAACGCCTGGAGGCCCTCGGCCACCTTGGCGCCGCGCGCGTAGGTGACACGGACGCCGTCGGGCAGTGCATTACGCAGGCCCTCCAGTGGCGAGACGGTGTACTTGGGCATCACCGTGGCGCTTCCGCCGCCTTGCGTCCGGGCCTCTGCCGCATTGTGGCCAATCACCGCAACGCTGTTCAGCGTGGCGGCGTCCAGCGGCAGGATGCCGCCTTCGTTGCGGACCAACACGGCGCCGCGGACGGCAACTTCACGCGCGACGGCGGCCCCGTCCAGTTTGGCGGGGAGCCCGATGACCGCGGGCTCGAAGCCTTCGAGGGAGCCGACGCGGGCAGCGAGTCGCAGGATACGGGTGACCTTTTCCAGGATGGCCTCCCTGCTGACTCGGCCATCGTTGACGGCGGCCAGAAGATTGGGTCCCCAATGACCTACAGGCCCCGGCATTTCCAGATCCTGGTGGGCGTTTGCGGCCTCAACGGAACGCACTCCCGTCCAGTCGGAAACCACGACGCCTTCGAAGCCCCATTCCGTGGAGAGCGGGGTCTCAAGCAGCTTGTTTTCGCTCGCCGTGGTGCCGTTGATGGAGTTGTACGAGCTCATGACCAGCCAGGCCCGCGCCTCCGTGATGGCGTCTTCGAACGCTGCGAGGTAGAGCTCCCGCAGCGGGCGTTCGTCCACTACCGAGTCGGAAGTGAAGCGCTCCGTCTCGGCCTCGTTGGCCAGGTAGTGCTTGGGAGTCGCCCCCACGCCCATGGACTGCACTCCCGCAACGTACCCGGCGGCCATGGTTGCTGTGAGCCGCGGATCCTCGCTCATGCACTCGAAATGACGTCCACCCAGGGGTGAACGGTGAAGGTTGATGGTGGGCCCGAGTACGGCGTGGACGCCCTTACGGCGGGCCTCCTGGCCGAGAACCTGCCCGTAGCGGCGAGCGGTTTCCACGCTCCATGTGGCGGACAGGGCGGACGACGACGGGAGGGAGACTGAGTCGTGGCGCTCGTCGAAGTCTTCGCCGCGGACGCCTGCGGGCCCGTCGGACAGGACGACGCGACTGAGCCCAATTTCAGGGATGGCGCGGGTGGACCAGACATCCGCTCCCGTCAAGAGTTGGATCTGCTGCTCCAGGGACAGGCTCTGTGCGAGTTCCCGGATGCGATCTTCGGCATCGGGCACGCCTGTTGCCAGGACTGCTTGGGAGAGTGTGGGGTTCATGTACTTGACTCCTGATGAACTCAATGACCCACCGTCGGGTCTTATCAGGAGACTTTAGCGACAAAAATCTAGTGTGACTAGGTTTTTATGGAAATAAATCTAGGACGACTCGATTTTTGATGGGTGAAATAGACTGACTCAATGTCTACTTCCAAGGCCCGCGGTCAATATGCGAAGGGTGCGGAACGCCGCGAACAAATCATCCAGACGGCTACCGACGTCTTTGCGACCGAAGGATTCGAAGGGACTGCGCTCAAGCGCGTCGCGGAACTCGTTGGGGTCAAGGAAGCCACCCTTTTCCACTACTTCAAGGGCAAGCAGGAACTCCTCACCGCAGTCCTGGCAGAGCGCGACCGACGGGCCATGGCTGTGGCCGGCCAGGAGGAGGTGGGCCTTAGCCTCATGCCCCCGATCGCCGAGCGGAACCGGCACGAGCCGGGGCTGACTACGCTGTACGCCGTCGCATCCGCCACAGCCAATGATCCCGGCCATGACTCCCACGGATACTTCAAAGAGCGGTACGAAAACGTGGTGCAGGGAATCAGCGAGGACATTGCCCGACGCCAGCAGACCGGTGAAGTCCGGGGCGACGTCGACGCGGGCATGCTGTCCAGATTGGTTGTCGCGGCGTTCGATGGCCTGCAGTTGCAGTGGCTCTATGACAAAGACGTGGACATGGCGGAGGGACTAAGGCAGCTCATCGACGTCCTGCTGGCTCCGGCGGAGCGTATCAGAGGCTAACGAAGGAAGGACCGGGGCGCTTGCCCCGATCCTTCCTGGTAAACCTCGACGGCGGTACTCGCCGTCGTCTGGTTCGTTTACCGCGGTGACCTTAGCGGCCGGTGCCGCCATAAACGGTAGCTTCAGCGTCGCCGTCGAGCTCGAACGCGGCGTGGATGGCGCGGACGGCGTCATCCAGGGCATCTGCGCTGGTAACCACGGAGATGCGGATTTCCGACGTGGAGATCATGTCGATGTTGATGCCGGCATCGGAGAGGGCCTTGAAGAACGTTGCCGAAACGCCGGGGTGTGAACGCATCCCAGCGCCGATCAGGGACAGCTTGCCAACGTGCTCGTTGTATTCGATGCTCTCGAAGCCGATCTGGCCTTCAGCGGCACGCAGGGCTGCCAAAGCATCGGCGCCCTCAACGATTGGGAGGGTGAACGAGATGTCCGTGCGGCCCGTGCCGTGGGTGGACACGTTCTGCACGATCATGTCGATGTTCGAGTGCGCATCCGCGATCACCTGGAAGATCGCAGCGGCCTTGCCCGGAATGTCCGGCACACCTACAACGGTGACCTTGGCTTCGGACCGGTCGTGTGCAACGCCGGAGATGATTGGCTGCTCCAAGGCAACTCCCTCTTGAATCGTGAACTTTTCATCGGCGCTCGGGATGACCCACGTGCCTTCGTGCTGGCTGAATGAGGAACGGACGTGCAGCGGCACGCCGAAACGGCGGGCATACTCCACGCACCGCAGGTGCAGGATCTTGGCGCCCGAAGCAGCGAGTTCCAGCATTTCTTCGCTGGAGATGCGGTCGATCTTCTGGGCGGAGGACACAACGCGGGGGTCGGCGGTGTAGATGCCGTCCACGTCGGTGTAGATTTCGCAAACATCGGCTTCAAGCGCTGCAGCCAAAGCAACGGCCGTAGTGTCCGAGCCGCCACGGCCCAGCGTCGTGATCTCGTTGGTGCTGCGGCTCATGCCCTGGAAGCCCGCCACGATCGCAATGTGTCCCTTGTCCAGGGCGGTGCGGATGCGGTGGGGGTCGACGTCGATAATCCGGGCCTTGCCGTGGATGCCGTCGGTAATCATGCCTGCCTGGGAGCCCGTGAAGGACTGGGCCGAGGCGCCAAACTTGTTGATGGCCATAGCAAGCAGTGCCATGGAAATTCGCTCTCCTGCGGAAAGGAGCATGTCCATTTCGCGGGCAGGAGCGGAGTCCGTCACCTGTCCTGCGAGGTCCAGGAGTTCGTCGGTGGTGTCTCCCATGGCGGAAACAACAACCACAACCTCGTTGCCGGCCTTCTGCGCATCCACAACACGCTGAGCGACCCGCTTGATGCCATCAGCATCGGCAACCGAGGAACCGCCGAACTTCTGAACGATCAGCTGCTTGGTAATGGCAGCTCCGTCGGAGAGCTCTTCGATCTTCACTTCGGTAGTGGGCATAGTCATGCGCGCACCCTCACTGCATCAATAGGGTTCGAACGCGGCATGCCAAACTCCAAATTCCAAATTTGAGCACGCCTGCGTAGCTTATTTGGCCAGTTTATCGCCGTGTTGTCTCCCCACAGGAATTGTGACCACATGGCGGCCACACAGGCGTTTCGGCAGCAGGTCCACGGGCGTACGATCCCTTTTATGAGCATTGCGTGGTGCCATGGCCTGGGTTCCTGAGGACCCGGACGATCCCGGGCCAGCGCGCAGCGATTCGGAATACGAAGTGATCGGCGGCGGCGTCATCGACGACCGGTTTCCGCGGCATGACGGGACCGCGGGCAGTGAACACAGGCTGAACCATCAACCTGGGATCGCTGACATCCTTGGAGCCGCTGTGCGGGAGGCTTGGGATGACTGCCGCACGTCCTTGCGATCGTGGTGGTTCTGGTTGGCCTGCGCATGCGCCCTGATGCTCGCCTGGGCGATGGCCGCAACTGTGGTCGCCTTCGGCGAAGCCAACGGATGGTTCGAATCGAGCCTGCCAAGCGCCATCTACATTTTGATGGCCGGATTGATGGCAGTCGTTTCGGCACTCCTCGGGGCAATGTGGGGCTTCCGTCAATTAGGTCGAACATTCTTCGGCGTGCTGTTCGCCGCATTCTTCCGTGGGGCGGTCTTCGCTGTGCCATCCGGCATCGTGCTGCTCGCGGTGGGCGTGGCCGTCGGCGGGCCGATCGCGTTGGCGGGTGCCGGCGTCGTGGTTGTTGTCCTTGAAATTGTGTTGTTTGGACTCATAGGTGCCGGTGCCCGCGCATGCTCTGGCCGAACGGCGGCAGGTGTTGCCCTGGCTGCTGCGCCGGTGGCGTTCCTGTGCCTGGGCAATGTAGCAGCCACCATTGCGCTGCTGCCCGGGACCGTCGTGATGGACCAAGCGTCAGTGCCCATCAACGTGGAGCGGGACGACAACGGACGGATCACAGCATACGAGTGCGTTGGGCGTCTCCGCCCCGTGGAAGTGACGCATACAGAGCGGGTTGCTTGGCTGGCAGCTTCCAACCCCGTCCTGCTCTTCGGTAGCATCGCCGCGGAGGCGCTCCCCAGGGAGCATGAATTGGCATGGGTGTTGTCCGGCCTGCAGTGGGCAGCGGATGGACCGAGCCGTGATGTTCCGTGTATCGGAGGGGAATCAAGTGATCAGCTTGCGCCTCCGGTGCCCATCGCCCTCACCGGCCTCGTGATTCAGGCAGTGGTCGCTGCCTTGGTGCTCCTGCCAGGGCGCTGGTTGTCCTCACGCCGCCTTATGTCAGCGCGTTCCGGCGGCCCTCAAACGCCCGGCCAAGCGTGACTTCATCGGCGTACTCAAGGTCCCCGCCCACTGGCAGGCCGGAAGCCAACCGCGTGACCGTGATCCCGATCGATTTGAGCATGCGGGCCAAATAGGTAGCCGTGGCCTCGCCCTCAAGGTTTGGATCCGTAGCGATGATGATTTCCTGGATGGCGCCATCGTTGAGGCGTGTGAGGAGTTCGCGGATCCGCAACTGCTCCGGGCCAATGCCGGCGATCGGATTGATGGCTCCACCCAGCACGTGATATCGGCCGCGGAATGAGCGCGTGCGCTCGACAGCAAGAACGTCCTTGGATTCCTCAACCACGCAAATGACCGACGGATCCCGCCTCGGGTCGCGACAAATGTTGCACATTTCCTGCTCGGTGACGTTGCCGCACACAGTGCAGAACTTGACCCGTTCCTTCACCGTGGTGATGGCCGTAACGAGCCGTTTCATGTCCTCGGGATCGGCCTCAAGGATGTGGAACGCCAGGCGCTGTGCCGATTTCGGGCCCACACCGGGAAGCCGGCCGAGCTCGTCAATCAGCTCTTGAACTGCACCTTCGTACAAAATGTCCTCGTTTGTTTGGTATCAATGCTGTCATCAGCGGGGTTGCAGGGGAGAACCATCCAAGGCGCGCTCTTCGATCAGCTTTCCGCCCAGAATACGCTCCACGGCAGCACGCCCAAAGACCCTCGATTCCTCGATCGTCTCGTCCTCCGGGCTGGGGATGTCCTCAGGTGCCGGCTCCGGCCGGGCCTGGGTCCGCACGGGCGCCTGCACCCGCCCGGCCTGGGCTTCTGGGCTGTTGGTCAAGCGCTGGTAAAGGCTCTGGCGGGCCGAAGGACCGCCCGACGGCGCGCCTTCCTCAAGCGTCGCAACGGAGCCACTGGCGTGTTGGGTTTCCGTAGCTGTGATGGGCCATGCGGCAGGCGCTTGGGTCGCCTGGGCAGGTATGGTGCCGGGCCAGCTCGACGCCGGAGCGACGTCCCAGCCCGAAGAGCCGGTTTGCTCCGGGCTGGTCGGGTGGCCATACGTCGGGGTTCCTGCGTCAGCCGTGTTCGTCGGGGCCTGCGCCGCCGTTGCTTGCGCCGCTGGGGCTTGCGCCGCTGGGGCTTGCCTGTCCGCCGGGGCCTGCCAGTCCGGGGCTTGCGCCGTGGCCGGTTCGTAGTGGGGGGTGCTCGACCCATCCGCATCGGCCTCGACCACAGCCGTTGGCTTGGTGCCTACGTTGGAGTCGGTCCCGACCACCCACGTGCCCGGCGCTTGTTCTACTGCCCGGGACCAGGGGTCGTGGGAAGCGTCCGCTTCTGAGGTTTTGTCAGCTGTAGTCGCCGCCGATGTGGGGGTGTGCTCCGCAGGGGTTTGGTGGTCAGGGATTTGTTCCGATGACGTGGACTGTGCCGGACGTTCCGAGAAAGCCTGTGCCTGGGTGGTATTCGGACCGGAAAAAGCGGGTGAGGGTTCCCAATCCATCGGCGGTTCTTCGTCCAGCGGTGGTGCATCTTCGTCGAGCGGAGGACCCCAATCCTCGTCCGGGTAGGAGTAGTCTCCAGTCGGCTCCAAAGCGGTAGCAGGCGCGCGTGTCTCTGCAGCTGCAGGTGCTTGGGCGGTCGGCGCTGGCGTCTCTGGATAGGCAGGTGCTGGTGCGGCTTGCTGCGCGGGTTCTGGCGTCGTCCACTGGGCAGGTTCTGGCGCAGCACTGGGAACCATGGCTTCCCTATGCGGCGCGCCCGTTGCCGAAGCAGAAGCGGAGGGTGCCGGCGTCGTGGGTTCTTGCTGAGCCGGGGCGTGCACAACGGCGGGGACTGCCTCCGGCCCGGCGGGAACCGGTGCGGCTGCCTGAGGGCCAGCGGGTGCCAAGCCCCAGGCAGAGTCGACCGACGAAACAGGGGTCGGGGCAGGGGCAGACGCGGCCGGCATTGGCACGTCCGGCACCGGGACAGCTGGCGCTGGGCTTGGGGCCGGCGCTGCCGAGAGTGATACTGATGGTGATGTCGAAGGTGCTGTGGTGCCAGGTGACGCCGGAAGATCCCGGCTAGTAGGTGCTTTTGGGTTTGGCTCAGAGCTCGCTGAGCTGTTGCCGCCGGCCACTGCGACGATCTGGCAGTCGATGCCGATGGTCTTATGGATTGCCTGGCGAAGATTCTCGGAGTGATCCGCGCGCCCAAAGGCGCCGGCAAGGCCAGCAGTGGTGAAGGCGAGTGTCAGCACTTGACCGTCAAACTGTGCCACCTGGGCATTCGGTTCGACCAAGGCCCAGGTGCTGCGCTTGATCTTGGTCAGCGTCTGCAGGACTTCGGGCCAAGCGCGACGGAGAGCTTCGACATCTCCACCAGCGGCAGGAGCTTGCTTTGACGCGGGGGCCGGCTGGGAAGCGGGCGCCGTCTGTGCAGCGGGTGTGGTCTGCGAGGCGGGTGCAGTCTGCGGCGCCGGTTGCGGTGCGGCGGGAGGGGCCGTCGCGGCGGCAGGCTTCGTCGAGGGAGCATTCTGGACAGGACGCTGTGCAGCCGTCGACTCGTCCACGGGCCAGTCGTTGGTCGAGACGCGCGGAGCGGAGAGTGGCCCCCGCGACACGGGCGCAGACGACGTTTCCGACACAGGTACAGGTGCTTGAACTGGTGAAGAGGCAGGTGCGGGTGCCTGAACTGGTGCAGGTGCAGGTGCAGATGCTGGAGCGGCTGCCGGGACCGATACAGCTGCCGCCGGTGCTTGCGCGGGAGCGGACTGGGCAACGGGGGCAACCGCCGGTGAAGAAGCCGCGGCGGAAGGTGTGCCGGAAGCGGCAGCCGGGATTCCGGCGTCGCCAGCGTAATTCAGGCGACGCTCCACGCGGTCGATCCGGGCGGCAATGCCCCGTTCTGTTTCCTCGGAGCTGGGCAGCAGGATCCGCGCGCAGAGAAGTTCCAAGTGAAGCCGCGGGGAGGTGGCTCCGGTCATTTCCGTGAGCGCCGTGTTGGTGACGTCCGCAGCGCGGGAAAGCTCCGCAGCGCCCAGGTTCGTGGCCTGGTTGCGCATCCGGGCAATCTGGTCCTCAGGCACGCCGCGGAGGATGGCCTGTGCACTCTCAGGCATGGCCTGGACGATGATGAGGTCCCGGAAGCGCTCCAGCAGGTCTTCCACGAAGCGGCGAGGATCATGCCCGGTCTGGATGACTCGGTCAACGGCGCGGAAGACAGTTGCGGCATCGGCGGCCGCGACGGCGTCCACGACGTCGTCCAGCAAGGAAGCGTGCGTGTAGCCGAGAAGCGCGACGGCGAGCTCGTAGTCGAGACCGTTGGGTCCGGCGCCTGCCATGAGCTGGTCCAGCACGGACAAGGTATCGCGGACGGAACCGCCGCCGGCACGGATGACGAGCGAAAGCACGCCCGGAGCCACGGGAACGTTTTCCTGGTGGCAGAGCAGTTCAAGGTACTTCATGAGCGGCTCGGGCGGCACCAGCCGGAAGGGGTAGTGGTGCGTGCGCGAGCGGATGGTGCCGATGACTTTGTCCGGCTCCGTGGTGGCAAAGATGAACTTGATGTGTTCCGGCGGCTCTTCGACGATCTTCAGAAGCGCGTTGAAGCCAGCCGACGTGACCATGTGGGCTTCGTCGATAATGAAGATCTTGTAGCGGTCCCGCACCGGGGCGAAAGTTGCGCGCTCGCGGAGATCGCGGGCGTCGTCCACACCACCGTGGCTGGCGGCGTCAATCTCGATGACATCCAGGGAGCCGGAGCCGCCGCGTGCGAGTTCGATGCAGCTGGGGCATTTGCCGCAGGGGGTGTCGGTGGGTCCCTCGGCGCAGTTAAGGCAACGGGCCAGGATGCGCGCGGAGGTGGTCTTGCCGCAGCCGCGGGGGCCGGAGAAGAGGTACGCGTGGTTCACGCGGTTCTTCCGCAGGGCCGTCATCAGGGGCTCGGTGACGTGTTCCTGCCCGATAACGTCCGCGAAAGAGTCCGGGCGATACCTTCGATACAGGGCAGTTGTAACAGTCACAAGTGAAACCTACCTATAGGGACTGACATTTTAAATAAGAGACCCCTCATGCACCCGCCAGAGCCCATCTACCCTTGCTACCTTCCGGTCCTGGGGGAGTTCAACAGGATGACGCCACATGAGGGGCCGTCGACAAGCTTACCTGAACTTGGTTATTGGTTCGAATCGGCACAAAGGGCTGTGGAAAACGCTCGACGGCGGCTGGTTGGCGCCCACATTTTGTCGGGGCTGGGTGGTAAACCTCGCACTACATGAGATGTTCATTTGAGAGGGCGAGGCTATGGGGCTGGATGGGTAGCGGTGACTGGGTCGATCCAAAGGATGTGTCCAGTGAGATTCATAAGGACGTGCTCGCCGTGGTTCGTGTCCTCACCTCGTCCGGATGGAGGTTGAGGCGGCAAGGTCACAAGTTCTACATGTATTGCCCCTGCGGATCTGACGGCGCGCAGTTAAGGGTTGACGGGTCTCCTAAGAGCTCGACCCAGCGAGCCAAGATCCTTGCGCGCGACGCGCGTCGGTGTCAGGTCAGCACGAACTGCTCAGGGGGCGGCGTTAGGTGTTGTCATTTGTCAACAGAGCGGGCTATGCTGAAACCATGACCACGGAGCAGCCATTCGAAGTACGTCTCCGCCTCGGGGAACTTTCGGAGCAGGTTGAAGACTTGCTCGTGGAGCAACTCGACGCGATAGTTTCCCGCTTGGCCGGCGTTCCGTATGTGACTTTCCTCCAAGATGCCCCCAGCGGTACAGAGGCTGCGCGCCGCCTTGTTTCCCGGGTCCACGATCTCGGAGGGAAGGTTCAGTCCGTCGATTTCGACTACGTCACCCGGAGCGAAATTGCTGAACGGCTGGGTGCAACCAGGCAGGCGGTCGCCCTCTGGGTCGCTGGCGACCGAAAGGCCGACTTTCCATTCCCTCGCCCAGCCATCCAAGCGGGCGTTTCGCTATGGTGCTGGTCCGACGTCGTGGACTGGGCCACCGCTTCGACCCATGCCGTTGGTGAGGGAGTGAGGCTGCTGTCAGCCGATGAGATCGCAGTCATCAATGGTGAGTTGGCTGCTGGGCGAATGCCCATCTTCGCCTGACGCGCACTTATGGATTACCGCCACCCCCTCACCGGCCACGTCATGAAAGCCGGCTCCTCGTAAGGGTGCGCCGTTCGCAGAGCCAGCACAACGGCGTCGAGCACGTCCTCCTCAACCACGCACTCAACCCGGGTTTCCGGCACCTGCTCGCTGTTTCCGACGTCGCCGATGAACGGCTGTGCGCCCGGCAGGGGAGTGAAGTGGCCAGTGCCGGGCGAGGTAAACGAGCAATGCGAGTAGTCGCCGATCCGTCCTGCGCCGGCGTCCCCTATTGCCATCAGGACCGCTGGAGTATGGGTCTCGGGAACGTAAACAACCAGGGCGTGAAGCTGCGTCATGGGAACATCCTGTCAGTAACTTCGGCTGCAAAGCGGCGCACACCATTGCATATCTGCGGGTCACAGCGGACCATGGGTATGTACACCGATTGGGGCAATCTCAAGATTGTGAGCTGCGGGGCCTGGGGGCGAGGGGCCGGACCCGGCAGCTCAACGGTGATACCGCAAGAATGGGCGCGTTGGGGGCGTCCATTTTTCCGTTAAGGCGCGGTTTTGACCGACGCACCTGGAGGCCTCGCCGGGCCGATTACACGATGCCGAAATTCTCAGGTACAGTAGTATCTGCTTTCGATTCGGAAGCAAGGAGAATTCGCCTAGCGGCCTATGGCGCACGCCTGGAACGCGTGTTGGGTTAACGCCCTCGGGGGTTCAAATCCCCCATTCTCCGCGTTTGGCCCCGGTCCCCAGGACCGGGGCCTTTTGCGTTCCTGACACCTACGTTGGCTCCTGCCCGCGACCCGGACTGGGGACACCCATATCCGGGCGTCGCCAGTGTGTTTCGAAGGCGTGGGCGAATTTGCGCGTCGCCAACGGACGCCCGGCGCTGCGGAAGTGAGCTGGCTACTGCTGCCCTGCGTCAACTTGCTGCCCTGCATCAACTTGCTGCGCAGCGGCCACCCGCTCCAGTACTTCCCTGCACGCAAGAATCGCGGGGTGGATCCGGCCGGCCGTCCTTGTGGACGTGAAGACGGTCCGCGTTGGCAGGCTGGGGAGGTCCAGCAGTTGGACGGGGCGTGTCCGGCCTGTCCAGACGAGGTCCGGCATGAGGGCAACGGCATTTCCGGATTCAATGAGCCGGATCTGTGCTTGAAGGTCGGCCGTTTCGTATCTGACGTCCGGTTCGAAGCCAGCGGATCGGCAGGCCTGCTCAGCCCAGTGCCGGGAGGCGGCGCCTCGGGGCTCCATGACCCAGGGCATGTCTGCGGTGTCAGCCAGTGAGGCAACAAGCTCCCCGCCCAGTCCGACCGGGGGAGTGGCCAGCCGGATGGCGTCACTGGTCAGCGTTGCCCGGTCCAGCCCCGGGTGATGAGGCGCGGCGTGCCCGGGATATTGCTCCGCCACCACAATGTCGAAGTCGCGCGCCCAGGTTTCGTAAAGTGCTGTCTCGGGTTCGCGCTGGGTCATTTCCACGCGCACTTCCGGATACTCCTGGCGCATGATGCTGAGGAAGTCAGGCAGAAGCGCGAGTGCGGCCGACTGGAACACTGCCAACCGGACAGTTCCTGTGACTGTGGACAGCGACGCGGCCAGTTCGGTTTCGGCGCGTTCCAGTGTCTCCAGGAGGGCGGCGGTGTGTGCAACCAGGATCTCGGCTTGAGGTGTCAGCTGCACCCGGCGGCCAGCCTTGCGAAGCAGTTCGACGCCTGCTTCCTTCTCCAGCAGGGTCAGTTGCTGGGACACGGAAGAGGGGCTGTACTGCATGGCATCGGCCACCTCAGCGAGCGTTCCGCGGATCTTCAATTCGTGCAGCAAACGCAGCCTGCGGACGTCCAGCAAGGCGGCCTCCAAAGGTTCGGGATGGGTAATGAATATTCGTCAGAAAAGATCGCTTTTCCTAACGTGATTGTAGATCCATACTGATGGAAACAAACAAACTTCTCCGTCCCAGAAGGAGCCCCAATGACCAGCACCCTCCCGGTTGCCGCCGCCCCGCGCACCCAGGATTCCGGGCAGTTCGATGCACTGGCACAGGAAGCCATCGCGTTGGTCCGCCACTGGCTTACCGAAGCCAGCAAGATTCCCGTGGACGTGTCCGCCCAGCGCCTCGCCGGCGTCTTGAAGGACCCGAATGGCCTTGACTTCACGGTCGGATTCGTCGACGGCGTCATCCGCCCTGAGGATCTGTCGGTCGCCGGCCGCAAGCTCGCCGAGCTGGCCCCGAAGGTGCCCAAGTTCCTGCCCTGGTACATGCGCAGCGCTGTCCGTGTAGGTGGAGTGATGGCTCCGATCGTCCCACAGGTTGTCATCCCGATCGCGCGCCGCGTGCTCCGCGACATGGTGGGCCACCTGATCGTGGACGCCACGGACGCGAAGCTGGGTCCGGCCATCGCAAAGATCCGCCAGGACGGCGTGCACCTGAACGTGAACCTCCTCGGCGAGGCAGTCCTCGGTGAGCACGAAGCCCAGCGCCGCCTGGATGGCACGCTCAAGCTCCTTGCCCGCGAAGACGTTGACTACGTCTCCATCAAGGAATCCTCCACCGTGGCGCCGCACTCTCCGTGGGCCTTCGACGAAGCCGTCGATCACGTGGTGGAGAAGCTCACGCCGCTGTACCGCCTGGCCGCGTCCTTCCCCAAGCCCAAGTTCATCAACCTGGACATGGAGGAGTACAAGGACCTCAGCATGACCATTGCCGTGTTCAAGCGGATCCTGGACATGCCCGAGTTCAAGAACCTGGAAGCCGGCATCGTGCTTCAGGCCTACCTCCCGGACGCCCTCGGTGCCATGCACGAACTGCAGGAGTGGGCCGCTGCCCGCCGCGCACAGGGCGGTGCACCCATCAAGGTCCGCGTCGTCAAGGGCGCCAACCTGCCCATGGAACAGGTGGAGGCGTCACTGCACGATTGGCCGGTGGCTACATGGGGCAGCAAGCAGGATTCGGACACCAGCTACAAGAACGTCATCAACTACGCCCTCACCCCGGAGCACATCGACGCCGTCCGCATTGGCGTCGCGGGACACAACCTCTTCGATGTCGCCTTCGCCTGGTTGCTTGCCAAGCAGCGAGGTGTAACTGAGGGTATCGAATTCGAAATGCTCCTGGGCATGGCAACAGGCCAGGCCACGGCTGTCCGCAAGGATGTCGGCAGCCTCCTGCTCTACACACCGGTGGTCCACCCGGGCGAGTTCGACGTCGCCATCGCGTACCTGATCCGCCGGCTCGAAGAGGGTGCCAGCCAGGAAAACTTCATGTCGGCGGTCTTCGAGCTCAGTGAAAACGAAGCCCTGTTCAAGCGTGAGCAGCAGCGCTTCCTGAACTCCCTGGCCGGCATGACGGACAAGGTTCCGGGCCCCAACCGCAAGCAGGACCGCCGCTTGCCATCCGAACCGGCCCCGCTTGAGGGCTTCCGCAACACCCCAGACACAGATCCGGCGCTCCCGGCAAACCGCGCCTGGGGCCGCGACATCCTCAAGCGCATCCCCGGTTCCACTGCCGGCAACAAAATCGTGGAATCCACCAAGGTCTCCGACGCCACCGAACTGGATCGCATCATCGCCACCGCCGTGGATCACGGCAAGGCCTGGGGCGCCCGCCCGGCAGCCGAACGCGCCGCAATCCTGCACCGCGCCGGCGACGTCCTTGAAGCCCGCCGCGCAGAACTCCTTGAGGTCATGGCTTCCGAGACCGGCAAGACCATCGACCAAGGCGACCCCGAGGTCAGCGAAGCAATCGACTTCGCGCACTACTACGCGGAGGGCGCCAAGGACCTGGAAACGGTCGACGGCGCCACCTTCGTCCCAGCGAACCTCACCGTGGTGACCCCGCCGTGGAACTTCCCGGTGGCGATCCCCGCAGGCTCGACGCTCGCAGCGCTCGCCTCAGGTTCCGCCGTCGTGATTAAGCCTGCAAAGCAGGCCCGCCGCTCTGGTTCGGTCATGGTGGATGCGCTCTGGGAAGCCGGTGTGCCGCGCGAAGTGCTGGCGCTCGTGCAGCTCGAAGAGCGTGAACTCGGCACTCAACTGGTCTCGCACCCGAGCGTCGACCGTGTCATCCTCACCGGCGGCTACGAAACCGCTGAGCTGTTCCGCTCGTTCCGCCAGGACCTGCCGCTGCTCGCGGAGACGTCGGGCAAGAACGCCATCATCGTGACCCCGAGTGCTGACCTGGATCTAGCCGCGAAGGACGTCGTGTACTCCGCCTTCGGCCACGCAGGCCAGAAGTGCTCGGCAGCCTCGCTGGTGATCCTGGTGGGCTCGGTGGCGAAGAGTGCCCGCTTCCACAACCAGCTGATTGACGCGGCCCGCTCGCTGACCGTCGGCTACCCGGAGAACGCCACCACGCAGATGGGGCCGATCATCGAGCCGGCCAATGGCAAGCTCCTGAGCGCCCTTACTACCCTGGGCGAAGGCGAAAGCTGGGCGATTAAGCCTGAGCGCCTGGACGAGACAGGCCGCCTGTGGTCCCCGGGCATCCGCTCCGGCGTCAAGCGTGGCTCCTACTTCCACCTCACCGAGTTCTTCGGCCCGGTCCTGGGTGTTATGACTGCTGAGACCCTCGAGGAAGCCATTGCCATCCAGAACGAGATCGAGTACGGCCTCACCGCTGGCCTGCACTCCCTGGACTCCGCTGAAATGGGCGTCTGGCTGGACACCATCCAGGCCGGAAACCTGTACGTCAACCGCGGCATCACCGGTGCGATCGTCCAGCGCCAGCCGTTCGGTGGCTGGAAGAAGTCGGCCGTTGGCGCCGGAACCAAGGCCGGCGGACCGAACTACCTCATTGGTCTGGGCAGCTGGCTCCCCGCCGAAGCCAAGGCCAAGCGTGGCATGGTCCTTCAGGGGGCAGCCGCCCAGATCCTTGCCGCTGCAAAGTCCGCGGACGTGTCCGCTGAGGAGCTCCAGACCCTCCAGCAGTCACTCTTCAGCGACGCCGCCGCCTGGGAATCCGAATTCGGCACCCGCAAGGACGTCTCTGCACTGTCCGCAGAGCGCAACGTGTTCCGCTACCGCTCCCTCCCCGTGACGATCCGCCTCTCCGAAGGCGAGCGGCTTGCTGAACTGCTCCGAGTAGTAGCAGCCGGTGCAGTGGCCGGTTCGGCGCTCAAGGTGAGCTCCGCCGTCGTGCTTGAAGATGCTGTGGTGAATGTGTTCGCGAACCTGGGCGTCAGCGTCCGGATCGAGGACGACGCCGCGTGGCTGGCTCGTGCAGCAAAGTTCGACGCCGGCCGGATCCGGCTGATCGGCGGCGACTTTGCCGCGCTGAGCGCAGCCATGGGTGGTCGTCCGGATGTGGCCGTTTACCACGGTGAAGTGACGCAGGCCGGCCGCATCGAGATGCTCCCGTTCCTCCGTGAGCAGGCCGTGTCCATTACGGCCCACCGCTTCGGTACCCCGAACCACCTCTCGGACCACCTGATCTAAGGCCTGGCCACGAAGGCCGGGTAGGACGGATTCGTTCCGACCTGCCCGGCCTTCGTTGTTGTCGATTGATCAGGCCATACGTCCACCACCCACTTTGGCTGGGTTTGAGCCCGACACACCAGGAATTGCGGCGCGGTCAAATGCTTACGGATTCAAAGTGGGTGGTGGCGGTACAAGCCAGGACCATCAGGCCTCCGCATATCCCAGCCTCTGCAACCGCCGTCGCGCTGCGAGTTCGCTTGGACCATGTGAACCAAGGGCCAGCCGGACCATGCCCAGAACAATGCGACCGGTGGTGATGGCGGGCAAGGGGATTGGACCCAGTCGCGCGGCTCGCAGGCCCAGCATGTCCCGGTACTTGGGTTCAAGGCTTGCGACGGCGGCAGCGAACAGTATCCGGTATCCCGGCAGAAGGAGTGGGCTCAAGGGCGGGCGGCGTATAAAGGCAATGGTTTCCGCCAGCCGGTCATCCGAGCGCAAGATCCCGGAGGCATACCAGGCTTCCAGTTCCTCGCGAACCTGGGCCTCGGTGATGGGCGGATCCTCCACGCCCATGAGCCGGCCGGCCTGCGCCCACTCCCGGACGTAGGCATCCGGGCCGCCGGGTATCGGATGGCCCCAGATGCGGTTGGCAGTAAGGAAGGAATCCGCGTAGGTGACATGGACCCAGCGGAGCAGTTCGGGATCATTGGCGGCGTAGGGGCGGTACGCTCCGGTGCCGTCCACGTAGCTTCCCCGGACGTGCTCGTGGATTTTCCGGACACGGTACGTTGCTGCCTCAGCAGCTTCCTTGGAGCCGTACGTGACCGTGAAAATCCAGCGCACGGTACTGGCCAGCCGGCCCAGAGGATCTTCCTTGAAGCCGGAGTGCTCGTAAACACCTGCAAGCGCGCCGGGATGCAGGGACTGCATCAGCAGGACCCTGATTCCGGCCACAATAGTGGCCATGGAGCCATGCACCGCCCAGACGGCCGAGCCGGGAAGGTGATATCCGGCGTCGTTCCCTTCCGCCAGGCGCGGCACCCACTCGGGTGGCGTTCCGGCCGTTCCCGTGAAGGTGCGTTGAAGTTCGTACCTGTACTCGGTGAGGTAATTCCTCATGCATCCCATGAGACCGCTCTTCGCGGAACCTGTACAGAGCAATTTGTGTACAGCTCCTGCCCTGCGGAGGCGGTCGAAAGGGCAGGAGCCGTGCACAAAACCTAGGAGCGGATGCGGCGCCTTGACGGTGCTGCTGCCACCAGCAGGGCCGCGATGGCGACGGCGGCACTGAGGATGAGGCCCGGGCGGTACTGTTCCAGCATGGCCTGGGCGCTGACGGTTCCAGCCGCCTTTCCGTGTCCGCTCACCAAAGCGGTGGTGACTGCCAGGACCAGTGCTGCCCCCACTTGGGTGCTGGTTTGGATCAAACCGGCAGCCAGGCCTTGCTCAGAGTCCTTGATGCCTGTGGTGGCCTGAACGTTGATGGACGGGAAGGCCAGAGCGAATCCGATGCCCAGCAGGATCACCGAGGGCAGGATGTCCAGGGCGTAGTTGGGCGTGGTGCCCACCCGGAGGAACAGGACGTAGCCCAAGCCAAGTGCCGTGAGGCCCGTGAGGATCAGTTGGGTGGCACCGAATTTCTCGATCAGCCGGTCAGCAAAAGGAGCACTCGTGGCCACCAGCAATCCGGCGGGCAGCAGGGCCAAAGCCATGCCCAAAGGCGTCCAACCGAGCACCGACTGCAAGAACATGGTGACGATGAACTGGAAACTCAGGTAGGAACCGAAAAGCCCCACTGCGCTGAGGTTGGCCCGGGCTACCCAGCCTTCCTTGAGGATGCCGAAGCGGATCAGTGGGTGCTTGACCTTGTTCTCTATCACCGCGAAGGCCGCAAGGACCGCTGCAGATACTGCGAATCCGGCGATAGTTGCCACAGATCCCCAGCCCTGCTCCGGCGCTGAAACCAGCGTATAGACGAGGCCGAGCATGCCCAGCGCGAGCGTCACGGCACCCCAGATGTCATGCCCGCTGTTTTCTGCGGACGGCTTGTCTTTCGGAATGAACTTCATGCCCAGCAGGACAACGGCGACGGCGATCGGCACGGAAACCAGGAACGTCCACCGCCAGCTCAGGCTGGTCATCAGCCCACCGACCACCAGGCCCAACGAGAAGCCGCTGGCGCCGAACGTGGTGAAGATGGAGAGGGCCTTGTTGCGCTCGCGGCCCTCGGCGAAGTTAGTGGTGATGATCGAGAAGCCTGTGGGCGCGGTGAACGCTGCCGCGAGACCCTTAACGAACCGGGTGGCGATCAGGATCGCGGGATCGTCCACCAGGCCACCGAGGAGTGAGGCTGCGGCGAACACCGCCAAGGCGATGAGGAATATGCGACGGCGGCCCAGCAGGTCCGCGAGCCGGCCGCCCAGGAGCAGGAGGCTTCCGTAACCCAGGACGTAGGCGGAGACGATCCACTGGAGGGAATCGGTTCCGAGGTTGAGTTCATGTCCGATGGAAGGCAGGGCCACGCCAACCATGGAAACATCCAGCCCGTCCAGGGCGAGGACGGTGCAGACAACCATCAGCAACAGCCACTGGGCGCGCGTCCAACGTACGGCTGCAACCACGGTCTCGGCGGATCTTTGAAGGGTGGTGGGTGATGTCATGCCACCAAGCTATATGACGCGTCATTGAATGACAAGGAATATGACGCAGAATATTATGACGTGGATTCTAATGGCGGAATGGACTAGAATCGGGGCATGGCAACGACGCGTGACCGCCAGCTCGTTGAGCAGTGGCGAAGCATTCAGGACTCCTACTTCCGCACCGCAGGAGCCATTGACCGCGCCTTGGAAGCCAAGTTCGATATCGGCTTGAACGAGTTCGAAATCCTGGACCTCGTGGCAGAAAGCACTGACGCCGCTTGCCGCATGAAGTCTTTGGGGGAGCGCACCCCCATGACCCAAAGCGCCGTTTCCAAGGTGGTGGACAGGCTGGAAAAAGCAGGGCTGGTCTCCCGCCAAACGTGCGCCGATGATCGTCGCTCCCTGTTTCTTGAACTCACAGAAGCCGGCCGCGCGCTGCACGAATCCGCCGCCGTGGAACACCGTGCACTGCTCAAGGAAAACCTCGGCTAAGGCGTCCTCCCCGAATCTCAAGATCCCTTGAGCAAAAACTGAGGAAACCCTGCGCTTCACTGGGGCCGGAAAGCCTTTATTTTCATTTTGATTCCCGCAACAATGGTGCTTGCACGCCAGGCTGGGGTTTGGTGCCGCTGGCTTTGGGGAGTGTTCTTGTGGGCAAGCATAGTGAATCTTACCGATATGTAGACTTGGTGCGCACCGACGTTTTTCGTCGCATGCTCATCGCCGGAATCCTGGCAGCCGTAGCCTTTTTCGCTTTTGGTTTCCAACCCCTGAATTCCGTCTCTACCGGCTCCGTGGATGGTTCTGTGGCGCAAGGCGTCGTTGGACCTTTCTCGCTTGGTAGCCTAGTGCCGCCAGAAGCCGAAACAACAGTGATCGACACCATGCCTGAGCCGCCGGCCCAAGAGGCTGGCACGCCCATGGTCTACTTCGACCGCGCACTTGTCCGGACAGTGGCCAAGGACGGATCCTCCGGCCTGACCGTCGCTTCGTCAGGTTTGTCGCGTCCACCGGCCGGCAGCCTTTACGCGCCGCTGGAAGTCCTCAACCCGAGTTCTCCGTACGGCTACCGCTACAGTCCATTGACCGGACTTCCCGGCGAGTTCCACTGGGGCCAGGATTACGCTGCGGCATGCGGCACAAGGGTCTACGCCGCCGACGCCGGAGTGGTCAAGGCCGTCGGCTGGCACCCTTGGGGTGGAGGCAACCGTGTTGAGATTGAACACGGCAACGGCCTGGTCACCACGTACAACCACCTTCAAGGGATTGGTGTTACCCAAGGCCAGTCCGTGCGAGTCGGAGAAGTCATCGCCGAGGTAGGGACCACAGGGTGGTCCACTGGTTGCCACCTGCACTTTGAGACGATCGTAAACGGCCTGCACACCAACCCAAACGGCTGGATCTACCTGCCGCTCCGGCAGATCGATCCGCTGCAGAACATCACCATGGTGAACTACCAGCCTGGAGTCGGAACAGGCGTCTCTGCCTCGCCGCAGTGGGCCGTGCCGGTGTCAGACAGCAGCAACCGGGCCGTCATAGGTGGCGAGCACGAAGAGAGCGTTGCTCCGCCGGTGATCACACAGCCGGGCACTTCGGGCACGACGCCGCCTGTCACGCAGGCGCCACCCGCCACTTCGGGCACTACACCGCCTACGCAGACCGTCACACCGACTCCGACGGCCACGGCAACGCCAACCCCGACAGGGACGGCAACGCCTACGCCAACAGCTACAGCGACACCGACCGCGACGGCAACGCCAAGCCCGACGGCGACTTCCACACCGACGCCCACCACAACGACGCCTGTCACGACGACGCCTGGTACGACGACGCCTGGTACGACAACACCTGGCACAACGACGACTGTGCCCAGCACGTCGCCGGTGGCTCCCAGCACCGCCACCCCGCCCGCCGTCGTCGAGCCCGTGGCGCCGGTTGCTCCCGCAGCGCCCGTGAACCCGGCCCCTGCTCCAGTAGCCCCTGCGCCCGCACCGGTAGCTGTTGCACCAGCCCCCGTGGTAGTTGCGCCAGCGCCGGTAGTTGTAGCACCGGCACCCGTGGTGGTTGCTCCCGCCCCGGCCGTGGTCACTCAAACCGTGGCGCCCGTGGCTCCCGTGCCGGCGGCCCCCGTGCCCAGCCCCGCGGCAGTGCTTCCGTCAACGCCTCCGGCAGTGGTTCTTCCGCCTGGATACATCCTCATTGGCCCGGACAAGGTCCAGCGGCCGGACGGCGTGATCGTGCCGTTGTCTTCGCTCATCCTTCCCGCGTCATAAGCCAGCGAGCGTAGGTACCCCTAGGTTTCATGGCTGCGGCAGCTCCCGTAAGCTCGATGGCGGCAATCCCGCCAGACGACGTCGTCAGGAAGCGATCACATGAGAACCCTGTACAGCATTCCCCTCACCTTCAACGATGGCTCTGAAGCAGACTTCGGACGCTTTGAAGGGAAAGCGGTACTGGTGGTGAACGTGGCCTCCGAATGCGGCTTCACGCGCCAGTACGCGGGCCTTGAGGAACTCTACGGAAAGTACCGTGAGGACGGCCTGGAAATCCTTGGCGTGCCCTGCAACCAGTTCGGCGGCCAGGAGCCCGGCGCCGACGAGGAAATCGCGGAGTTCTGCGAACGCAACTTTGGCGTCTCTTTCCCGCTCACCAGCAAGGCCAACGTCCTGGGCAAAGAGCAGCATCCGTTGTTTGCCGAGCTGACCCGGGATGAGTCCGGGCAGCCGGTCAAGGTCAAGTGGAACTTTGAGAAGTTCGTCATAAACCGTGACGGCGAGCTGGTTGCACGGTTCCCCTCAACGGTTGAACCTGACGCGCAGGAACTGGTTGACGCCGTTGAAAAGGCTTTGTCATAAGAGTCCTCGAATTCGAAAGGAGAAAGAAATTTTCCAACATTCCGCCGGCAGTTGGCCTCTTGTTGGCTTGTTGTCTGGTTGGATTGGAAGTACTGGAATGACACGGGAGACGCCGTCTCCCACCAAACGCTAAGGCAGCTATGGAGCTCATCGAGGCCGAGTACCCCAAACCAGGTCATGTGCTTTTGCACTTGAGCGATCTTCACTTGGTGGCCGGTCCAGACACACTTCATGGTTCTGTTGACAGCGCTGCCAGGCTCCAGGAGGTCTGCGATCAGATCATTGCCTCCAGGATCAAGCCAGAGGCCATCATCTTTACCGGCGACCTTGCGGACAAGGGCGAGTTCCGAGCCTACAAACGTCTCCGCGAAATGATTGAGCCTGTGTGCGATGCGCTCGGAGCGAAGGCCATTTGGGCCATGGGCAACCATGACAACCGCGCGAACTTCCGTTCCGCGTTCCTGGATGCCTCCGTAGCGAGCCGGCCGCAGGATCCTGTGGACCGCAGCTACTTCGTCAACGGGCTTCGGATCATCACCCTGGACACCACGGTCCCCGGACACCACCATGGGGAGTTGTCCGAATCCCAGCTTCAGTGGCTGGCTGAAGAGTTGGCCACTCCCGCCCCGGACGGCACCATACTTGCCCTTCACCATCCGCCGGTCCCGTGCGTCCAGGACCTGGCCGTGCTGGTGGAGTTGCGCGGCCAAGCCGCCCTGGCCGCCGTCGTCCGAAACACAGACGTCCGCACCATCCTGGGTGGCCACCTGCACTACTCGACGACGGCGAGCTTCGCCGGCATCCCGGTATCGGTCGCCTCAGCTACCTGCTATACCCAGGACCTGGGGGTGCGTGCCGGCGGACAGCGCGGACGTGACGGAGCGCAGTCGTACAACATGATCCACGTCTACGAGCACACGATCGTGCATTCCGTGGTTCCGATGTCCGGTGGCGTCACAGTTGGCGAGCCCTTGGATGCAGCCGAGGTTCAGCGACGGCTGGGGGCGGCCGGCATCCGCATTCCGCACGAGTCCCGGGTGGGGGCCCACACGTCGCCGGGCACGCACACCTCCTCGCTTCCGCTTGTTTCTCCCGGTGGCTTTACTTCTCCCAAGGTGCCTTAACCGGGAAGTACTTCTCCAGGAAGTCGGTCACCAGGTCGGCTCGTTCATTCGCCTCGACTTCGGGGAAACTGCCGTCATTCAGGCAGAAGAAGTCCATGTGGCGCTTTGCAAGCAGCTTGGGCAGGTAGTGCAGTCCGGCCCACATGGTGGAGTCCACATACCTGACCTTGGCGCTGGTCTGCGTAACGGCGCGGCCGGTGAGCAGTGCGTAGTAGTGGTAGAACGAGTTGGTCACTGAAATGTTGTCGGCGGCCCGGAACCGGCTGCCGGCGGTCTTCGCGAACTCGGCGGGAAATTCCTTCTCCATCTGGGCCACCACGCTCCGGCGCAGGGGAGCGGCCGTGTGTTCCAGGTGCCTGGTGGTGATCCGTCCGAAGCGTTCCCACAGCAGCTTGCGGTTGACGCGCGCAGCGTTCTCGAAGCCGCTCCGTTCGGCGTCGTTCTCTCCCAGGCCAATACGGGTGTCAGCCTCGATGAACTTGGTGATTCCTCCGGGCGTGAAGAACATGTCAGGGCCAACGGGACGGCCGAAGAACATGTCGTCGTTGGAGTAGAGGAAGTGCTCGGACAATCCCTCGATATGGTGCAGCTGGCACTCCACTGCTTGCGAGTTGTGGGTGGGCAACACTGACGGATCGGCGAAGAACTCTTCGCTGCGCACGATCGTCACCGAGGGGTGGTCGGCCAACCACGCCGGGGCGGGCGAATCGGTGGCGATGAAGATCCTGCGGATCCACGGTGCAAACATGTGTACCGAGCGCAGCGCATACTTCAGCTCGTTGATCTGCCGGAAGCGTGCCTCATGGTCGTCGCCCTCGCCGAGGACAGCCCCAGCCTGCTGGGCGCGCCTCCTGGCGATGTATTCGGGGTCGCTGCCATCCACCCACGAGAAGACGATGTCGATGTCGAAGTCGATGTCGCTCGCATGGTCAGCGAACATGTTCTCGATGGTCGGCCAGGTGAGGCCGTGGCGCTGCACGGTACCGCGAACGGCGTCCTGGCGCAGCATGGTGCGCCGGGTCAGGGAATTCTCCACGGGGAGTTCAAGGCGGTCGCCTTCGAACCTCCACAGCTCCAACTGGACACCAAGGGCAGGGCCGTACCAAAGCCCGCCGCCGAGCTCCACCCTGGGCCGGTACAGGCGGAAGATGCGTGCCTTCCGGTTGGCCGAGAGTTCGCCGTCTGCCACCAGGACCGAGGTTTTCTTCTTGGCATCGACGGTCATGGAGTAGAACGGCTCATTGCGGAAGGCGGCAACCAGGGCCTCGCGCACATCCTTGCGCGACTCCCAGTCGACGGCGATGACCGGCCTTTCGTCGTTGCCACGCACCAATATGAAGTCCACGCCGGCTGCGTCCAAGGCAGCGCGGATGGCCAGGAGGTCCGCAACCATGGCCTGCTGGGGCGTGAGGTCGCCGTTAAGGAGGGCGTAGCGCCCGCGGTGACGGACGACGTCGGACCTGTGCTTCAGGTGGGCAACGACGGCAGGTGAGACCGCCTCGGCGATCGCATCTTCCTCTACGGTGGGGCTGCCGTGGTAAATCGGATCGACCTGTGCTTGCGTGATGGCTTTTCTCCGTACTGTTGTGAGTCGTTTCTGGGGAATGCAGGAGTCTAAATGGCGAGGGCGTCGCGCCAGCTGCGCAGGAAGGCTCCGCCGGCGTCGTCGTGAATGACGTCGTCCGCCAGCTCGAGGTCGGCGGCGGTAAGAATGGTGTAGGGCTTCACCGGAACGCCGTCTGCGGGCCGGACGTCCACGTGCTTCACGTCGTGGTCGTTGTAGTGAAGCCAGTCTGCCATGGCGTAGTCCGTACGGGAATCACCTACGGTGCGCCAGGAGAGTGGGGTGATTCCCTGGGCGGCCAACAATTCCACGGCCCGGCTGGCGCCAAGGTCCTTGCCCAAGCGGACGGATTCGATGTCCGTGGAAATGATGGTGGGGTCCAGGCGGTAGTCCACGGTGTCATCGGACTCAGGGGCGTGGTGGTCCAGGATGGCTGCGTTCAGGCCGTGGCGGCCCATGATGTTCAGGGCATCGGCGTCGAAGAGTTTTTGCTCGGCCAGGTAATCTTCGCTGGCCACTTCAACGTGCTGCTCAACGGAGACCATGGCACGCTTGGTCTCATCGAAGAACATATGCGCGGAGTAGTCCTCGGCAACGAGCCTGCGGATGTCATCCCCATATGCCTTGGGCACGGCGAGCTCGTGGTCCACGTGGATGGGGCCAGGACCGGCGTCGGTGTAGCTGAACCACACGGCGCCCTTTTCGCAGATGGCGTGGATGATGGTGTCGGCCGGCATTCCAGCAGCGATCATCGGCCCCATGACCTGTTCGCTGATGAAGGCATCCGATCGGCCTGTGTTGAAGATGACGGGGATGCCGGCCGAAGCCAGCGCCACGAGGTCTGCGATGATATCCGGCTTGACGTCGCGCGTCACAGGGCTGGCGATGGGGCCGTCGACGTCCAGCAGCAGCGCGAGGGCTGGGGCCGTGTGGGCAGCGGTCCGGTCGGTACCTTGGAGCGATTGAGTCATGCCCCTATTCTGTCAGTCCCCGAGGTGTGCATCACAGCTGTGACGCCAGACGTTCGGATAGTCACCGTTTGGCCACAACCTGCGTGTGCCGGGGGTCACAAGTTCCGTTAGCGCAGCAACTTCCATAGGCTTGCAGGGTGATCTTCAAAGCTGTGGGCGAGGGACGCCCGTACCCTGACCATGGATATTCCGCGCCCCGTGACTGGGCTGCCCTTCCACCGCGGCCTGTTCGCCTCGATGAACTCGTCACCACCAAGCGCACCCTTGATCTGGAGGCGTTGCTGGCAGAAGATTCAACGTTTTTTGGGGATTTGTTCCCGCACGTCGTTCAGTACCAGGGCGTGCTGTACCTCGAAGATGGGCTGCATCGGGCAGTCCGCACCGCGCTCCACCAGAGGACGGCCATCCACGCACGCGTGCTGGTGATCGATGGCTAGGCAGCGCAAGCGTCCCAAAGATGTGACGCAGTTACACGGGCACCATGTGGTGACCGGACCGGAGCTTCGTGCCACCTTCGCCGAGGACGCACGTGCCCAACGCAGCCGCTTCCGGCGCCGGGTCTTCCACGCCATCGTTCTTGTCCTGCTGGTTGGTGTCATAGCGGCCGGAGCAATCGGCGCCTGGGCCATCATGAACGGCGTCATCAGGATTCCGACGGCGATCGCCAGCAAGGCGCCCACCAGCCTCTGCCCCACCACCACGTTCGATTACGTGCCGAACGAAACCGTGAATATCAACGTCTTCAATGCCACATCGCGTGCAGGCCTGGCTACTACTGTTGCCGACGAGTTCAAAGCACGGGGGCACAAAGTCCTGTCTGTGGACAACAGTGATACTGCCTACTCGGGGATCGGCGTGGTGGTTTCAGGAGTCAAAGGCCAAGCAGCTGCATTCAACATCCAGCGGAATTTGGCAGGAACGGACTACTTCCAGGACAACCGCGAAGACGAATCAGTGGACGTAGTCCTCACCCGGGGCTTTCAGGGCTTGGTGGAACCGCAGCTCGTCGATCAGACTCCCGGCAAGCTCAGCTGTCCGCGTGAGGACCTGAGGATTGCGGATACTTCCCGATGGCCGATCATCCCCACCCGCCCGGCTCAGTAGGGCGGGCCAGTAGGCCGGGCTGACGACGCGTCGGCTGATTTTCGCCACGCAAAGTGGTGGGCGATGCCCTGATTTGGGTGTCGCCGCCCTGTTGCTCTGGCGTTAGCCGGCCAGGGTGTCAGGGACTGCACCATCCACACGGATGGGCTTGCCCGCCTCGTCGAACTGCGCTCCCGCACCTAGCTGGATGAACCGCACCGTTTGCGCTGTCTGGAGCTCGACGTCGGAGGCTGGGGCAGGCGGGGGAGTCTCGCCGTCGGGCGTTCGGTTGCGTCGTGCGGCGCTGGCTGAGAGTGTGCCGTGGATGAGCCGCGCCAACTGGGCGACATCCGTGTCCGGGAGGTAGCCCTGCTGGACGCCTTCAGTCAGGATGTCCTGGAGGAGGACGTTGAGGTCGCCCACGTGATCTGCGAGCTTAGCGAACGAGGCCGGGGATAAGACGGCGGCCATCGCTGGCCCCGGCGGAAGGTGGCGGCGGCTGAGGTCCTCTACCTGTGCGCGGACGTAGAGGGCCAGCCGGTCCACCGGGTTATCAAGAGCTGCGAGCGAGTCGCGAAGGTCCACGATGAAGCGCTCGGTTTCATCCAGCGCGTACGCAATGAGCAGTTGCTCCATGTCTGCGTAGTAGTTGTAAACGGCGGTGCGGCCAACGCCCGCGTGGCGCGCGACGTCCGTCATGGTGAGGCCGGGAAGGCCATGGGTAAAGAGGAGCTCGCCAAAGGCGGTCAGAATACGGCGTTGGGTCTCGGCGCGTTGGGCAGCATTCGTGGCGGCCGTGATCCTGGGCATATAGACACTTTACAATGATGTGTCACCAAGTCCTGCAGTTTGCGTACTCGTGACGCCCGTTGGAGGCCTTCGCGAGGGCATTGGGTAAACACAAACTCGCGTAGCATCGTGGGAACCGGACTCGAACTTCACCCGGACACTAAATTCACAAGGGGGACTGTTGCGGGCAACGGTCAAGGATGTGGCACGCCGCGCGGGAGTGTCGCCGAAAACCGTCTCGAACGTCATGAACGGAATCGTGCCGGTCAGCGCTCCAACGCGGCTCAGGGTTGAGCAGGCAATGCAGGAGCTGGATTACGTTCCCAACCTTTCCGCCCGCGGACTCCGCAACGGCCGCTCCGGTGTGATCGCCTTGGCCTTGCCTGACCTGGCCACCCCGTTCTCCGCTGAGATAGCGCAGAGCATTGTGGAAGTAGCCCACGAGCAAGGCTGGAGCGTCCAGATCGAGGAAACCGGTTCGGACCCGCAGCGCGAGCAGGAGTTGATGACCCGCGCGCGCTCCAACCTCATCGATGGGCTCATTCTCAATCCGGTGGTGCTGGATGAAAGTGCCGTCAAGGTTGGGGTGGCCTTGCCTCCCGTCGTGCTGTTGGGCGAAGTGACACAGGAGCTTGCGGACCGGGTTTACGTGGATAGTTTCGCAGCTGCCCGGGATATGACGCTTGCCTTGGCCAAATCCGGGCGCCGGCGTATCGCCGTGCTCGGGGTCAACCGTCGAAGACGGTCGGCTACAGCGATCCAGCGGACCCAGGGTTACGAGGCTGCGCTCCAGATCCTCGGGATCCCCAGGGATGAATCCCTGCTGATTCCTTGTGGACCGTGGACGCCGGGATCTGCAGCCGAAGCGCTGACCCGCTATCTTGATTCGAACCCGCTGCCTGAGGCTTTGTTCTGCTTCACGGATTCGCTGGCCATTGGTGCCCTCAATGCGCTGTGGAAGAGGGGTGTTCGTGTTCCTGATGACATCGCGGTGGCAGGTTTCGACGACGTCATGGACGGGCGGTACGCCGTTCCCTCGCTGACTACCGTATCTTTCGACAAACGGACCATCGCCACCGAAGCGCTGCGCCTCCTCACTGCGCGCATGGCCGACAGGGGCCACGGACAACGCGTCGTCACGGTGGACTACACCATTGTGGAGCGAGACAGCACGGGCTAAGCGGTCTTTGAAATTTAACTGTGCGCGCTAACAATTTTTCCTTGCCTCAGATATTACAACGATGTAATGTGAGAGCCGCGTCACCCCCGGGCCACCCTTTACCCGGCAGTGGAGATGCACCGGAGCCGGATTTGCGCAGCAGTTGTGTTCTTTTTCAGCGGACCCTTCCAAAGGAGTGACGGGTGAAGCAGTTTGAATCTTTGACCGGGAAACAGTTGTCCCGGAGACAGTTATTGACCGGATCGGCCCTCCTCGGAGGCGGGATCCTGGCCACGGGCCTCACAGGCTGTGGAGGTGCGGCCCAGGCAAACACGGTTCAGGACATTGATTTCTGGCATCTCTTGTCCGGCGGTGACGGCATCAAGATGCAGGCCATGATCAACAGTGCCAACCAGGCCAACCCTGGCTTCAAGGTCCACCCCACGGTGTTGGCTTGGGGCCCGCCGTATTACACCAAGCTGGCCATGGCGTCAGCGGGCGGGCGACCCCCAGAGGTGGCCATCATGCACGCCAGCCGGGTTCCCGGGTATGCGCCCGGCGGGCTGATTGAGCCTTGGGATTTGGATCTGCTTGCTGAAAATGGCGTCAGGCCCGAGAACTTCGCCCCGCGAATCTGGGAAAAGAGCCAGCAAGACGGGAAAGTCTTCTCCATCGCGCTGGACTCCCACCCATTTGTCATGTTCTACAACACTGACGTGGCAGGCAAAGCGGGAGTCCTGGGCAACAACGGCCAGCTTCAGGAAGTGAGCTCCCCACAGGAGTTCAAGGCCATGGCCCTGGAAATGCAGAAAGTCACCAAGGCCCACGGCCTGTCCTTCGGATACCTGGGCAGCGGCTCCCAGATGTGGCGCCTGTTCTACACCCTCTATAAACAGCACGGAGCGGACATAGTGCTCACGCCGGGCCAGGCCATGGAAGTGGACCGGGATGCAGCCATTGAGTCGTTGGAGTTCATGACCTCGCTCTTCGACGACACCATCGCAGCCCAGGCCGGCGACATCAGCACGGGCATCGCGGAGTTCGCGCGCGGCGGCTCGGGGATGCTGTTCAGCGGCGTCTGGGAACTGCCCACCATGAAGAATGCGGGGATACCCGTAGACGCAGCCACCATCCCAACCTTGTACGGGACACCAGCCTCCTACGCGGACTCGCATTCCTTTGTCCTCCCTCGGCAGCTCACACTGAACGAGGACAAACGCCGCGATGTCTACAAATTCGTCACGGACGTCCTCAAGGGATCTCTGTCCTGGGCGGAAGCGGGACACATTCCGGCCTTCCAACCTGTGGTCAAATCCCAGGGTTACCGCGAGCTCACGCCCCAGATCCACTACGCCAACGCAGCGGACATCATCGCCTACGACCCCGAAGCATGGTTCAGCGGCTCCGGCTCGGACTGGCAGACCTACTTCGCGGAGAACGTGCAGAACGTCCTTCTGGGGCGGGACAAGGCATCAGTCGGCTGGGATGCCTTCGAACACCGCACCAACACGCTTCTTTCCCGTCCTAACCCGGTCTAGCCGGCCAACGTACCGAGCGACCAAAGGAGTTCTTGAATGAGTACCTCTACGCTGTCCCGGCCAAGGCCGGATAGTCTGCGCAGGCCGCGGAGCCGCACCAACAACAATCTGAGCGGCTGGGCCTTCGCCACCCCGTTCCTGGTGTTCTTCCTCGCCTTCCTCGTCTGGCCCATGGTCTACGGCTTCTACATGAGCCTCACGGGCAAGTCCCTTACCGGCGCCAACGACAAACTGATCGGGTTCGACAACTACGCCGAAGCACTGGCCGACGCCGATATGTGGCATTCGCTGGGCAACACCCTATATTTCACGGTCATCAGCACGGTTCCGCTGGTCCTGGTGGCCCTGGTGATGGCAGCGCTGCTCAATATCGGGCTCCCGGCCCAATGGCTCTGGCGGCTGTCCTACTTTGCCCCGTACCTCCTGGCGTCCACGGTTGTCTCACTGTTCTTCACCTGGATGTACAACCCGCAGCTCGGCCTCATCAACGAGTTCCTGGCAGGAATCGGACTGCCTCGAGTCGCGTGGCTGAATGATCCCAATGTGGCCATGTGGGCGATCGTCATTGCAACGCTGTGGTGGACCGTGGGCTTCAACTTCCTTCTGTACCTGGCAGCGATGCAGAACATTCCAACGCAACACTATGAAGCGGCGTCCCTGGACGGTGCCGGCGCTTGGCGGCAGTTTTTCTCCATCACCCTGCCGCAACTCACGCCCACCACCGTGATGATCGTGCTGCTCCAGATCCTGGCGTCCCTGAAGATCTTCGATCAGGTGTACCAGATGACGGCCGGCGGTCCCGCTGGGACTACTCGTCCCGTGGTGCAGTACATCTTCGAAACCGGGTTCACCGGATACCGGCTGGGATATTCGGCAGCCATCTCCTACATCTTCTTCGGGCTGATCGTGGTGGTCTCCATCATGCAGTTCGTCATCACCCGCCGCAGGAGTGCATAACCATGGCAACCCCCACCCTCACGCGTCCCATGCCGGGCGCCGCACCCACCACCGCACTGAAGATCCACCAGCCACGGAAAAAGCTGACCGTCGGCAGAATCACAGCGATCGTCGCCGCCGGATTCATCGCGGTGTTGTGGCTGATCCCGTTTGCCTGGGCCACGGCCACCGCTTTCAAGACCGAGACGGATGCCGCGGCTCCGGATGTCACCTGGCTGCCGCCGTCGGGCTTTACCCCGGACGCGTTCATCAAAGTGTTCCAGGACGGCAACATCCCGCTCTGGACGTGGAACTCGCTTTACACGTCGGCGGCCATCACGGCCATCACCCTGGTGATCTCGGCGCTGGTGGCGTATGCGCTCTCGAGGATCGATTTCAAGGGCAAGAAGGTACTGATGACCGTGATTATCGCGTCCATCATCATCCCACCGCCGGTCCTGATCATTCCGCTGTTCTACCAAATGCTGGCCCTGCACCTGATCGATACTTCCTGGGCCATCATCCTGCCGCAGGTCATCCACCCGGCCATGGTGTTCGTGCTGAAGAAGTTCTTCGACCAGATCCCGCGGGAACTCGAGGAAGCCGCCGTGATGGACGGTGCCAGCCGCTTGCGCATCTTTACCCAGATCATCCTTCCGTTGTCCCGCCCGATCCTGGCCGCCGTCGCGATCTTCGTGTTCATCGGTGCGTGGAACAACTTCCTGTGGCCGTTCATCGCAACCAACGACGGCAACCTGCTGACCCTCCCGGTGGGCCTGCAGACCATCAAGAGCGCCTACGGCATCCAATACGCCCAGAACATGGCGTCCGCTTTGTTGGCCGCTTTGCCGCTCATCGTCGTCTTCCTGTTCTTCCAACGCCAGATCATCAAGGGCGTCGCGACGACGGGACTCGCCGGAACCTGATCCGGCACCTTCGCTCACCACCTTTTGAACACAACCAAGGAGATACATGTCCCGCGCACGCATCACCCTCGATCGCGATTTCACCATCGGCGAGGTACCTAGACGCCTCTTCGGCTCCTTCGTGGAACACATGGGCCGCTGTGTGTACAGCGGCATCTACGAACCCGGACACCCTGAGGCCGACGAGAACGGCTTCCGCCAGGACGTCCTGAAGCTGGTCAAGGAACTGGGCGCCACCGTCATCCGGTACCCCGGCGGCAACTTCGTCTCCGGCTATAACTGGGAAGACGGCATCGGCCCGCGCGAAACCCGGCCCCGCCGCCTGGACGGTGCCTGGCACACGGTGGAGACGAATGCTTTCGGCCTGCACGAGTTCGTGGATTGGTCCAAGCAGGCCGGCACGGAAATCATGGAAGCCATCAACCTGGGCACCAGGGGAGTGGATGCTGCCCGCGAGATCGTGGAGTACGCCAACCACCCCGGCGGGAGCTACTGGTCCGATCTGCGCGCCAAGAACGGCCACAAGGACCCGTTCGATATCAAGCTGTGGTGCCTGGGGAATGAAATGGACGGTCCTTGGCAGATCGGCCACAAGACCGCCGAGGAGTATGGGCGACTTGCCCAGGAAGCGGCCAAGGCCATGCGCTTCGTGGACCCTGACATTGAGCTTGTTGCGTGCGGCAGCTCCAACTCCCGGATGCCAACGTTTGGTGCCTGGGAGCAGACGGTCCTCACCCACACCTACGACGAGGTGGATTACGTTTCCCTCCATGCCTACTACTACGAGCACGAAGGCGACGTCGGCAGCTTCCTGGCATCCGCCGTCGATACCGACTACTTCATCGAGTCAGTGATCGCCACCGCGGACGCCGTGCGGGCCAAGGGCAAGCACAAGAAGCACATCAACCTGTCCTTCGACGAATGGAACGTCTGGTACCAGCGCGGCCTGGACACTGAGGACCAGCCTCACAACGTGATCAAGGCTGGTTGGCGCGAGCACCCCCGCATCATCGAGGACAAGTACAACGTGACGGATGCCGTGGTGGTGGGCACCCTGCTCAACTCGCTGCTCCGCCATGGCGACCGCGTCAAGATCGCCAACCAGGCGCAACTGGTCAACGTCATCGCGCCCATCCTGTCAGAAGAGAACGGACCGGCCTGGAAGCAGACCATTTTCCACCCGTTCGCGCGGATGGCTGAGCTCGCCAAGGGCCAGATCCTTCGGCTTTCGGTGGACTCGGACAAGTACTCGAACAGCCGCTTCGGGGACACGGACCTTGTGGACGTCAGCGCGACGTGGAACGAGGAAACGGGCCGGGCGGCATTGTTCTTCGCGAACCGCGGGCTGGAAGAAGCTGCCGACGTCGAGGTTGCCCTGCGCGGCTTCGACGCCCGCCAGGTTCTCCGCGCCGAAGTCCTGGAGATCCCCGAGGGCGGCGACAGGTTCACCACCAACACGCAGGACCAGCAGGGCCGCGTCGGTCTGAAGCCGCTGGAAGGCGTCAAGGCGACTGGTTCGGAGCTTCGGCTCACGCTGCCCGCATTGTCCTGGGCCGTCGTCGAGCTTGAGGTTGTGAAGGCCTAGCGCCGCCCTTTAAGAGCAACGCTGGGTCACTTATGGCCTATCCCGAGGGGGATTATGGGCCATAAGTGACCTCGCGTTGTTTTAATTGACGCTGCAGCCGTCCGGACCGCAGGCCTCGGCGTCGGATGCGCCCACGGGGATCAGGGGATTGGCTTCCTGCCATGCCTGGTTCAGCGCCTCACTGAAGAGCTCAGCCGGCTGGGCGCCCGAGATGCCGTACTTGCGGTCGATGACGAAGAACGGAACGCCGGTGACGCCGATGGCGCGCGCTTCATTGATGTCCTCGTTGACGGCGTCTGAATATTTGTCAGTGGTGAACAGCTCCGCCACTTCGCCCGCGGGGAGTTCCAGAGCGGTGCCAAGTTCCGTCAGATACTCCTGGTTGCCGATGTCCTTGCCATGCTCAAAGTGATCGCTGAGCAGGCGTTCCTTCGCGGCATCCTGGCGGCCATGGGCTGCGGCCAGGTGGATGAGGCGGTGAGCCGTGAAGCTGTTGGCAACCACTACCTTGTCGAACTGGTAGTCCAAGCCTTCGCCCTTGGCGGTCTCCGTGACGTGGGCGAACATCTGCTTGACCTGCTCCGGAGCCATGCCTTTGCGCTTGCTCAGATAATCCAGTTCCGTGCCGTCATAGTGCTCCGGGATTGAGGGATCCAGCTGGTAGCTCTTCCACTCAATGTCCACGGAATCACGGTGCGGGAACTGTGCCAGGGCAGTCTCAAAACGGCGCTTGCCGATGTAGCACCACGGACACGCGACGTCGGACCAGATCTCAATCTTCATGCTGTGATCAACCTCCAGGGCCGCGGGGGCATTCCGGAAAAGTCTGTTATTTTCGTCACCCATTGCCGGGGCGGGCGTGCCCAGCCTAATGTGTGAAGCAGGTTATGCAGCTAGCCGGTGGGGCGCTCTTCGCCCCAGGAATCGCGTGTGTCTGGGGCCGCGATCAACACGAGGTTGAACCCCGTGCGTGGGTTCGCATATTTGTGGAGGCCTTCAGCATGCGCATTGGACTCATCGTTGGGCCATGGTTCACAGTGCCCCCGGAACGGTATGGCGGCACGGAGCGGGTGGTGGACGCCTTGGCGCGGGCCTTGGCCGATGCCGGGCACGAGGTGCTCCTGGCCACGGCAGCCGACAGTACTTGCCCGGTTCCCCAATTGCGGGGCTTTGGGCCGAGCGAGCCTGAAGAGTTGGGGCAGACGCTCAGCGAGTTGCACCACGTCATCAAGGCTTATGCCGGCATGAAGGACGTGGACATTATCCACGACCACACCCTTGCCGGGCCCCTCTACGCCCACCGGCCGCCGGGTGTTCCCGTAGTGACCACCGTCCATGGCCCGCTGACACCGAGGTATGCAGGGCTCTACCGGGATATGGCCCAGGACACCGCAATCATCGGCATTTCGCGTGACCAATGCAGCCGCATTTCCGACCTGCAAATATCCGCAGTCATCCACCATGGCCTGGACCTGTCCACGGTTTCTGTCGGCGACGGGGCCGGCGGCTACGCATGCTTTGTTGGACGTATGTGCCCGGACAAAGGCTTGCTGGAGGCGGTGGCAGTTGCCCGCGAGGCCGGTGTGCCGCTGCGCATCGCGGCCAAGATGCATGCCAAGGAGGAGCGGGACTACTTCCACGACGTCGTGGAGCCGATCCTTGGGTCACAGGAAGAATTCCTCGGCGAACTCTCAGATCCGGAGAAGTACGAACTGATGGGTGGAGCGATGGCCCTGATCAACCCCATCCAGTGGCATGAACCGTTCGGGCTGGTCATGATTGAGGCGTTGGCCACAGGAACACCAGTTCTGTCCACCCCCATGGGCGCGGCACCGGAAATAGTCCAGCATGGCGTCACAGGATATCTCGCGCAGACCAATGAACTCGCAGGGTTTGTACAGGACGTGCAAGGGCTTAGCCGTGCGGAGTGCCGGCGTACCGTGGATGAGTATTTCAACGCAGCACGGATGGCGGCGGACCATCTGGAGCTTTATGCCACGGTCATCGAAGAATTCAAGGCCGGAGGCCTTCCCGGCGACGGCAAGTTGCAAGACAATCAGAGGCAAGCCCCCATCAACCTGTGATTGATAAGCAGGACATTTCCCGAGGAAGGCTTCGTGGGCCATGACTGCTTGGAACGCCGATACGGAGGCAGGCGCTTCCGAGCTGGGCGCCGTGACCATCGTCGAAGGTTCATCCTTCTGCATCTCAGCCCATTCCGGTGACATCCACGGCGGCGGCTCCCAAGGCACCTACTACCAGGACACCCGGATCGTGTCGCGTTGGATCCTCAGGATCAACGGTGCCCTTCGGGAACCATTGGTCACCACCAACCGAACCGCCTTTCAGGCCGAATATGTTGGCCGGGCCTGCTCCAGCGATGGCCGCTTCGACAGTCCGCTGGTGGTCCAGCATGAGCGGCACGTGGGCGCCGGCCTGCGGGATGATCTCACCATCAGGAACTACTCCGGCCAGCCGGCGCCGTGCGAAATCGAGTTGCTCATCGACGCCGACCTCGCAGACCTCTTCGACGTCAAGGGTGGCCGGGCAAGCAGGGCAGGAGCCGCCGAGAAGACTGCCCACAAGAAGGAGCTGCACATTGAGTCCGTCCACGCCAACGGGGAACGCCGTGGCGTGGTGTTCCGGGCTTCGGGAGCCAAAGCGAATCCGGAAGGATTAACGTTCCACATCACCATCCCTCCCCGCAGTCAATGGAGTACCAGCGTCATTGCCATTCCGTTGATCAACGGAAAACGACCCGATGACCCGTTCACGGAAACCACGGCGCTGCACCACACCATTGGGGTACGGCGGCACATGGCGTGGGCAGAGCACATTCCCCGGATCGCTGTCACGGACAGAAACGTTGAGGAAGTCCTGGAACGAAGCCAGAGCGATCTTGGTTCGTTGCGGATCTTCGACCACGAACACCCTGGGCGTGCTGCAGTCGCAGCAGGCGCACCCTGGTTCATGGCACTTTTTGGACGCGACTCTATCGTGGCGTCGTACATGTCACTCATGGTGGATCCCGGACTGGCAGCGGGCTCGTTGCAAACACTGGCCGGACTTCAGGGCAGCAAAGAGGACGTCGACTCCGAGGAAGAACCGGGCCGGATGCCCCACGAGGTGAGGCTGGGAGTCACCGCAGGACTCTCCTTGGGCGGAACCGCCTACTACGGGACGATCGATGCGACCCCTCTCTTCGTCATGCTGCTGGGGGAGCTGAGCCGATGGGGCTTGGGCGCGGACATCATCGAGTCCCTCCTTCCCCATGCCGATCGTGCTATCTCCTGGATGGAAAACTACGGTGACCGGGATGGCGACGGGTTCATCGAATACCAACGCCCCAACAGCCACGGCCTGATCAATCAAGGGTGGAAGGACTCCTGGGACGGCATCAACTTCGCCGGCGGCAAGATCGCTGAAACCCCCATTGCCCTGTGCGAGGTCCAGGCCTACGCCTACGGCGCCTACGTTGGGCGTTCGCTGCTGGCGCGCGCCGCGGGCGATACCGCCGTCGAGCGCCGTTGCGCCGACCGGGCCGAAGCGCTGAAGGATGCGTTCAACGAGGCTTTCTGGCTGCCGGACAAGGGCTATTTCGCCCTTGCCCTGGATAAGGACAAGAAACCCGTGGATTCCTGTACGTCCAACATGGGCCACTGTTTGTGGACGGGCATTGTGGACGAGGACAAGGCTGCACTTGTGGCGGAGCGGCTGATGTCGCCTGAGATGTTCACGGGCTGGGGGATCCGCACCCTGGGTTCGGACATGGGAGCTTACAACCCCGTCAGCTACCACAACGGCTCGGTCTGGCCGCACGATACGGCTCTCGTGGCGACTGGACTCATGCGGTACGGCTTCGTCAAGGAAGCCAGCCGGGTAGCGAGTGGATTGTTCGACGCCGCTGAGCACTTTGGCGGTCAGCTTCCGGAACTGTTCTGCGGCTTTGACCGCTCGGACTTCCCGGAGCCGGTGCCCTATCCGACGGCGTGTTCCCCGCAGGCGTGGGCGGCTGCGGCCCCGATTCAGCTGGCCCGCATCCTGCTGCGGTTTGACCCCGATTTCACCAGGAAAGTACTCCATCTGGCGCCCATCCTCCCGGACGCGTTCGGGGAGTTCAAAGCCGAAAACGTGCTGCTGGGGCGCTCGCGGGTCACCATCCAGGCTTCCGCGGGCAATGGCACCGTGACAGGATTGCCGGCCGGCTTGGAGTTGCACTCCGATCCCCGACCACCCTTGGCGGGGGACTTGTTCGGCTAGCTGGCCACGGCCTCAGGCCGAGCTGCCATTGGCTAGAGCGCGTGCTCCATGACGAAATCATGTTCCACGGTGTCGCCCAGTTTGAAGGACTTGGTGCCCACCCTCTGAAAACCACTCTTTTCGTAGAAACGGATGGCCTTGGCGTTTTCACTGTTAACGCCGAGCCAGAGTCCGGCCGCGCCCTTCTCCGCCGCGTCGGCGATGGAGGCCTTCATGAGGCGGGATGCGGCTCCTTGGCCGTGGTGGTCCGGGTGGACGTAGCACTTGCTGAGTTCCGTGGAGGGGAGCGCCGAGAGGACAGAAGCTACATCCGGGTCGCCTGCCGGCTTGGCAATCAGCATGGTGTACCCGTTGAGCTGGCCGTCGTCGTCGAGCACCAAAATGGTGATGTTCGGATCGGCGAGGTAATCCACAAAGTTCGCTTCGGCGAGCGTCTTCTCGAGATGGGCCTGTATGTCCGCCGGTGAGGCGCCCGGTGGGCACGCCAGCGGGAAGGTGACGGCCGCAAGCTCAGCCAGCTTCCCGGCGTCGTCCGCTGTTGCTGTTCGAATGGTCTCGGCCACGTGGCCCTCCTTGCAGTTTGTGAACGGCTAATGCCCCTAAGAACGAATCTTAAGGGCATTAGTTGTTCACAATCTCCCGGTTTTGCGTTTAGTCGGCTTTCACCGCGAGCACCGGGCAGTCCGCTTCCAACAGGATCCGTTGCGAGACGCTGCCCATGATGAGTTTGCCTACCGGGCTGCGGCGGCGGAGGCCAATCACAATCAGCTCCGCGTTGTGCTCGTCCGCCGCATCCAGTACCTCAGCAGCGGCATCGTGGCCGCGGACGGGCTGCTTGATGATGTGCTCGATGCCTTGCAGGGCAAGGCGCTCCTCGATGGTCTGGATCTCCGGTTCCTGCGCATACCTGTTGTCCACCAAGGCGTCGCCCTTGGAAGAATTGATCACCAGCAGGGTGTCGTTGCTTTTCTTGGCTTCGGCAATGGCTTGGGTCAATGCGGCTTCGCCCTCGGGCGTGGGGACGTAGCCCACCACGATGGTCATGGCTTCTCCTTGTTGTGGTGGATGTCGTGCTGGAGCGGGGTGGTGGTTTTGTCTGCTTGGATGGCGGCGTCCTCCGTCAGGAGTGCTTCACTGGGGTGCGCCGGGACCACGCTGGCTGGCACCGGACGGTTGCGGCGGACCAGCTTGAAGAGCAGCGGCCAGAGGATGACGATAGCCACGATGATGTAGACGACGACGGCGATTGGCTCGCTCCACAGCCCGGCGGGGTCACCGGCGAACAGCTGGAGAGTCCTGCGCAGCTGGCCTTCGATGCGCGGGCCGAGGATGACGCCCAGAATCAGGGGCAACACAGGTAGCCCGAAGCGCCGCATCATGAATCCCAAGGCTCCGAGCACCAGCAGGATCACCAGGTCGAACGCCTGCAGGTTCACCGAGTAGGCGCCCAACGTAGCGAAGAAAAGGATGCCGGCGTAGAGGTAGGGCCGCGGAAGCTGCAGCAGCTTTGCCCACAGGGGTGCAAGGGGCAGGTTGATGAGCAGGAGCAGCAGGTTGCCGATGAAGAGGCTCGCGATGAGCGCCCACACCAGGGGACCTTGGCTGGAGAACAGCTGCGGACCGGGCTGGATGCCGTAGGAGGTGAAAGCCGCGAGCATGACGGCGGCTGTGGCGTTGGTGGGCAGGCCGAGGGCAAGCATTGGGGTCAGGGTCCCGGCGGCTGCAGCGTTATTGGCCGCCTCCGGGCCCGCGACGCCTTCGATGGCTCCCTTGCCGAATTCCTCCGGATATTTGGTCAGCCGTTTCTCGGTGACATAGGAGAGGAAGGTGGGGATCTCGGCACCACCGGCGGGGAGTGCACCAAACGGGAAGCCGAACGCCGTGCCACGCAACCAGGGTTTCCAGGAGCGGGCCCAGTCCTTCTTGCCCATCCAAGGCCGTCCGACGGGAATGATGTGAAGCGGTGAACGCCGCAAGTGCGCGGCAACCCACAGTGCTTCACCCACGGCGAAGATGGCCACTGCCACCACCACGATGTCCAGGCCGTCGGCCAGCATCGGCTGACCGAATGTCAGGCGGCGCTGTCCCGTAACGGAGTCAATGCCCACCAAACCGATGGCCAAGCCCAGTCCCAAGGAGGCAAAGCCCCTGAGCCGGGATGAACCCAGGACTGCGGTGACGGCCAGCAAAGCGAGGATCATGATGGCGAAGTAACTCGGTGCGCCCAGGCTCACGGCGAACTGAACCACCAACGGTGCAAGACCTGCCAGCAGGGCCGTACCGATGGTACCGGCAATAAAGGAACCAATGGCCGCAGTCGCCAGCGCTTGGGCTGCCCGGCCGGCTTTAGCCATCTTGTTGCCCTCGATGGCCGTCACAACAGACGACGATTCGCCGGGTGTGTTCAGCAGGATGGAAGTTGTTGAGCCGCCATACATGCCGCCGTAGTAGATGCCGGCGAACATAATAAAGGCGCTGGTGGGCTCAAGAGCGGCCGTAACAGGAAGCAGCAGCGCCACAGTCATGGCCGGGCCGAGCCCTGGCAGAACACCAACGGCCGTACCCAGGAGCACGCCGATCATGGCGTACAAGAGGTTCATGGGGGTGAGGGCGGTTGCGAAACCGTCCATCAAAGAGGACCAGACGTCCATCAGAGGATTCCTTCCAGGAGTCCGGCCGGCAACGCAATGCCAAGGCCGAGGTAGAAGCCGTAGAAGGTGGCCAGGGATAGTGCAACGGAGATGATCCCGTCACGGACGTAGTGCCGGCTGCCAAGTGCCAGCACGCTGCCCCAGAACAGGACAGTGCCGGAGATGACCCAGCCGGCCCAGTCGATGAGCAGGATGTTGAGGATGAATGCTCCTGCAAGAGGAAGCACGGTCTTCCAATCGGCGGGGTGCGCGAGGTCAATGTCCTCGCCGCCTTCCACCTCACCCTTGCCACCGCGGAGAACGTTGATGGCCAGCAGAATTGCGCAGACCACCAGGAGCCCGGCAACAACGAAGGGAACCGCCTTGGGCCCTACCGGGTCCGACTTCGAATATGGGGTCACCAGGCCGTTGGCGTCGAGGAAGACAAGGACGCCTACCGCGCCGAGCAGGAGGGCTACCCCCAGCTCGGCGCGGCCTTTGAGGCCTGTTGCCAGAGTGCTCACGCCAAGCCAAGCTTGGTGAGCACGTCCGCCACCCGCTTGTCCTGGTCCGTCAGGAACTTCTGGAACTCGTCACCGGTGATGAAGGCGTCGGTCCAGCTGTGGGTCTTGAGAGCTTCTTTCCAGCCAGCGGATTCGTGCATCTTCTCCAGTGCGGCAATCAGGGACTTCTTGTCGTCCTCGCTGATGCCCGGAGGGGCCACCATGCCACGCCAGTTGGTGAAGACCAGATCGATCTTGGACTCCTTCAGCGTGGGAGCGTCAACACCTTCAAGACGCTTCTCGCCACTGGTGGCCAGGACGCGTACTTCACCGGACTTGATCTGCTGAAGGTACTCGCCGGCACCGGAAGCAGCGAAGCCAAGCTTGTTGCCCAGGATGGCTGGAAGGAGATCTCCACCGCCGTCATAAGCGACGTAGTTGACCTTCGTGGCGTCAATGCCAACTGCGCCTGCCAACTGCATGGGCAAGAGGTGGTCGGGACCACCAGGCGAGGAACCGCCACCCACGGAGATCGAACCTGGATCTGCCTTCCAAGCCTTCACGAGGTCATCGATGGTCTTGTATGGGGAGTCCTTGCTGACCATGATGGCGCCGGGCTCTTCAATGAGCCGTGCCAGCGGGGTGGTCTGGGTCAGCTTCGACTCGGACTTGTTGGTGTAACTGGCACCCACAACACCCAGACCCATGAGCATGGTGAGGTCCCCGTTGCCCTTTTCGTTGACGACGCGGGCGAGACCCACCGTGCCGCCTGCACCTGCAAGGTTGAACACCTCCGTGTTGTTGGCGATCTTCTCGTCGTCGAGCACCTTGGCGGCTGCCCGTGCGGTGGTGTCGTAACCGCCGCCGGGAGTATTGGGAACCATGATCTGGAGTCCGGTGACGGGTCCGGCTGCAGCGCCGGAGCTGGCAGAACCAGTGGAGCTCTTACCTGTGGCGCCGCAACCGGTGGCCATCAGGGCGATGCCGGCAGCGACGGCGGCGACTCGCAATGCGCGGATCTGGCGCATGGTGTTCCTCTTCTCATCATCGAAAAATTCAGTGCGGGGCGATCAGCGTTGTGCCCCCGTGAATTGATGCTAGGTGCCGGCGTGACGGTCATCACTCTTGTGTTCGCAGTGATCTTTAAGTTCATTGCGTTCACGCCTTTGCCTTCGCATAGGGCCTGGCCCCGCTGGTGCTCAGCGTGCTTAGGGTATAGTTCCGATACGCCAAGGCGGACTGCTTTTGAAGCTGTTAACGGCCCTTGCATAGTGGAATCATCAAAGGATCCAAACAGTGACTCGACGAAGAGGAATGTCCTTGGCAGGGCAGTACCTTGTGCTGCAGTTGTTGATCGTCCTGGCGGTCCTGGTCGCTGTTGTAGCCATCTCCCTGGCCCAATCTGCTGCTGCTTTTGAACGCACTGAAGGACGCCGGGCATTGTCCGCGGCAGAGGCCCTGGGCAACAACCCCACTGTGCGCGCCCTGTTGCCCACCGCCGAACCCCGCAACGGGTCATCCCTTCCCGCCGTGGCCGAGTCCATTCGCACTGTATCTGGATCTTCCCACGTGGCACTCGCAAAGCTGGATGGCACAGTAGTGACGTCCTCGGATCCCAGCCAGCTGGGCAAGCCGCTCCTGCTGGGCGACAGCAGGGTCAAGGAAGGCCGGGCCTGGACCGGAGTCCTTGCCGGCAACGAAGGGAAAGTTCTCTCAGCACATGTGCCGGTACTGGACGACTCCGGGACCATGATCGGCATCGCCTCCATCAGCAGGAACTATCCGTCCGCCCTTGAACGGCTGGAAGACGTGGTCCCCAACCTCCTCACCTACCTTGGCGTCGCGAGTGTCCTGGGCGTCGCCGGTTCCCTTCTGCTGTCCCGTCGCGTCAAACGGCAAACCCTCGGAATGGAGCCCCGGGAGATCACCGGGCTCGTGGAAAACCGTGAAGCGATGCTGCAAGGCCTCAAGGAAGGGGTGGTGGCGCTGGACCCGCACGAGCGGATTACAGTGGCAAATGAGAGCGCCCGTCAACTCCTCGGATTGCCCGCAGACTGTGTGGGCCGAAAACTTGGGTCTCTCCATGTGGACCACGCGCTGAAGGTGGGATTAACCCGGGAACAGTCAGACCCCGACCAACTGGTGCTCGTGGGGGACCGGCTGGTAGTCATGAACAGGGTGGCCCTGAAGTCCCATGGGCGCGACATCGGCTCCGTGACAACCCTGAGGGACCGGACCGAGTTGTCGTCCCTGGAGAGTGAACTCGGTGCCACGCGAACCGTGACCGACACTTTGCGTGCCCAAGCCCACGAATTCGCAAACCAACTCCACGTCATTTCCGGCCTGATCCAGATTGGCGAATATGATTCCGTGGTGCAGTTCGTCAACGGCGCCACCGTGGACCGGACCCGGCTCAACGATGAAGTGACCAGCCGTATCCAGGACCCGGCGCTCGCAGCCCTCTTGATAGCCAAAGCCAGTTTGGCCACCGAGCGCGGCGTGGAACTGCAACTCGACCCGCAGTCCGGGCTTCCGCGCGTCGATGATGAACTGTCCCGGGACCTCACCACTGTGGTGGGCAACTTGGTGGATAACGCGTTCGACGCCGTCACTGGGCTGGTTGGGGCGTCGGTGAGTGTGTTGGTGGTCAACTCAGCGGACGGTGTTTCAGTCACCGTCCGGGACAACGGACCAGGCGTGCCCTCCGACTCCGCAGAGGACATTTTCCGTCAGGGCTTTTCCACTAAGGAGCCGGGGCCCGGCGACGCCCGCGGCTTCGGCCTGGCGCTCTCACGGGTGATCTGCCGTCGGTCCGGTGGCGACCTGACGGTAACCAACGACCACGGGGCAGTTTTCACCGCACAATTCAATAAAGGGGCAGTGTAATCATGATCAAAGTCTTGATTGTGGATGACGACTTCATGGTGGCCAAGGTCCACGCCGGTTTCATCCAACGGACGCCCGGGTTCGGCGTCGTGGGGGTAGCGCACACTGGCGCGCAGGCCATCCTTGAGACGCAGCGGTTGCAGCCGGACCTTGTGCTGCTGGATATCCACCTCCCGGACGTCAACGGCCTGGACCTGATGCATCAGCTCCGGGACGTTGCCCCGGACCTTGACGTGTTGGTGATCAGCGCGGCCCGGGAAACCGAGACGGTGCGCAAAGCACTGCGCGGGGGTATTGTGCACTACCTGATCAAGCCGTTTTCGCAGTCTGATCTTCAGGAGCGATTGCAGCACTATTTGAATGCTTACCAAGGGCTGGACGCTACCAAGGACGTGGCCGAGCAATCGGATGTCAACCGGGTATTCGGGCTGGACTCTGCTCAACGTACGCTGCCCAAGGGATGCAGCGTGGAGACACTGGAACTCGTGGAGACCGCACTGAAATCGGCCCCCGGCGACGTCTCCGCCGCCGAAGTTGCCGAGCAATTGGGGACCTCCCGGGTGAGTGCCCGCCGTTACCTTGAGTACCTCCACGATGAAGGTGCGCTGGAAGTGAGGCTCAAATACGGCGTCGGGCGTCCTGAGAGAAGGTATGTGCTGAAGGGGCGGTGAGCCGCTTGTGACGGGGTGCCCGTCCGTCTTGCCCCAAGGGTCAATTGATAAACTGGGTGCACGTCCATGATCAGGCTTTCTGACAAAGGAGCGTGAGTATTATGCCTAAGACCGGCAAGAACGATCATGCCCGTAAAGACGAACTCCCATCGACGCTGCAGCGTTCTGAGCAGAAGGCCCAGGACACTTTCGCCAAGACCTACGACTCTGCTATGGAGACCTACGACAACGATGAGAGCCGGGCGGCCCGCACCGCCTTTGCCGCGGTGAAGCATAGCTACGAGAAGGTTGGCGACCATTGGGAGGCGAAGGAGGAACGCGGTCCTTCGGACCCGCACGCGGAAGAGGGCATTGGATCAACGAAACCAACCGCCGGGGGAGTGGACGCCAACGCCTCCAAGGAACATCTCTATCAGCGCGCCCAAGAGCTGGACATCAAGGGCCGTTCGAAAATGAGCAAGGATGAACTCGTCACGGCGCTGCAGAAAGCCAACGACTCCGCAACCCGGAAGGCGCGAGGGGGCTAGTCTCTGCACTCTTGGGCCGTGCAAATTTGGAGCGGCCCGGGATTTATTCATCTTATGGCGCTTTATTAGAACGCAATAAAGTCTCCTAAATCTTGTAAGACTTTCTCATAGGCAACTCGAATTCACGGCGAAGATCGTCGCCGCTGATGGTATTGCCGTCGGCGATGTCGCGCCGTGCCTGGGCAAGGTCTTCGCGAATGCCGGGCTGGGATAGCCAGTGGAGGGTTTCCTGCACGGACTCTGGATCATCGGCTGACATCACCCCGCCACCGTCTTCAGATAATTCCGGATCCCATCAACCACCATTTGGTGATCCTCGTCAGAGCTCAATCCGGCAACGGTCACCGCACCAATCACACCCGCACCGCGCACACGGATCGGGAACGAGCCACCGGCGAGCGTGTAATCGTCATGGGCAAGCCAGCCGCCTCCCAGAGGGCTGTGGGTGCAGGCGGAGAACTGCTCAGTCAGCAGCGCCGTGCTGTGTTCAAAACGCAGCACCGAGGCGGACTTGCGGCGGATCCACTCCTCCTGGTCGGCAGTGGCTCCGGGCAGGACGCAGCGGAAGAGCACAAGGTTGTGCCGCCGGATGTCGATGGCAACGCCATGACCGGCCGCGATCGCGTGGTTGGCGATGAGCGAGCCGAGGCGCCAGGCGTCGTGGTGGTCAAAGCTTGCGAAGACGAGTTCTTCCTCTTGCTGGCGGAGCTCCACAAGGCGCGCAGATTCAGTCATTTCGTTGCACCTTCTTCTGAAACAACAGCATCCGCCGCGTACGACAGCCCGATCTGGCGGCGGATTTCATCCATGGCCGCCATGATGGCCACGCTTTCGCTCGGGGGCAGGATAGTGCCGGCGGTCTCACCGGCGCGGATCAGGCGTTCCAGCTCGGCCGCCTGGTACTGCATTCCCCGGCTCTTCACGGGCTGCTCGAAACGCTCCACCACCTCGCCATCAACGCGGAAAACGGTGAAGGGCACTTGGTTGTACCAGGTGTGTTCGATGTCGATGTAGCCCTCTGTGCCAATCACCATGGCGCGGTTGGCGCTGGCGGCGTCGAGTTCACAGTCCACTATGGCCTGTTGCCCGTCGGCGTACTCGAAGATCGCCGCCGTTTGCCTGTCCACGCCGGTGGCCGACATGGAGGCGCTTGCCCGGATTACGGCAGGCGTACCAAGGATGTCGAAGGTAAAGGAGATCGGGTAGATGCCCAGGTCCAGCAACGCTCCACCGCCCAGGGCGGGATCGTTGAGCCGGTGGGCAGGGTCCTTGGGAAGGCTCTGGTTGTGGCTGGCAACCACCTTCCGGACCTCGCCGATGGTGCCTTCCTGGATGAGTTCGCGGATGCGCACCATGTGCGGGAGGAAACGCGTCCACATAGCTTCCAATGCCACAAGGCCTTTGGACTCGGCCAGGTCCACGATCTCCTGGGCTTGGCGGGCGTTCATCGTGAAGGCCTTCTCCACCAGCACATGCTTTCCGGCGTTGAGCGCCAAGAGTGCGTTGGCATGATGGAACGGGTGCGGCGTAGCGATGTAGACCACGTCAACCAACGGGTCTGCCACCAAGTCCTCGTAGCTGCCGTGGGCGGTCATCACTCCATGCAGCTCAGCGAATGCTTTGCTGGACTCCAATGAGCGCGAGCCCACAGCCTGCACGGTAAAGCCGTTCTCTTTCAGGTCCTGCGTCTGGAGTCCGGCAATAAATCCTGTGCCGAGGATGCCCCAGCGGATTGTTCCGTCGGAGGTGCCATTGCTGAGGGTCACGTGCTTAGTCCTTCGTCGAGTCAGAAAGCGGGTAGGCCACATACGCAAAACGCCGGGAGTCCGGCGACCAGCTGTTGACGTTGAGGCTACCTTGGCCACCGAAAAGTGGCCATGTATGCAGCGGCGTGGCCCAGTCGTCTGTAGAAACAAGCACGACGGCGACCGGCAGGTCCGCGGGGTGTCCGAGGGTTCCGCTTGGGAACCGGATGTAACTGGCGTACCGGCCATCGGGGGAGATGTGCGGGAACCAGTCGACTGTTTCGGATTCGAGGAGCCCCTCGAAGCCAGTGCCGTCGACGCGAACCCGGGCGAGCTGGGCGTGACCCGGTGTGGTCGAAAAGGACTCCGTGTTCAGGTAGAGCCATTTCCCATCGGGCGAGTATTCCGGCCCGTCGCAGTGCCCTGAACCGATATCAAAGCGGTCGATATCAAAGCGGCCGATATCAACGCTGGCGGTAGCGCCGCCGTCGGACGCTATGGTCATCAGGCGACCTGGCTGCGTGAAGTCCCCCGCTTCGATCCCCACATACGCCAACTCCTTGCCGTCCGGGCTGACGCCGTGGAGGAAATGGAAGGAGCCGTCGTCGTCGGTGATGCGCGTGACCGGTCCGCCGCCCAGTAAAGCACGGTAGATGTGGCCGTCGTTCGCGGAGACGAAGATGCCCTGGCCGTCAGGTGCCAGGACGTGGTCGTTGTTCAGGTCCGGGACCCCCGTGAGGGAGATAGGTTCCAGAGAGCCCGCGTCGAGATCGAAACGCCATGGCTTGCCATCCCCGTTGAGGATCAGTGAGCTTCCGTCCAGCGTCCAGTTGGGCGCCTCAAGAAGAAGTTCGTCGGTGCTGTAAAGCAGCGCCGACTCCCCGCTGACTGACGCGATCCGCACCTCGCAGCGCTGGCCGGATTGAAGGGTGCGGATCACGTCGGTCCTTTCCTGGTCCTTGCTGCTGAACTAGTCTTTGCTGCTGAAGGCGGCGTCGAAGGAGGTTTGGGAGGCGGGGAAGTCGTATTTCTTCAGGGCGGCGAGGGCTTCGGGGGCGCCGTGCAGGCGGTCCATTCCGGCGTCTTCCCATTCGATGCTGATGGGGCCGTTGTAGCCGATCGCGGCCAAGGCCCGGAAGGAGGATTCCCAGGGCACGTCTCCGCGTCCGGCGGAAACGAAGTCCCAGCCACGGCGTGGATCTCCCCAGGGCAGGTGGGAGCCCATCACGGTGTTCCGGCCGGTGGGCCGGAGCTTGGTGTCCTTGCAGTCCACGTGGTAGATGCGGTCCTTGAAGTCCCAGATGAAGGACACGGGATCGATGCCTTGCCACATGAAGTGGGACGGGTCCCAGTTCAGGCCGAACGCGGGCCGGTGGCCGATCGCTTCCAGGGTCCGGACGGTGGTCCAGTAGTCGTAGGCGATCTCACTGGGGTGGACTTCGTGGGCGAAGCGGACCCCGCATTCATCGAATACGTCCAGGATGGGGTTCCACCGGTCGGCGAAGTCCTGGTAGCCGGCGTCGATGACTTTTTCGGGGACGGGCGGGAACATGGCGACGTACTGCCAGATGGAGGACCCGGTGAACCCGACCACGGTGTCGACCCCCAATGCGCGGGCGAGCCGGGCGGTGTGTTTCATTTCTTCGGCGGCGCGTTGACGGACGCCTTCGGGGTCCCCGTCACCCCAGACTTTGGACCCGACGATTGCTTCGTGGCGGAAATCGATGGGGTCATCGCAGACAGCCTGGCCTTTGAGGTGGTTGGAGATGGCCCAGACCTTGAGGTTGTACTTCTCGAGGATGGCGAGTTTGGACTCGACGTAGCCGGGTTCATCCCACCGCCAGGCGTCAAGGTGGTCTCCGGAGACGGCGATTTCCAGGCCGTCGTAACCCCAGCCCGAGGCGAGGCGGGCGACTTCCTCGAAGGGGAGGTCGGCCCACTGGCCGGTGAACAGGGTGTACGGGCGGGGCATGTCAGGCTCCTTCAGTAGGGGTGCTGTTTAGGGAGGTGGTGTGAAGCTGGATCAGTGAACTTTTGGCCGCCGCGGATTCTTCGATGGCAGCGAGGACATGCTGGACGTTCAGGCCTTCCTCGAACGACGGCGACGGCTGGCTTCCGTCCCGAATGGCCAACAGGAAGTCCCGGATCTGGTGCGTGAAGGTGTGTTCCCAGCCGATGATGTGACCCTGCGGCCACCAAGCTTCGAGGTAGGGGTGCTCCGGTTCGTTGACGAGGATCCGGCGGAAACCCTGCTCGCGGACTGGGGCAGTTGCATCGAGGAAGCCGAGCTCGTTCAACGCTTCGAGGTCGAACAGGATGGTGCCTTTGTCTCCGTAGATTTCGAGTTTCAGGGAGTTCTTCTGGCCGGTCGCTACCCGGCTGACTTCCACCGAGGCGATTGCCCCGGAGGCGAGGGTCAGCGTGGCCCATGCGGCGTCGTCGACCGTGACATCTTCGGGGCCATTCGGCCCCGGGCGGCGATTCACGAAGGTGTGCAGGCGGCCCGTGACCTCGGTGACGGCATCACCCAGGAGGAACAGGACTTGGTCGATGGCGTGCGAGGCGATGTCGCCCAGCGCGCCGGAGCCGGCGGTTTCCTTGCGGAGCCGCCAGGTCATGGGCGATTCGGCGTCGGTGAGCCAGTCCTGAAGGTAGGCGGCCCGGACGTGGCGGACAGTGCCGAGGCGGCCTTCGGCGATCAGTTCGCGGGCCAGTGCAAGAGCGGGTACGCGCCGGTAGTTGAAGCCGATCATCGACTGCACGCCCTTGGCGCGGGCAGCAGCGGCGGCTGCAGTCATGGCTTCGGCCTCGGCGATCGTGTTCGCCAGCGGCTTTTCCACCAGGACGTGTTTGCCGGCCTGGAGGGCGGCGATGGCGATTTCGGCGTGCATCCAGCCCGGGGCGCAGATATCGACGATGTGGATGTCGTCCCGCTCAATGACGGACCGCCAGTCCGTGGCGGACTCGGCCCAGCCGTACTTTGCCGCGGCTTCCGCGACTGCACCGGCGTCCCGGCCGACGAGCACTTTTTGCTCGAAGGCCGGGACGTCGAAGAAGCTGGCCACATTCCGCCACGCGTTCGAGTGGGCTTTACCCATGAAGGCATAGCCAATCGCGGCGACCCCCAAGGTGCGGGTAGGTTGCTGGGTGCCCTGGCTCTGGTCAGTGTGGGCGGGGGTGCTCATGGTGTGGTTCCTCGTTACTTACGGAGTTGCGGTTGCCTGGAGAGTTGCGCTTTCCGGCGCCCAGTCCTCCGGGACTGGCTCGGAAGCGGGCGCGTTGCTGGTGACGTCCACGAACGAGCCCGATTCCACGGATTCGGAAATCGAGACCATCGTGTCCAGTACGTGATAGGCCAGTTCGCCGGTGGCGCGGTGCGGGGCGCCTGAGCGCAGGGCACGGGCCATGTCCAGGACGCCCAGGCCACGACCGTTGGCCGGTCCGGTGGACGGGATGATCTCGGGTTCTTCCGCGCCTGGACGCCAGAGCTTGAGGTCGCCGTCAAAATAGTTCGGGTCAGGCAGCGAGAGCGTGGCTTCGGAGCCGGTGATTTCCACGAACCCCATCCGCAGGCGCGGGGACTCGAACGAGAACACGCTGTGCGAGGACGCACCGCTTTCGAACTGCGCCATCGCGGAGACATGGGTGGGGACCTCGACGGCGAATTCCTCCCCCGCCTTCGGACCGGAACCAATGACCCGGGTCGCTTTCGCGGAGGAGCCGACGGCGGCCACCTTACGGACCGAGCCGAAAGTCTGGATGAGGGCCGTGAGGTAGTACGGGCCCATGTCGAACAACGGGCCGGCGCCGTGCTGGAACAAGAACGCCGGGTTCGGGTGCCAGGATTCCGGGCCTGGCGTCTGGAACGTGGTCATTCCCGTCAACGGGGTGCCGATGTCCCCGCGCTCGATGATCCTGCGCGCGGTCTGCAGCCCGGCGCCCAGGAATGTATCAGGCGCGGTACCAAGCCGCATGCCCGCAGCGTCGGCTGCCTTCAGCAGGCCAAGTCCTGACTCGCGGTCCAGGGAGAACGGCTTCTCCGTCCAGACGTGCTTGCCGGCGTTGATCGCGGCTGTGGCAACCTCGACGTGCGCTGCCGGGATGGTCAGGTTCACGATGATCTCGACGTCGGGATGGTTCAGTGCCAGCTCGGGCGCACCGAATTCGGGGATCCCGTATTCCTTGGCCCGCGCCTCGGCGGCCTCGACGAAGAGGTCTGCGATCACGAGGACCTTCACGTCCGGGAACGTGGTGATGTTATCCAGATACTGTTTGCTGATGTTGCCCGCACCGATGACGGCGACGCCCACTGGGCCTTTGCGGGTTGAAGGTGTGAAGCTCATGCCCCTGCCTCCTCGGAAATAGTTCCCTCAGCTGCCTGAGCGCTTGCCGCAGCCGTCAAATACCTCAGGCTCTCGGTGATGCCCTCAAAAATATCGCCGGAGTAGTCATCGAACTCCACCACGCCAACTTCCAGGGACTTGGCCGCGGCGATGATATCCAGGACAGGGATCGTTCCCTGGCCGGCGGGCTGCTGGGCCTTGGTGTCCGTGGTGGCCGGACCGTCCTTGATGTGGATGAGCTTCACCCGGTCGCCCAGGCGCTCCAGCAGCGAAACGGGGTCTTGGCCCCCGACAGCTGCCCAATACGTGTCCACCTCAAGGACGAGTTCCGGATCCAGCAGGCCCGCGAAGTACTCCAGTGCGGTCTGGCCCTCAATGGTGGACTCCAGCTCCCACACATGGTTGTGGTAGCCAACGCGAATGCCGTAATCGGCGCCCTTCTTCGCTGCCGCGTTCAGCGCTGCGGCGGTGGACTGGATAGTCCCGGCGTCCTGCCAGTGCTCGGCGGGAAGGAAAGGATCGATCACGGTGGTGATGCCCAGTTCCTTGGCCGCGGCGAAGATCTCGTCCTGGTCCTGGCTCAAAAGGGGCGCGTGCCCGGACGGAGCGGTGAGGCCGTTCTCCCTCAAAGCAGCGCCGAGTTCCTTGGCGGTGGCCACGAAGTTGTACGGTTCCACCTGCGTGAAGCCGATCTCGGCGACCTTCCTGATGGTGCCTGGCAGGTCCTCCTGGATGGCGTTGCGAACGGTGTAGAGCTGGAGTGAGTAAGACATTGGGTTCCTTCTCGGTGATCGCCCGGATAACGGTGTTGCTCGTACTTGGGTGTTGCTTCCACTTAACAGTGAACCTACTTAACTGCTCCTGACGACAGCCCCGCCACCAAGTGTTTTTGCACCAGGATGAATCCGATCAATACGGGCAGGCTGACCACGACGGAAGCGGCCATGAGTTGGTTCCAGAAAACATCCGATTCGCTGGCGTAGGCCTTTAGCCCCAGGGACAGTGTTTTTGTGGATTCGTTGGTCAACACGGATGCGAACAAAACCTCGCCCCATGCGGAGATGAACGAATATACGGCAACTGCGATGATGCCCGGCTTGGCAACAGGGAGGATCACACGGAACAGTGCTCCCATCCTGCCAGTGCCATCGATCATCGAAGCCTCTTCCAGTTCCTTGGGAATCGAGGCAAAGTAGCCGCTCAGCATCCAGATGGCGAAGGGCAACGTGAACGTCATGTAAGTGATGATCAGCCCGAGGTAGGAGCCCTGCAGTTGCAAGCCGGTCATGTTGCGGATCTGCGTGAAGATCAGGTACAGCGGCAGGAGGAACAGGATGCCAGGGAACATCTGGGTGGAGAGGACAGTCAGGCTGAAGGCGCGCTTTCCCTTGAACTGCAAGCGCGCAATGGCGTAGGCGGCAAGGACTGCGACTGTCACTGAGCACGCTGTTGCGCAGACGGTGATGATGAGGCTGTTCTGGAAGTACTTGGCCAGCGGAACCGTGGTCCAGATGTCCAGATACGGTGAGGCGGTGATTTCCCGGGGAATCCACTGGAAGAGTCCGGAGACGTCCTTGAGGGGTTTCAGCGAGGTGGAGACCACGACGAAGAGCGGGATCGCCACCCACAGGGACAGGATGGTCAGGACTATGTTCCTGAGGATCCGGAAGTTGCGTGTCTCAATCATTGTCGGCTCCCTTGGGCAGCACCATGCGGATGTAGAAAGCGGAGGCAATGAACAGGGCGATCAGCAGCAGTACGCTCATTGCGCCGCCCAGACCGAAGTTCCAACTGCCGAAGGAGTTTTGGTAGATCAGTGGGGAAATAAGGGTGGCTTCCTTGGGAGACGTGGCTCCGAACAGGACGAACGGGACGTTGAACTGGTTGAAGGTCCACAGCGACATGACCATGAGCAGCACCCCGTTGGCCGGGCGGACCATGGGCAACGTGATGCGACGGAACTGCTGCCAGAGCGTAGCGCCGTCAATGGCCGCTGCCTCATAGACATCAGTGGGAACGTTCTGCAGGGCAGCCATGAGCATGAGGAACGCGAAGGGCCACAACTGCCACACGTTCACAATCACCATGGCTCCGAAGGAGTTCTGGCCCAGCAGCCAGAAGGGGCGTTCGTCGCCGAAGAGGTGAAGGGTGTCCACCAGGATCTGGTTCACGGCGCCGTCGCGCTGGTTGAACATGAAGGCCCAGGCGATGGTTCCGACGTATGCCGGGAGCGCGTACGGGACCAGGAAGAAGGTGCGAAGAAGAGCACGTCCCCTGAAGTTGGAGGACAGGAAAACCGCGCCTGCCATGCCGAGCACCCAGGAGAAGCCGACCACCAGGATGGTGTAGCCCAGCGTGCGGCCAACCGTGCTGAAGAAGGCCTGGCCGATGGTGCTGTCCGGGTTGAGGCCGTTGATGAAGTTCTGCAGCCCCACGAACGGTGCGTTGAGCCAGTTGGTGAGGTTGAGCTGCGTCAGGGAGATGAACGCGATCCAGATGCCAAGGAGCATCGGTCCGATGTGGATCAGGAGCTCAAGGATCGCGGCCGGAAGGATCAAGCCGTAGGGGAGGAACGAGCGACGCCGTTTACGTACCGGCGGCCTGCTTGCGGCCCGTGATTGGCCGGGCTCGGGATCAACGGCAGCGGGGCTGCCTGCAGCGGCCGGGCCGCTGTCCAATGCTGAATGGGACATGGAAACTCCTTTGCCGGAGCGGGGACGCCACTTTTTGGTGGCGTCCCCGTTCATGAGGCTTGGTTACTGGGCCGCGGCCATCTGGTTGTTGGCGTCCTTGAGGGCCGCCCGGATGTCGTCTTCGGAGACAGTTCCCGTTGCCGCCTTGGCAAAGAGGTTCTTGATTGCCGTGCCGGTGAGGGTCTCCATCTGACCCTCTTTCGCGATCAGCGGCATGGGTAGGGAGTGGTTGGCCAGGGCGTCATTCTTGGCCTTGACTTCTTCGGTCTGGAAGGCTGCATCGCTCGACGCCGCGATGACTACAGGAAGGGAGGAGTAGGCCTTATTGAGGGCAATCTGCTCTTCGTCGCTGGTCAGGAACGCGGCCAGCTTGATGGCATTTGCCTTGTTGTCGCTGTTCTTGAAGACACTGAGGTTGATACCGGCCACGTGGCTCTGGGTTCCACGGTCACCCGTAGCTCCCGCGGTCATCATGGGGATCGGGGCTACACCCCAGTCCTTGAAGTCGCGAGCAGCGAAGTTCTTCAGCGGGCTCTGGTCGAACATCATGGCGGCCTTGCCATTGATGAGGTTGTCCACCTTCTGGCTGCCCTGGCTCAGTTCAGCGTCCGACGGCGACATCACCTTGTCCGTGGCCATCAAGTCCACGAACTGCTTGACTCCCTCAACTTGGGGATCGCTGTCGAAGGTGGGCTTTCCGTTACCGTCGAACAAGGTACCGCCGTTTTGCAGGCCACGAACGAACGCTTGGTGCGAGTTGGCGGAAACGGATGCTCCAGCTGCGGTGAAGCCCCACTGATCAGGCTTGCCGTCTCCGTTGGTGTCCTTGGTGAGCTTCTTGGCATCGGCCACAAACTTGTCCCAGGTTGTGGGGGCCTTCTCGATGCCGGCTTCCTTGAACAGCTTGGTGTTGTAATACATGTTGTAGGCCAAGCCGTAGAGGGGCACAGACGTGGGGGTCTTGCCTTCCGCGCCACCGGTCGACCAGCTGGTCTTCAGGAAGCGGTCCTTGCCGCCAACGGCCTCCAGCAGTTCACCTTCCACGGGCTCAAAAGCGCCCGTCTCCTGCAGGGTCACGGCCCATGTGTTGCCGATGTTGAGGACGTCGGGACCGTCGCCACTGGTAACCGCGGTAAGAATGCGGTTGTAGAGGTCAGTCCAACTGATGACTTCCAGCTGTACCTTTACTCCGGTCTTTTCGGTAAAACGATCCAGCGTGGGCTTCAGCTTGGCTGCGGTGTCGTCCAGGCTGTTGCCTTGGTCCGATGCCCAGTAGGTAATGGTGTCGCTGCTTGCTTGTGGGCTGCCACCGCCGCCACCGCAGGCGCTGAGACCCAGTGCCAAGGCTGCCGTCGCGGCAACCGCCGATAGGACTTTCAGGGGATTCTTCATGATGCTCCGGTTTTCTCGTCGTCGAGCTGGTGCTGGCTGAAACTAGGCTGAAAGCGTTGCTGCCGTGGGATCCCAGTCCTCGGGCAGCGCCGGGACCTGTGTTGCAGAACTTTCCACATCCACAAAGGCCCGGTTGTCGATTGACTCTGCGATGGAGGCCATGGTGTCCAGGATGTGGAACGCAAGTTCACCCTGGGCGCGGTGCGGACGGCCTTCACGGATGGCACGGGCCATTTCCAGGACGCCCGCTCCACGGCTGGCAGTTGAGCCGACTGACGGGACGGTTGTCCAATCATCGGAACCGAGCGCGCAAATCCTGATGTCGCCGTCGAAGTTGTTCGGATCCGGCAATGCGATGGTGGCCTCGGAACCGGTGATCTCCACGAACCCTGCGCGTTTGAGCGGGGAATCGAAGCTGAAGATGCTCTGCGCAGATTCGCCGTTCTCGAACTCCAGGATGGAGCTGACGTGCGTAGGGACTGTGACGTCGAATGTCTCGCCTGCCTTGGGACCCGAGCCGATCACGCGTGTCTCGCGGGACTTCGAGCCGAAGGCGCCTACCTTGCGGATGCTGCCGAACGTCTGCACGAGCGTGGTCAGGTAGTAAGGGCCGATGTCGAACAGAGGGCCGGCGCCGTCCTGGAAGAGGAAAGCAGGATTCGGGTGCCAGGACTCCGGACCCGGGGACTGCATCAAGGTCAGCGCAGTCAGGGGAGTGCCGATGTCACCGCGTTCGATCATGCGGCGGGCAGTTTGGAGGCCGGCGCCGAGGAACGTGTCCGGTGCGCAACCCAGCCTGACGCCGGCTGCGTCCGCGGCCTTCAGCAGGCCCAAGCCACTTTCGCGGTCCAAGGAGAAGGGCTTTTCGCTCCAGACATGCTTGCCCGCGTTGACAGCCTGCGTGGCAACTTCCACGTGGGCAGCGGGGATGGTCAGGTTGATGACAATCTCCACCTCGGGGTGGCCGAGGACAGCGTCGATGCCACCGTGCACGGGGATGCCGTACTCGTTGGCTCGGGTGGCTGCGGCCTCTTCGAACAAGTCACCGATCGCCACAACGCGAACATCGGGGAAGCTTGTGAGGTTGTCGAGGTACTGCTTGCTGATGACACCTGCGCCGATGATGCCCACGCCCACGGGACCTGAACCTAAGGGGGTTGACATCAGAGAACCAAAGGCCGCTCCTGCTGCGTGGCTCATGCGGACACCTTCCCGGCGCTGAGGTAGTTGTAGCTGTCTTCCACGGCGTCGAACATGTCGCCTTGGAAGTCGTCCAGTTCCACGACCGCTGCTTCAAGTGATCCGGCAGCGTTCAAGACGTCCCAGATAGGCATCTGACCGGCACCAACGGCGAGCTGGCTCGACGGGTCCGAGGTCACGGGACCGTCCTTGATGTGAATGAACTTGACGCGGTCACCAAGCCGGGCCAGGAGCTCGGCGGGATTCTGACCACCGACTGCAGCCCAGTACGTGTCCAATTCCAGGACGACCTCGGGGTTGAGGTGGTCGGCCAGGTGTTCGATTGCCGTTTTGCCGTCAATGAGGGACTCAACTTCCCACCAGTGGTTGTGATAACCGACGCGGACACCGTATTCGGATCCCTTGGCGGCAGCCGCGTTGAGCTGTTCCGCGGTTGCTTTGATGTCTTCGATCGTGTTCCAGCGCTCGATCGGGACATGCGGGTCAATAACAGTTCCGATGCCAAGTTGCTGTGCAGCGGCAAAGATTGCGTCCTGGTCATCGCTGAGCAAAGGAGCGTGGCCGGACGGAGCGGTGAGGTTGTTCTCCGTCAATGCCTGCTTGAGTTCTTCGGCCTTGGCAACGAAACGGTATGGCTCAACCATGGTGAAGCCGATCTCGGCCAAGCGCTGGATGGTTCCCGCCAGATCCTCTTCAAGGGCCTTTCGGACCGTGTAGAGCTGGATCGAATATGACACTGTCTCTCCTCGTCGTTGTGTGTGGAGGCAAATTGATGCCGTTGATTTCCGGCATTCAAGGGGATTGATGTGCTGCTCCTCACAACCTAGGGGGACTTTTGCCGAGCGTCAAGCAAAAGTTGAAATATGGCCGATAAACTTCTGCTGCATGACACGCATAAGCAATCGTGCTTCACTAATGGCATGACCTCAGCACCCGGACACCACGGCGGAAAAGACGCCCCCGCGCAGGACGCCGGTAACCTTTCACGTGCCGGGGACCTCTTCCAGCTCCTCCGGGACGGCCAAGCCCGGACTCGTGCTGAACTTGCCCTCACCACAGGACTCGCCCGCTCCACCGTCGCTTCCCGCATCGACGCCCTGATCGGATCCGGCCTCGTAGGGCCTGCCGGGGAGGCCACATCCAGTGGCGGCAGGCCGCCGTCCCGCTTTGCCTTCAACCCCGCCGCCCGCGTGGTCCTGGCCGTCGACGTCGGAGCGACCCACGTGATTGTTGCCGTCACCGACCTCGGTGGAAGCGTCCTGGCCGAACGCAGGCTGACGCAGGAAGTCGCCGAGGGCCCCGAGGTCGTCCTTGGCCAGGTCATCAACGCCGGACGTGCGCTGCTGACCGAAGCCGGGCGCGAACTTGGCGACCTCGCCGGCATTGGCATCGGACTGCCCGGCCCCGTGGAACACGCCACCGGACGGCCGGTCAAGCCGCCCATCATGCCTGGCTGGGACGGATTCGACGTCGTCCCTTACGTCCAGCGCTCGCTGCCCGTTCCAGTTCTGGTGGACAACGACGTCAACATCATGGCGCTCGGCGAACGCACCGCTTACTGGCCCGACCACGAGAATTTCCTGTTCATCAAAGTGGCCACTGGCATCGGCGCAGGCATCATCAGCAGTGGTCAGCTACAGCGCGGCGCCAATGGCACTGCCGGGGACCTCGGCCACGTCCGCGTGCCCCGTGGCGACGACGTCCTCTGCCGTTGCGGCAACTACGGGTGCCTCGAAGCGCTCGCCTCAGGTCCCGCCGTCGCACGTCAACTCAAGGCCCAAGGTCTCGAAGCCGCCACGGGCGCTGACGTTCTACGTCTGGTGGGGGAAGGAAATTTGCAGGCCATCCAGGCGCTGCGGCAGGCGGGGCGGGACGTCGGCGATGTGCTGGCCACCGTGGTCAACCTGCTCAATCCGTCCATGATCATCATCGGCGGCAGCGTGGGAGAGGCCGGCGAACACCTCGTTGCCGGCATTCGCGAAGTTGTATACCGGCGTTCGCTCCCGTTGGCCACCACGCACCTGCGGATCGGTATTTCCATGGCCGGTGATCGCGCTGCAATCCTGGGCGCCAGTCAGATGGTGACGCAGTACGTGCTCTCGCCGGCAGTGATTGAAGCCACGCTCCAAGCAGCGGGATAGACGCCTTTTGTGACGGGATGGCCGGTGATGGCGTGATAGCAATGAAGGTGATGAAAACGTTTCCCGCCACCTTCCAGCGCACCCCATGAGCCAGTTCCTCGCCAAGGTTCCCCGGGGATGGTTGATCCTGGCCTGCATTGGCCTGATCGCGCTCAACATGCGTGGGCCCTTTGTGGCGGTTGCCCCCGTGGTGGGTTCGCTGCAGGCCGACCTGGGATTCTCACCTGTTGAACTCGGCCTGTTGACCGGCATCCCTGTGCTCTGTTTTTCGCTGGCCTCGCCGTTGGCCTCCTTGGCGGGCCGGCGCCTCGGTGCCGAATTCGCGGTGATGCTTACGCTGCTTGGCGTACTGGCCGGCGTCGTGATCCGGTCCAGCGGCGACGGCGTGCCGGTGATGGTGGGGACCGTCATCATTGGCGTGGCTATTACGATCGGCAATATCGCCGTGCCGCTCATCATTCGCAGGGACTTCGCCCCACGGCGCCAAGCCACCGCGATGGGCGTCTATACGGCCGCCTTGAATATCGGATCGTTCCTTACATCCGTGGCCACTGCGCCGCTCGCTGAATGGTTGGGCTGGCGGCTTTCCTTGGCCGCGAGTGCTCTTCTGGCGTTGGCAGCCATCCTGTTCTGGGTACCGACTGTAGGATTCCGGCGCGCGCTGGTTCCGGCTGCGGTTCCTGCGCCCGACCGCTCTGCATCCGCTGCGGTTACGGGAGTGGGCTGGCTGACTGTCGGCCTGACGATTGGCTTCGCGGGCCAGGCGTTCTCCTATTACGGCATAACCGCGTGGTTGCCGAGCTTCCTGTCCGACGAGCTCGCCATGGGCACCGCCGAGGCTGGCGCCGGATCATCACTGTTCCAGATTTTCGCGATCGTAGGCGGATTGGGCGTACCTCTGTTGGCGCGCTTTGCCAGTACGACGACGGTTGCCGTCACCTTGAGTGCGTTATGGCTAACGGTTCCCGTGGGCTTGCTGCTGGCACCTGATTTGTGGTGGATGTGGTCCTCGATGGGCGGCGTTGCGCAGGGTGGCGGCATCACGGTCGTGTTCATCGCCATCATCAAGTTCGCGCACTCCCAAGCGGCCGCGGGGAAGATGTCCGCAGTTGTGCAGGGTGTGGGCTACTTGGTTGCAGCCTTGGCGCCAACGGTCATCGGCTACGTCCATGGTGTGTCCAGCGGCTGGACCGTGCCGCTGCTGGTGCTCCTGGGTTCGGTGCTCGCGTTCTGTGTGTGCGTTACGTTGTCCGTGCGCTGGGTGGCCCGGCAGCGGTAGGTGCGGGCCGCCGTCGGGGTGTGTCGGGTTCGCTGCCCGATTCGGGGGTACGCTGCGAGACGTGCCGTGCGCACGGCATGGTGTGCAGCTAACCATCGAAACGGAGCGAGTTGGCAGCGGTAGCTGGGTGCCGCCGTCGGGCTGTGTCCGGTGCGCTTGCCCGTTTCGGGGCTGGCTGCGTATTAGACGGTAGGAATCGTCTAGCGCGCAGCAAGCCATCGAATGGGCGGGCCGGTCTCCGTTCGCTGCCCGTTTCGGGGGTGCGCTGCCGAACGTGCCGTGCGCACGGCATGTTGTGCAGCCAACCATCGAAACGGAGCGAGTTCGCAGCGGTAGCTGCGTGCCGCCGTCGGGGTGTGTCGGGTTCGCGTGCCCGATTCGGGGGTTGGCTGCGCATTAGACGGTAGGAATCGTCTAGCGCGCAGCATGCCATCGAATGGGCGGGCCGGTCTCCGTTCGCTGGCCCTTTCGGGGGTGCGCTGCGAGACGTGCCGTGCGCACGGCATGGTGCGCAGCCAACCATCGAAATGGAGTGAGCTGACCGCAGGTGGCATGGAGAAGCCCCGCTGCTGGGCTGCCTCCCCGACCATCGGGGTCACTTGTTGCGAAGAGTGCAGGCAGCCCAGCGTCGGGGCTTGGTTTGTCGCTACCTTTTCAGGTAAATGCACTAGGCGGCGACGAGTTCCTCCGCCGTGGCCTCTTCTCGGGCCTCGGTGAGGAAGCGGGCGTAGGCCGGGATGGTCAGGAAGGTGGGGAATTCCTCGGCCAGGGTGACTTCTTCGAAGATGGCGCGGGCGTCAGCGAAGCGGTCTCCGTCGAAGCGTTCCAGCCGGGCGAATTCCTCGTCCAGCATGTCCTGAACCCATTCGCGGCTGATGATGTCGCCGTGATCGGTGATGGCGTGGGAGTGGATCCACTGCCAGAGCTGGGAACGGGAGATCTCGGCGGTGGCGGCGTCTTCCATGAGGTTGTGGATGGCCACGGCTCCGTTGCCGCGGAGCCAGGACTCGATGTAGCGGATGCCTACCTCGATGTTCAGGCGGACGCCGGCCTCAGTGATGGTTCCCTCGGTGCTGGCGATGTCGATCAGGGCGCGGTCATCGGGGGTGACGTCCTCGCGGGAGCGGTCCAGCTGGTTGGGACGGTCTCCGAGAACTGAATCGAAGACTTCGCGGCAGACCGGCACGAGGTCCGGGTGGGCCACCCATGAACCGTCGAAGCCGTCGTTGGCTTCACGGGTTTTGTCCGCACGGACCTTCTCGAACGATGCCTGGTTGGCGGCTTCGTCCTTGCGGTTGGGAACAGCGGCAGCCATCCCACCGATCGCCATGGCCCCGCGGCGGTGGCAGGCCCGGACCAACTGCTCGGTGTAAGCGCGCATGAACGGCTGCGTCATGGTCACCTGGCCGCGGTCCGGGAGTACGAAGCGCGGTCCGCGGGTACGGAAGTTCTTGATCAGGGAGAAGATGTAGTCCCAGCGACCGGCATTCAGGCCCGAGGCGTGATCGCGGAGTTCGTACAGGATCTCCTCCATCTCAAACGCGGCCGTGATGGTTTCGATCAGCACCGTGGCGCGGATGGTGCCCTGCGGAATGCCGAGCAGATCCTGCGCCAGGACGAAGATGTCGTTCCACAGGCGAGCTTCGAGGTGGTTCTCGATCTTAGGCAGGTAGAAGTATGGGCCCTTGCCTTGGGCCAGCAGGCGGCGGGCGTTGTGGAAGAAGAACAGCCCGAAGTCCACGATGCCACCGGCGATCGGCTTTCCGTCGATCAGCATGTGCTTCTCGGGAAGGTGCCAGCCACGCGGACGGACCACGATGGTGGGCAGGTCCTCGGCAGCCTTGAGCTTGTACTCCTTGCCCTCCGGGGACGTGAAATCAATGCGACGTTCCAAAGCATCGGTCAAGTTGAGCTGGCCTTGGATGACGTTGCGCCACGTCGGCGTCGAGGAATCCTCCATGTCAGCCAGCCAGACCTTCGCACCAGAGTTCAGGGCGTTGATGGTCATCTTCTTATCCACGGGGCCCGTGATTTCCACGCGACGGTCCTCCAAACCCGGAGCCGGCGGAGCAACGCGCCAGGAAGGATCGTTGCGGATGCCCTCGGTCTGCGGCAAGAACCGCGGATCCTGGCCGCTGGAAATCTGGTTCCGGCGGGCGTGCCGTGCCTGCATCAGCTCCTGACGACGATCAGCCGTAGCCCGGTGCAACTTGCCGATGAACTCAAGGGCGTCCGGCGTGAGGACCTCGTTCTGCCGGCAAATGGGCTGAGCGGTGATCGTGATGCCATTAATAGTGAAGTTGTCAGTGAAGCTGTTCATTTCAAAACTCCTAAGAAAAGGTTCGACGGCGGCACTTGCCTGGGTTGGTGGGGCCGGGAAGAGAAATCCTCCGCGTGCTATTCCCCGTCCCGGCCGCATGGCCTCGCGGGGCTCGGCCGACGTCCGGGACAGGGCCCCTTTTACGCACGCTTCCGGATTCCCCTTCCCGGCCGATGGCGGTGAGTGCCGCCGTCGTGCCCTGTGGTGAGCGAAGCGAACAGCTCACCTGGGCGTGTTGGTTAGTGGAACTGGCCCTCTTCGGTGGATCCCACGAGGGCGAGGGTGGATGCGTTCGGGTTGAGCGCTGTAGCGATGTCGTCGAAGTAGCCGGTGCCGACTTCGCGTTGGTGCTTGGTGGCGGTGTAGCCGCGGGACTCGGAGGCGAATTCCTTTTCCTGGAGTTCGACGTAGGCGCTCATGCCTTCACGGGCGTAGCCGTGGGCGAGGTCGAACATCGAGTAGTTCAGGGCGTGGAAGCCGGCCAGGGTGATGAACTGGAACGTGAAGCCCATGGCACCGAGTTCGCGCTGGAACTTGGCGATGGTGGTGTCGTCCAGGTGCTTGCGCCAGTTGAAGGACGGGGAGCAGTTGTAGGAGAGCATCTGGTCCGGGAACTCGGCCTTGACCGATTCGGCGAACTTGCGTGCCAGTTCCAGGTCCGGGGTGCCCGTCTCCATCCAGATGAGGTCGGAGTACGGCGCGTAGGCCTTGGCGCGGGCGATGCAGGGTTCGATGCCGTTGCGGACCTTGTAGAAGCCCTCTGCCGTACGTTCACCAGTGATGAACTCCTGGTCCCGCTCGTCGACGTCGGAGGTGATCAGCGTGGCGGCTTCGGCGTCGGTTCGGGCGATGACGACGGTCGGAGTGCCGGCGACGTCGGCCGCGAGGCGGGCTGCGTTGAGGGTCCGGATGTGCTGCTGGGTGGGAATCAGGACCTTGCCGCCAAGGTGGCCGCACTTCTTTTCCGAGGCCAGCTGGTCTTCCCAGTGAACGCCCGAGGCGCCTGCGGTGATCATGGACTTCATGAGTTCGTAGGCGTTGAGCGGGCCACCGAAGCCGGCTTCGGCGTCGGCGACGATCGGGACGAGCCAGTCTTCAACGGTCTTGACGCCCTCGGCGTATTCGATCTGGTCTGCGCGGAGCAGGGCGTTGTTGATGCGGCGGACAACCTGGGGTACCGAGTTGGCCGGGTACAGGGACTGGTCCGGGTAGGTCTGGCCCGAAAGGTTCGCATCAGCGGCGACCTGCCAGCCCGACAGGTAGATAGCCCGGAGGCCGGCCTTGACCTGCTGAACGGCCTGGTTGCCGGTCAAGGCACCCAAAGCGTTGGTGTAGCCACCCGTGGGAGCTTCCTCGGTGAGCTGCTTCCAGAGCTTTTCCGAACCGCGACGGGCCAGGGTGTGCTCTTCGGAGACGCGACCACGGAGGCGGACGACGTCGGTGGCCGAGTAATCACGGGTGACGCCTTCCCAACGCGGGTTGGCGGACCATTCAAGTTCCAGCGCTGCTGCCTGCTGCTCTGCAGTCTGTGCCGATTCTGCTGGTTCAAATGATGCGGTCATTGCATTCTCCTAATATCCAAGCGGGGCTCCCCGGGCCGGCCTCCGCTGCGCCTTTGCTGCATCGGCCGGCTCACCCGGGGTCTGTATTTCTTTTTCGTAAGACCTACTTTTCTGCACTTACAACAGGCTTTCTAGAGGAGAACTATGGAAAGAAATGCACTTCTTCGCGTATTCTCAAGAAATGTCCCCTGTGAGCTGGAATCGCGAAGTCGCGCCGCCGTCGTCGTCCACGACGTCCCCCGAACTGGACGTCATTAGCCTCGGCCGCCGCGTGCGCCATCTGCGCAAGCAAGCCGGCCTGACGCTGGACGACTTGAGTGCCGCCGTCGGGACCGCGCCAAGCCAGTTGAGCCTGATCGAAAACGGTAAACGCGAACCCAAATTGGGGCTCCTTCAGCAGCTCGCCGCGGCCCTCAACGTGAGCATCGATCAGCTGTTGGGGGCCGAGCCGCCCAGCCGCCGCGCGGCCCTGGAAATCGAGCTGGAACGATACCAACGCGGACCCCTGTACGAGTCCCTGAACCTGCCGAAAATCCGCATCAGCTCGCGGCTTCCGCTGGATGTGCTGGAGTCGCAAGTGGGGCTGCTTCAGGAGCTCGAACGCAAACTTAACGAGCAGGTCGCGACGCCGGAAGAAGCCCGCCGCGCGAACGGCGAGTTGCGTGCCATGATGCGCGAGCGCGGTAACTATTTCCCGGAGTATGAGGCCGAGGCACAGAAGGTCCTCAAAGGGGTGGGCTACACCACTGGGCCGCTCAGCCAGCATGTCATTGCGGACATCGCGGAGAACCTCGGATTTTCGTTGCACCACGTGGGCGATTTGCCCCATTCCACCCGGTCCGTGACGGATTTGAAGAACCGCAGAATTTACCTAACGCAGAACCAGCGCCAGGATCACGATCCGCGTTCGGTGCTGCTGCAGGCGCTTGGCCATTATGTCCTGGGGCATGAAACTCCGCGGAACTACGGCGATTTTCTGGCACAGCGAGTGGCCACCAACTACTTCGCCGCGGCTCTGCTGTTGCCCGAGCATGCCACCGTTGAATTCCTCCAAAAAGCCAAGGCAGCGAAGGAAATCGCTGTGGAGGACATCCGCGATGCTTTCGCTGTGTCCTACGAGACCGCCGCCCACCGCTTCACCAACCTGGCCACCAAACACCTGGGCATCACCACGCACTTCCAGAAGACGCACCAGTCCGGCATCATTTACAAGGCCTACGAGAACGACGGCGTGACCTTTCCGCAGGATCACACGGGCGCCATCGAGGGGCAGCCGTCGTGCAAGGCCTGGACGTCGCGGGCAGTGTTCGACGTGCCGGACAAGTTCAGCGCGTACAGCCAATACACGGACACGCCCTCCGGTACTTATTGGTGCACGGCCCGAACCGAGCGCTCGGCTGCTGGTGAATTCTCTTTGAGTATTGGCGTGCCGTACCAGCATGTGAAATGGTTCCGTGGGCGCGAGACGACGGCCCGTGCCACTTCGACCTGCCCTGACCCGAACTGCTGCAAGCGGCCACCTGCCTCACTCGCGAAGGAGTGGTCCGGCAACGCCTGGCCGTCGGCGCGGGCTCATTCGCACCTGCTCGCAGCGATGCCTCCGGGCGCGTTCCCCGGCGTGGACGAGACCGAGGTGTACAGCTTCCTGGCGGCCCACTCCGAGCGCTGATGCTCTCTCACGTCCTGCCCGCTTTTCACCGATGCTCTATCACTTCCTGACAACATTCGGCAATCCTTCTCTCCCTTCCCGTGAGTTCTGCTGCCGAATGGAGCACGATGTGAGTACGACACTCGCGGGCAAAGGGGATGCACATGATTCGAGTCCGGAAAGCGGCAGCGGTAGTGGCGGCAGCTGCTCTGGCGATTGGCTCCGCAACGGTAACGGCCTGCGCACCACAGCCTGCCGACGTCGGGCTTCTTAAGGCCGACGGCGTCACTCGCGTTACTGTCCAAACGGCAGACTATCCAGCCCAACTTGAGGCGCTCCGTGCGTCCGCGCGAAAGCTCGGCGCCGCCCTACTTGCCGATGGTGGTGACGCCACGGATGGCAACGTGGTGTCCTCGCCCGCCAGCCTGCTGATCGCGCTAGGCATGCTGCGGGCCGGTGCTTCCGGGGCTACAGCGGCGGAAATGGACAACGTCCTTGGGCTGCCCACCGCAGATCGCGACGAAGCGATGAACGCGTTGCTCGCGTCCCTGGAGAAGTACGACGGCGATCCCGGCTCGGTGGACGAAGAGAACCCGCCGCGCAAACCCGTATTGCACTCAGCCAACGGGATGTTCGTGGACAAAGGCGTGCCCACCGGCGAGAATTTCCTGGCCACCCTCGCCAAGCACTACGGCACGGGCGTCTACCCGGTCTCCTTCCAGGACGAGGCCGTGACCAAACCCGCCATCGATCAATGGGTGAGCAAGAACACGGGTGGCAGGATCAAGGAAGCGCCGGCAAAATATGACCCCGACAACACGCTGAGCCTGCTCAACTCTCTTTACTTTGCCGCAGCCTGGCAAACACCCTTCGACGCCAACGACACCACCGAGCGGCCCTTCACCAAAGCCGGCGGGGAAGAGATTTCCGTGCCCACCATGCACGCTGCCACCAGCATGGCCTACGCCGAAGGGGCGGGCTGGAAGGCAGTTGACCTGCCCTACGCCGAAGGTTTCGTGATGCGATTGGTACTGCCCGACGGCGGTCCGTCGGGTTCCGCGGTTCCGGCGGCGGTCCCGGCTGAGGTGCTCAGTCAGGCGGACCTCCAGCTGACCGGTGGGGACCATGAAATGGTTCAGATAACCCTGCCGAAGTGGGACCATAAGACCGCCTTCGATCTTCGGAAGGTCTTCGAGTCGTTGGGCTTGAAGGAGATGCTCGCCACCGACTCCGACTTCGATTCGATTCAACATGGGATGTTCCTGACCCAGGCCGCGCAGGCAGCCAACATCACGGTTGCCGAGAAGGGCACTATCGCTGCCGCGGTGACCCAGATCAATGCCGACGCCTCAAGCGCCTTGATCCCCGAACGCGAGATCACCCTCGACCACCCGTTCCACTACGAGATAGTGCACGTTGAAACCGGCCTGCCATTGTTCACAGGTTGGGTTGCTGATCCCCGCTGAAGAGTGATGTGAGAGAGCGTCCGGAAGAAGGCATCAGGATGTGAGAGAAGGTCGGCCGGAACGCGCCCGGATGTGAGAGAGCGATGGCTATGGAACCAGCCGCGCCACCAGCACTGCCGCAGCCTCAACAACGTCGTCCGCCTGTCGCTTGGATGAACTCAAGGCGACCTCGTGTCCGGCCAGAGTGATGATGTCCGTGATGACCGCGACCGTGAGCTTTCCCAGAGTGTCATCGCTGGCTCCCAGCAGCACGGAGTTTTGGCGGACCCACTCGCGTCCACGTTCCCGTCGCAGTACCTCGAACCCCGGGGGAGTGTCTCCCTCGATGAACACCCGCTCCAATGCGCGGTGCGTCCAGGTGTAATCGAAATAGCTGCGGCTGCCGACGTTGAACAGTGCCAACGGATCGTTCTCGCCTGACTTGCGGGCCTTGGCTACAGCAGCGGCGACGAGCCTTTCATGTTCGTTTTGGTAGTCATCCCACAGGGCCAGGAAGAGTTCGGTCTTGCCCCCGAAGTGGTGATACAGGCTGCCGACGCTTGACCCGGAACGGGCCACGACGTCCGAAATGTTGGCATCGGTGAAGCCGTGCTCACAAAAAACTTCCCTGGCCGCATCCAGGAGGTTTCTTCGGGTGGCGGCTGTCCGCGTCCATTGCCACGAGCCGGCATGGACTGCCGCGTTGGAGGTTTTCCGAACCAAGGATGCTCCCTTCGCCGCGACATGCAGTTTGCCGGAGTGTCGTCGGGCTTCTTTCTGGAATCGTACCTTCACCAAGTCCGAAACCAGAAGCAATCAAACCCCTTGACCATCAATCAACTAAAGGAAAGAATCTTAGAAGCTCGTTCTAGAAATATGTGTTGCAGTATGTATCCGAATGCTGCGATTTTTGACGTCAAACGCCCCGAAACCCGGGTGCCGTTTTTACCGTCGCGCTGCAACTGGTTGAATCGCTATGAGAGAGCGCCAACTGGTCGCACGCCAAACAAAGCCAGAGAGGAACGCGGCCTGATGTCCGTTTCAAGCAAGTCGTCCGGGATCACGTCGAACAGGTGGTTCAAGCCCGTCGTCGTTACCGCCATAGCTTTGGTGGTGGCGCTGGTCCTGGTGCTCATCGCGCAGTGGCTCCGGACGCTGCAACCCGTGCAGCAGTTCCTGGTGGACTACCCCGGACACTCAGCGATCCCCGAAGGCACCCCCACGGGCTTCCCGGCCTGGCTCGGTTGGCAGCACTTCCTCAACATGTTCTTCCTGGTCCTGATCATCCGCTCTGGCTGGCAGGTACGGACCACCACAAGGCCGCCGGCTTACTGGACCCGGAACAACAAAGGCTTCATCAAGACCAAGAACGCGCCGGCCAAGATCAGCCTGGATCTCTGGTTCCATCTCACGCTGGATGCCTTGTGGGTGTTGAACGGCATCATTTTCATCGTCCTGCTGTTCGCGACCGGCCAATGGCTGCGGATCATCCCCACCAACTGGGACGTCTTCCCCAACGCCCTGTCCGCAGCGCTGCAGTATGCCTCCTTGAACTGGCCCATTGAGAACGGCTGGAACAACTACAACAGCCTTCAGCTCCTGACGTACTTTGCCACCGTCTTCATCGCCGCCCCGCTGGCCATCATCACCGGCCTTCGGATGTCCGGTGCGTGGCCGAAAAAGGCGGCAATCAACAAGTTCTACCCGATCGAACTCGCCCGCCAAGTCCACTTCCCGGTGATGATCTACTTTGTGGCGTTCGTGATCGTCCACGTCACGTTGGTCCTGGCCACCGGTGCGCTGAACAACCTGAACCACATGTACGCCTCGAACAACGATTACAGCTGGTGGGGCTTCGGCATTTTCGCCGCCTCAATCGTCTTTACGGCGGCCGCCTGGTTCCTGGCCCGCCCGCTGTTCCTGCGCCCGGTCGCCTCACTGATGGGCAAGGTCTCACGCTAGCGGGACCCGCCCTGCCACAGGGCATCGAACGGAGCACCTGAGGACACGCGGTTCTGGATGCCGGCTGTTACGAACGCCTTGGCGGTGCGTGCAGCTTCCAGCGGAGTAGCGCCCTTGGCCAATTCAGCGGTCACGGCCGCAGCCAGGGAGCAACCGGCACCCGACACAGCCACGTCGCCAACCTTGGGACTGCGCAGGACTTCCAGCGTTTCGCCGTCGTAGTAAACGTCGACGGCGTCAGGGCCTTCCAGCCTCACCCCACCTTTGGCGAGGACTGCTGCGCCGCTGATCTCGTGGATGCGAATGGCAGCGGCTTTCAACGATTCTTCGTCCGTGATGGTCAATCCGGACAGGGATTCTGCCTCGAAGTGGTTTGGGGTTACGAAGGTAGCCAGAGGCAGGATCTGCGCTTTCAATGCGTGGTCGGTGTCCAAGGCGTGGCCCGGCTCCTGTCCTTTGCAGATCAGGACCGGATCAAGGACCACGTTCGCGAAAGAGCCATCGGCCAACGCCTTCTCCACCGTGCTGATGGTTACCGGACTTCCGAGCATGCCGATCTTCACGGTGTCCAAAACCGAGGGTGCGCCGGAAGCGGGACCGTAGGCCGCCGTCGTGGCTTCCAGTTGGTCCGCGATGACTTGCTGGTCAACCGGAACAAAGCGGTGGTTCCAGCTGTCCTGAGGGTTGAAGGAAACGATGCACGTGAGGTTCGCGATGCCGAAAACTCCCAGTTCCTGGAAGGTCTTGAGGTCGGCCTGCGCGCCAGCGCCGCCGGTCGCTTCGGAGCCGGCGATGGTCAGTGCAATGGCAGGGGCAACGGCTGAAGTCATGTCTTCCATCTTGCCAGCTGCCCGTCGGGGAGCCGATTTCGGCCCGGCTAGCCGATTTTGCCCGCGCCGTTAGGGCGGCGGCGCACGTAGCCCTTAGCCGTGCAAGCGGCGGTAGGCTGCCTCGGCGGCTGGGTGAAGGGGCACGCCTGCGGTGTTGATGAGCGTCTCAGGGCTGAGGAATTGCACTCCGGTGCTCGTCTTCGGGACCAGGTCCTGAGCTCGTTCCACAAGGAGTTTCACGGACTCCGAAACCAGGTGGTCAGCGAGGTCGCTGCGGCAAAGGAGCAGGTTGGCCACGCCCACGGTCCACGTGGCTGCGGCGTCCCCGTAGCTCTTCGCGGGGATCAGGACGCGGTCATAGAAAACGCCGAATTGTTCGCGCATGGCCTTGATGTGCTCGGAGAGGTCGATCAGCCGAAGGCCAATATCATTGGCGGTTGATGCGATGGCAGCGGTTGGCACGCCGCCGGACCAGAACAGGGCATCAATGGACCCGTCCCGCAAGGCGGCCAACCCTTGGTTCAGGCCGAGATTCACCTGCCTGAGGCCCATGTCTGCAGGAGCTGCAGAGATGATGCGCGGAACGGTCAGCGACGTCCCCGAGCCTACTTCGCCAACACCGGCGGTCTTGCCAGCCAGGTCGGCGAAGGACCGGAGAGTGCTGTCCTCGCGCACGATGCAGTGAACGTAGTTTTGGTACACCTTTCCCAGCGCCACAAGATTCCCGCCAGACTGCCGGGCGGCTGCAGCCTGGGCGGCTGCGTCCGCGAGGGCGACGGCGAACGTCGCCTCGCCGGACAACACCCGCCGGATGTTCTCCAGGCTTCCGCCGGTGGTCAGCGGCATGGCGGTTTCGGCTACACCCTCGCGTTGGAGCAACTCCGCGAACAACGTTGCGAACTCCAGGTAAAAGCCACCTGGTTCACCGCCGGCGACCGTTAGCTTTTGCGGCTTCTCCTCAGGCGTGCAAGCGGTCCAAGCCGGCAGCAGTAGCCCAGCCAAACCAGCTGACAGTCCGGTTCTGAGTAGAGCCCGCCTTGACACGATCCTGCTATTCATCCCGGCCTCCGGGCGCTTGCTGAAATTCAAGACGGGCCGTCAACCCGTGCGGTTCTCTTCCCTCAAGCACAAGCTCAGCATCGTTCGCATGCGCCAAACGGTCCACGATCGTCATGCCCAGGCCGTTCCCTGCGATCCTGCTGTGCTGCGGCGCCCGCCAGAACCGCGTTGTGGACGCGGTGCGCTGCTCGGCGGAAAGCCCGGGACCGTCATCGGAAATCTCGACGGCGACCCCTCGTCCCGTCCGTTTCATTGCCACTGTGATCCGGGCGGCGGGAGCGTACTTGATGGCGTTGGCCAGAAGCTCACCCACCATATGTGCCAGCTCGTCCGGATTGCAGGCGAGGTGGAGCGGTTGCTCCGGCTGCGCCAGCGTGATCGTCGAATTAGCGCGCTCGGCAGCTGGCATCGCCCGCTCCACCTCTCCTTGCAGGATGGGGAAGGGATCGATGACGGTGTGGTGTTTGTGCTCAGCTTCCTGCTGCACGCGCGCCGAACCCTCGAAGGCGCGGTGTTCCGCCGTCGCCAGCTTCAGCACGCCGTCGAGAATTGCCTCCACGCGCTCAAGTTCAGCCACTACCCCGGCCGCGGCGGCTTTCTCGGGCTCGGACTTCAGCGCCAGCTGCAGCAGATCGATCCGGAGCCGCAAGGCGCCCACCGGGTTCCGTAGTTCGTGCGATGTGTCGGCGATCAGTTGGCGCTGCGAATCGATGCTCTCGGTGACAGTGTTGGCCATCGCGGTGAACGAACGGCTCAGCTCCCGCAGCTCGGGCGGACCGGCGTCGGGAAGATGGCTCGTTTTGCCGGTCGTTTCAAGTTCGTGGACAGCGTTGCTCAGGCGATGGACCGGCCGCAGGACCCAGCCGGTGAGGCGGGCCGCTGCCAACAGGAGGAGCGCCCCGAGCGCCACTGCGGCAAGCCCGACGACGAGCCACCGCTCCCGCAGTTTCTGCCGGGCCGCTTCCGGGTTCACTTCAAGGACAGCCTCACCAAGCACCTGGCTGGCTGTGCCGAAGGACCTTGAGATAACCTCTGTCCCGGATCCGAAGGGCCTGAGCGGGCTGAGCGTGGTGTCGCTGAGGTTCAGGCTGGCGCGGCTCAGTGCCTCACGGACTTCGACCCGGTCCTCGTTGAGCCCGCCTGAGCGCACTGTCTGCTGCTGCAGACGGATCAGGATCCCCTCACCGTAGAGCTCGGAATAGCGGTCCATTTCGCGTTGCAGCTGGGTGGTGTCGTTGTCCAAGGAAGCGTCGTTTGCGAGCTGGGCGAAGCGGTTCAATGACGTGACGCGATTGATCTGGAGTTCCTGCGTGAGCTCCCTGCTGGCCGACGTCAGGATCACGCTGGACACGGTGACCACTATGAGCACTGCGATCACGCTCAGGATGGCCAGGACACGGATTTTCACGGCTGCTCGACGCGGTAACCGACCCCGCGGACGTTGATGATGAAGCCAGGTAGTTGGAGCTTGGACCGGAGGCCGGTGAGGTGCACATCGAGGGACCGGGAATGTGCGAGGAAAGCATCACCCCAGAGGGCATCGAGGATCTGTTCCCTTGTCACTACTGATCCCGCATTCCTTGCCAGGAGGCTGAGGAGTTCGAACTCTGTTGCGGTCAGGGAGAGCTCCCTTTCGCCAACAGATGCCATCCTCCGGTCCAGGTCCACACTGACGTCTCCCACCACAATGCTGTGGGGTGCCGTCTCCCCGGCACGGTTGGTACGGCGCGTCACTGCTTCGATCCTTGCCAGCAATTCAACGAGCTTCACGGGCTTAACCAGATAGTCATCCGCTCCGGAGCGAAGGCCCAGGACCACGCTTCGTTCGTCGTCGCGCGCCGTGAGGATCAGAATGGGGACTTGCGTGACCTGTCGCAGTTTCCGTAGGACGTCCAGGCCGTCCAAGTCCGGCAAACCGAGATCGAGCAGGATCACTTCGTGGTGCCGATGCCCCAGGAGTGCGTCCTCGCCGCGGGACACCCTGGTGGCTTTGTGGCCGGCGGATGCAACGGCAGCGCTCAAAGCGGACGCCATGGCGTCGTCATCCTCGACGATGAGCACGTGCACTGTGTGATCCTTTGCCGCTTGTGGGTTGGTGGGTTGGTTTGGGCCCGATGGCTGGACGATTGGAGGCCCATGGTCCTTTTTGGAGATTACTCCCTTCCTGCCGGATCCGCCTTCCAGCGCCCCGCGCCCTCGGTTCCCGATCCGCCGTCGGACGTTCTCTCACGTCGTGCGCCTTTTGGCGCAACGTTCTCTCAGGTCGTGCGTCTTTTGGCGGCACGTTCTCTCACATCCCGGGCCGGATTAACGTTGCGAGGCCCGCTCTGCGCCCCTCGGAGTGACCAAAGAGCGCATAACGGGCCTCACAAACTATCCGGTTCAAGCGTTAGCGAGGTCCTTCTTGTCCTCGTCGGCGTCGCTCGAATCAGAGCCCTTCGCGGCGAACGCGCTTCCCTGCTCGGCGTCCAAGTGCGTGGCCTTCTTGTTCTTCAGCGCGAAGATGTACACCAGCAGCGAGATGAAGATCGCGGCAGTCACGTATGTGAAGAACATGTCCACCTGCCCGGCCTTCTGCAGAGCGGCGCCAATCAGCGGGACCGTGCCACCGAACAGCGAGTTCGCGATCGCATACCCCAAGCCGACACCCAGGGCGCGGATCGAGGCCGGGAACAGCTCAGCCTTCACCAGCGCATTGATCGAGGTGTAGCCGCCCACCATGAGCAGGCCACCGAGCATGAGCAGGAATGCCGTGAACGGATCCTTGGTTCCGGACAGCGTGGAGAGCAACGGCCAGGTGAACAGTACGCCCGTGACCCCGAACCAGATGAGCAGCGGTTTGCGACCAATTTTGTCGGAAATCAGGCCATAGACAGGCTGGAGCAGCATGAAGATGAACAAAGCCCAGAAATTGATGATGGAAGTATCGGTCTTGGCGATGCCGGACGTATCGTTCATGAACTTCAGGATGAAATTGGTGTACGTGTAGAACGCCACCGTGCCACCGAGCGTGATGCCAATGCAGATGAGCAGCGGCCTCCAGTGCTTGGTGAACAGCAGCTTCATGGTCCCGGGCTGTGCCTCGCCTTCAACCTTCACATGGGCGGCGCGGAGCTGATCGGCGGAAAGCGTTTCTTCCATGGAACGGCGAAGCCAGAGGACAACCAACGCAGCTACGCCACCAATCGCGAAAGGAATTCGCCAGCCCCACGCCGTCAGATCTTCCTTGCTCATGGTATTCTGCAGGATCACGAGCACCAAGAGGGCCAGCATCTGCCCGCCAATGAGTGTTACGTACTGGAAGCTGGAGAAGAAACCGCGGCGCTTGGCGGTCGCAGCCTCGGACATGTAGGTGGCGCTGGTGCCGTATTCGCCGCCGACCGAGAAGCCCTGCACCACCCGGATGAAGACCAGCAGGATCAGTGCCCAGAGCCCAATCACATCCTGGGTTGGCAGGATCGCGATGGCAAACGAACCGGCCGACATCATAGTCACACTGAGGGTCAGCGCGGCCTTGCGGCCCTTCCGGTCGGCGTATCGGCCGAAGAACCAGCTGCCGATTGGACGCATGAGGAACGACGTCGAGAAGACGGCCATAGCTTCGAGGCCAGCCTGCAGATCGTCCGAGGAGTTGAAGAAGTGCGACTGGAAATATGCCGCGAAAACCGTATAGACGTAGAGATCGAACCACTCCACGAGGTTGCCCGCGGAGCCTTTGAGGATGTTGCTCACGGCCTTGCGTGTCTGTGCGGCCTCGCTGAGGGGCGCAACTTGTTGGGTGCTCATCAATGAACCTTCCTGGACGGCGCCTGCGATGGCAGCCGTGTCTTGCATGAGTTCGTTCTGTCCATGAAGCTCTTGCTCATGGCGTCCTTGCGCATGGCTCTTCGTCGACTAAGAAAGGTCCTCCATGGGTGAAGAGGACATAATCCAAACTATTGGTGATGCACGGCACAGCCAACGCCCGAGGCGATTTCCTAACACTTCCTTAGGTTTCGAGGCCCTAAACGCCCTGAACGCCCTCAACGCCCTGAACGCCCTGACGCACGACGGCGGTGTGCGGCATTGTTTTGATCCCACCGTTGCGCTGTGGTCCCTCCGGATGCCTCTCACATCCTGTGACCGCTTTCGGCGGACGCTCTCTCACATCCTGACCGCTTTCGGCGGATGCTCTGTCACGTCCTGTTTCCCTGCTGCGGACAAGAGCGGATCGCGGGGTTACTGTTCAGACATGGCGACTTTTCCTCAGCCATCCCCGGGCCCTCGGCTGACGTTGAGGAGGATATTCGGCAACCTGCCCCTTCCTCCGGGCCAAGTGACCGGAGTGACCATGATGGTCCTTCTCGGAAGGGCTAGCCCTTGGTCGTTGCCGGGGTCCGACGCGCTTCACAGGATGGTGGGTTCTGGTCTGCTGGCGATTGGCGGTGGGCTGAATGCCTGGGCCTTGGCTGAACGAGACCGCCGCTCGACGGGCACTTTCGATTTGGAGAGGCCTGGGGAGCTCGTAACAAGCGGCCCTTATGCAGTGACCCGCCATCCTATGTACGTGGGGTGGTGGCTCATCCATTTGGGCGTGGGGACACTCGCCGGTTCATCATGGGTGCTCGTGACTTTGCCGATCGGAATGCTCGTGGACCACAGGGGTGTACTGCGCGAAGAGGCTGCGCTGTTGGAGGTCTTTGGGCGACCCTATGCGGAATACGCGAAAAGGGTTCGCCGCTACCTAGGCACAAGATCACGGCGCCGATGATCCCTCGCGCGCTGCGGGATGTGAGAGAACGTTGCCCGGAAGGCGTCGGGATGTGAGAGAACGTTCTGGGGAGGCGGTAATTATGTGAGAGAAGGTGTGTCGTTTATGCGGACGATTTTCCAAATGGAGAGGCGCGCGATTCCGGCTGCGACGGCAATGCTCAACGGAAAGGCCCATGCTGTTGGACTCCAAAAACCTCCGAAGGGGACACACATTAGTGCCGCGGTCGTGAAGAATGCTGCGACGTGAATCCATTGGTTTCGGATGCGTCGCAGCGCCAAGCCCAAGAGTGAGCCCACCGCGGCACCGATTGCCCAAGCTGGTGGGGCACTGAAGACGAACAAAACGACGCCCCATGCTGGGTTTGATAGGGCAAAGAGGATGCCGAACACCAGGTGTGAGATCAAGATGCCTATCACCAGGGCCTTCCAGCCCAAAACCACTCGATCCTTTGGCCCGTAGGTCCAGACTTCCGAAGGGGCGGTCAGACTCATCACTTGCCCCTTGCGATCGCGTTGAGTGCACCGGCCAGAGCTGGATATGTGAAGGTGAATCCTGCATCGACTAACTTCCGGGGTTCGACCCACCGGCTCTTCAACACCAGTTCCGTCTGTGTCCGGATGAGGAGCGCTCCGGCTTCGAGCAGCCAAGCTGGCGTCGGGATGCCAAACGGGACACCCATACTTTGCCGAACCAGCGACATCAGTTCGCGGTTATCCACGGCATACGGCGTTGCTGCGTTTACTGGGCCCGTGAGTGCGGGCTGCCCGTGGACAAACACCACGGCGCGGAACAGATCCTCCACATGGATCCAGCTGAACTTCTGCGTGCCCGGCCCCATATGCCCACCCAAACCAAGCCGGGCCAGATTCCGCAGGGGAGTCATCACGCCGCCGCCCGGACCGAGGACGATCGCAATGCGAAGCGGGACCTTTCGAGTGCCCGGAACATTGGCAGCAGCCAACTCGTCCTCCCACGCACGGGCCACGTCTACAGAGAACCCGCGCCCCAGCTCACCCGATGCTTCAGATTGTGAGCGGTCCTCTGCGTGCCGATAGATGGTGCCAGTGCTGGCGTTGATCCATGTCCCAGGCGGGTCGGCGCATCGAGCAACGGCACGGGCCAGGACACGAGTTGTCAAAACCCGGGAGTCCACGATCTCCTGGCGGTTCCGGTCGTTGTAGCGGCAATTCACAGATCGTCCGGCGAGGTTCACCAGCAGTTCGGCGCCGTTCAGCACCTTGGCGATGGCGCCGTCGTCGTTCCATAGAGCATCAGTTGAAGCATCCCGCCCGACCGTCCGAACCTGCCAACCCTCATTAACAAAGCGATGCTTGAAGTAACTGCCAATGAAGCCGGTAGCGCCCGCAAGGACCACTGTGTGCGGCATTACGAGCCTTCCTTCACGCTGCGGACGAGTCCCAGAGCGTCGTCAAATACCTTGCTGACGCCGGGAATCTTCGCGAGCGACAACCCCCGCGCTACCAGGGGCGCGGCGCCGTCGATCAGTTTCCGCGTGCGCCGTTGGCCCTCGGATTTGTCGTAAACCCAGAAAAGTGCGACACCCATATATGCAAGCCACAGCAGCTCCGGTAGATCTTCGCGCAGCTTTTTGGCGACGGCGGGGGAGGAACCGTCGACGGCGGACCGGAAGATCGCCAGCGAAGCCTCGCGGGCGGCGGTGGACGCCTCGCCGAATGGGTTGACTGGCGACGTCGGCCGGATCGCAGTCGCGATGAAATCTGAGCCGAACTGGTGATACGGCGCCATGACGTCGACGCCGGTGTGCAGTACGGCTTTCAGTCGACCTGCGAGATCGTGGACGTCCCTGAGGGCTCGTGCCGCAACCTCCGCATGCTCGTTCTGGACTTGGATGTACAGTTCCTGGACGAGTTCATCTTTGGAGGCGAAGTAGTAGTAGGCATTGCCGACGGAAACTCCCGCCTCCTGTGCGATGGCACGCATGGTGGTCTTCTCGAAGCCGATTTCGCGGAACATTTTCAGTGCGACGTCGGCTACAAGCTGCCGGGTCTGTTCGCTTTTTGCTGCCATGGCGCTACTCCTCTAACCAGGTTTTGAACGCGTTCAATAACGAGTATACCCCCGAATTTGAACACGTTCAGAAACGGTCGCCGAAGAGTTGGTTGGATGTGAGAGTTCGTCCGCCGAAACCCCGTTGGATGTGAGAGAACATCCGCCGGAAACGGGTCTGGATGTGAGAGAGCGTTGGTGGGTGGGACAATAAAGCTGGTGTTGGGCCGAGCCCCCACCAACCACAGTGCTAATACAGCCGGGCGCCTGAAACAGCGCCCGTGCGAACCACTACGAAATGGATGACCCATGCCCTCGCCTTCCGGCTCCAGCACCTTGAGCAAGCCTGCACCCCGCTTCGCCTCGATCGGATCCCCGTACTTTGGCATCATGCTCGCCATCATGGCCGTGGTGCTGATCCTGTCCAATATCGGCGCATCCAAGGGCGTCGTGCTTGGTCCGATCATCACCGATGGCGGATTCTTCCTGTTCCCGCTCGCCTACATCCTGGGCGACGTCATGAGTGAGGTGTACGGCTTCAAGGTGGCGCGCAAGGCCATCATTACCTCGTTCGCTCTCTCAGTCTTCGCTTCTCTCTGCTACTGGGTGATCATCGTGCTGCCCGGTTTCACGGACGAGTATGGAACCGCCAAGCAGGCAGCTATCGAAGGCGCACTTGGCCCCGTCCCGCAGATCGTGCTCGCTTCACTCCTGGCCTTCCTCGCCGGTCAGACCATCAACTCCTGGATCCTGGTGAAAATGAAGGAGCGCACGGGCGAGAAGACCTTGTGGGCACGGCTCATGGGTTCATCCGTAGTGGGCGAATTCGTGGACACCCTGATCTTCTGCAGCATCGCGGCCTCGGTCATTGGCATCACCGACTTCGGCATGTTCGCCAACTATGTCCTGGTGGGCTTTGTCTACAAGACGGCCGTGGAGTTCCTGTTCGTGCCGATCACCGTATTGGTGGTTGGCTACATCAAGAAGCGCGAGCCGAGCTACGGGCCGGTCGCGGCCTAGGTTTGCCGAGATCGCCGGAGCCGCGCCAGTTCGTTGGAAGTTTCCAGACGTCCACGCACGTTTCCGGCGATCTCGATGCTACGAGTAGTACCGGCCCAGCGTCTCCGCCTTGAACTCGAAGAAATCCCCGGACTCGATGGCCAACCGTGCATCGTCCACCATCTTCACCACGAAGCGCTCGTTGTGGATGGAGATCAGCGTTGCCGAGAGCATTTCCTTGGCCTTGTACAGGTGGTGGATGTACGCGCGCGAATAGTTTCCACAGGTGTAGCAGTCGCAGCCATCCTGCAGCGGTCCGAAATCGGCCTTATAGCGGGCACCGGACAGGTTGAACCGACCGGACGGGGTATAGAACGCGGAGTTCCGTGCCACGCGGGTGGGTGAGACGCAGTCGAACGTGTCGGCCCCGTTCTCGATTGCCGTGAAGATGTCGTCCGGCTCGGAAATGCCCAGCAGGTGCCGCGGCTTGTTTTCAGGAAGTTCCTCATTGCACCACCGCACGATGGTGCCCAGGTTCTCCTTTTCCAAAGCACCGCCGATCCCGTACCCGTCAAAAGGCATGGCTCCAAGGTCCTGACATGCCTTTCGGCGCAGATCCTCGTACTGCGCGCCCTGGATCACCCCGAACAGCGCCTGGTACGGCTTCCCCACCCGGGCGGAAGTCAAACGGGCATGCTCTTCCAAGCACCTCAAAGCCCAGAACCGGGTCCGCTCCAGCGATTCCTCTTGGTAGGCCCGGGAGTTCTGCAACGTGGTCAGCTCGTCGAACGCGAACATGATGTCAGCGCCGATCTGATGCTGGACCTGCATGGAGATCTCGGGGGAGAAGCGGTGCCTGTCCCCGTTGAGGTGCGACTTGAACCACACGCCGTCATCATCAATGTGGGCCAGCCGTTCCTTGCCGGGCGCCACCGCGTCGTCGGGGCCGGAGGTGTCCACATTCTTCATGTCGATGACCTTCTTGAACCCCGAGCCCAGGCTCATCACCTGGAATCCGCCGGAATCCGTAAACGTCGGTCCGGACCAATTCATGAAAGCACCCAGCCCGCCGGCGGCGTCGAGGATCTCAGGGCCCGGCTGCAGGTACAGGTGGTAGGCGTTGGCAAGCACTGCCTGCGCGCCGAGCCCGGCAATGGACTCGGGCAGCACGGCCTTGACTGTTGCTTTGGTTCCGACGGCGATGAACGCGGGCGTCTGGATGGTTCCGTGCGGCGTGGTGATGGTTCCGGTCCGGCCCAGGAAAGTGCCGCCATTGGCTTCGATCAAGGCGTCCGACGGCGAACACGTTTCGGTCAGGCGCTGGCCCACCGTAAAGGAGAACCCGGATTGCCGTGAAGAAAGACCCGGCAAGGCAGTGGACGGAGGAGACGAGGGCAGGAAAGCGGAAGCTGGCACGCTACCAAGTGTGCCAGCTTTACCCCGGGTAACCTGCGGAACCCGTCCTAGGAGCTGTAGTTCTCAGCCTTCCAGTTATCCCAGGAGGACCTGATATCCGCCAAGGTGTGAGCCCCCAAATCGTAGGTGGAGGCAATCACCATGGAACCGCCGTCGGGCCTTTTATCGGGGATCGGCAGCTGCTCTGCAACGATCAGCAACCCATCTCCGTGCTCTGCGTAGCTGTGCACAGTGAGGCCCACCTGGTGACGGCTCTTGAACCACACGCGGCCGGAGATCTTCTCGCCGGTTCCGAGCGTAAGGGAGTAGTCATCGCCGATGGGGGGAAGATCGCCCAGCCCCAACTTCTCGATAGCCGGCCCACCACTGCCTGGAAGCGATACGAAGTGGGTTCGCCGTTGACCGTGCGGGTGTCTCTCAAGGGCGAAACGGAGTTGTTGCAGGAAGGTAAGCCAGCCCTGCGTGATGTCCTCGTCCCATTCCGCCCACTCGGAATCGTGGTCCAGCGCGGCGCGCGTGACTTTGACTTCGGTGCCGCCGGAAACAGGGTGGAGCTCAAACTCATCCCCGCCATGCACCGTCAGCTTGGTGTGATCGGGATTTTCCTCCACATCTGGGTGGAAGTAGATCTGTTTAATTTCGTCGGCGAGGTCATCGGCTTCCCATCCGTGCCATTGAGCCACCAGCGAGGGTTCACGCAGCATTGTCCAAACCTGCTGCGCGTCGGCATTAACCACAACGCTCAGATTGTTCGTCATGGCCCCGAATCTACCGCCGTTCGCGTCTCTAAAACAGGTCTTGAAGTTTAGAAGTGCCGGGACTAGGCGGACGAATCAGAACACCGCTCATCAGGCCCGCACGGCATCCAGTTCGATGCCGATGCGCCGGCCCAGTTCCTCTTCTCCCAGTGTCTCGGATCCGCCGTGTGCCCGCAGGAACAGCAGCGACTCAAGGCGGAGGAACCGCCATTCGCGCTCCGCTTCATGATTGCCGTTATCGATCGCGCGGAAGATTTCCTTGTCGTACAAATTCGGTTCGTTCAGGGCGCGTTGGCGGACCTTCGCGGCGATTCGGGCCTTGAAGGGGTCCGTTTCTTCTGACTCGTGGGCGCGCAGCAATTTCTCGTACACGGCCGCGCGTTCAGTTTGTCCGCCCTCCCGGCAGATGAAGCTGGAGAGCGCCAGGGCGCGTTCGATCGACGCCCAGCGATCGGGGTTGCCGTCAAAGGGCAGCACGTTCAGGAGATCAGCCACGGCCAAGGCGTTGTCCGGATCCCGCAGCACGATGCAGAGATCGAACGCCAGATTGCTGAGGTCCCGGAGGCAGCTGCCCGATTTGGTGTTGATGCCCTTCGCCAGCCTTTCGGCGAGCACCTGAACGCCGTTCTTGCCCTTGTGATTTGCGACGGCGGCCCGCACCACTGCTTCAGGCGTTCCGGCCGGCTCGGGGATCAGCGCGAGTTCTTCGGGGGCCGGCGTGGCGACTACAGGCGGCGTTTCCGGGCGTGGGGGAACGACGACGGCGGAACCCGCCGCCACTTCGGCTTCGCCTTCCATCGATGTGCTGGAGCCGTCGGCTTCAGAATCAGCCAGGCCGACTGCGGCGGATTCGGGCGCGGCCAAGCCGGCCGAAGCTCCATCACCCACCGGCACGCTGGAGCCGGCAGCGATCCGCACGGTGCCGCCGTCGACCGTTGTCACCAGCAGCAGGGCGGCAACGCCATAATCGTCCTTTTCCACCTCCACGGCGGCAATTTCCTCGGCAGGCCCGTCTCCGGGCAGGAACACAAAGTCTCCGGGTTGCAGGTCCCCAGCCTGCTTTTCGCGGTATTGCTGTGAGGCTGGGCTGTGAGTCATCGGAAGTCCTTTGGTTCTCTTGCGGTCCGCCGTCCAGTCTACAAACTCCAGCCGCCGCAGGACGCGGGACCCGCTAAAGGACGCTGCCGAACTACAGGACGATGACGGACTATAAGACGATGCCCGAGAAAGCCAGTGCCTGTCGCACGAGGTTGCCGCGGCCGCCCTCGAACTCCTGCTGAACGTCGTCACTCAGGACTTCCCGCGGTGTCATCCAGGTGAGTTCCAGGGCGTCCTGACGCGGTTCGCATTCGCCGGTGACGGGGATGATGAAGACCAACGACACCGCGTGTTGGCGGTCGTCGGTGAATCCTGTCTGGGACGGCGCGGGGAAGTATTCGGCCACGGTGAAGGGAACGGGGCTGATGGGCAGCTGCGGGAATGCAAGGGGGCCGAGGTCCTTTTCCATGTGCCGCAGAAGGGCTGCGCGGATGGTTTCACGGTAAAGGACGCGGCCGGAGACGAGGTAGCGAACCATGTTGCCGTCGGCGTCGCCCTGCAGGAGGGAACCGACTTCATTGACGTACCCGAGCGGATCCAGACGAACGGGGACTGCCTCCACGTAGACCATGGGAAGGCGGCCGCGGGCTTCGAAGAGGTCTTCGTCGGAAAGCCAGCCTGGATACGGGTCGGGTGTACGTACGCTCATAGTTAAGTTCTACCGCATCCCCAGCGGAAGTTCGGTGGCAGGACCCCCTGCGCGCTGCGCATTAAGCTGCTGGCTATGTTTGCGGCCGTTCGCTGGGCACACGTTCCACCACGATCGACGCCGGCGCCGAGCCGCCCACCGCATCCGGATTGGCGACGTACAGGACACCCTCGCTGATCCGCGCCTCAACCCCAGCTCCGGTGAGCCTGTGCAGCAGTGGTTCCAGATCGGCGTCGTACTCAAAAGCCAGATCGCCGGACTCCGCGGCCGCACCGTGGATCACTCGAAGTATCCCGCCGTTCTTGGTGGTGAACGTCGCCGATTCGTCATCCGAGGTCCGGGGCCGGGCACCGATGTTGCGGAGCTCCTGCGCGGCATCCATGACGCCGGGACTCACCCAGGTGGCAACTACGGCAAGAGCCGGGTCGGCGTTGTCCGACGTGGCCCACGTGCCGTCCGCGGCGCGCCGGGCGGGGTCGGCCAGGAAGGTGAAGCCATCCCGGGCCGTGATCTGTACGGTCGGGCCGTGCGAGGCCTCGGTGAGCACCGCGATGGTCCCGTCTTCCTGCGTGCGCCGGGCGAACTCTTCCAGCACCCCAACCTCGACGCCGAAAACGGTGGTGCCGTCTTGGGGCGAGCCCTCCACTGCTGCTCCGTGCTGTACGCGGTGAAGTGCCAGCCGACCCGAGCCGGCGTCGAACTCGAACCAGTCGTCATTCTGGACCGTGTTGACCAAGCCCAGCGCCTCCAGCAGCTCAGCCCACTGTTTCGGACGGGAGGTGAAGTGGATGGGGCGGGCTCGCAACATGGGTCCTCCTGGGCTGGCTTCGCTGGCATTCCGGTTCTGTCCTCCACACTATGCCGTCCGGTTTGCCGCAGAATGAATCCATGCCCATCGAGCTCGAAGAATTGATCGTCAAGGACGCCGCGGAATGGCGCGCATGGCTCGGGGCCCACGCTGCCGACAGCCCGGGTGTGTGGTTGGTCCTGCACAAAAAGGGCGGGAACGTCACGGAGCTGGACTACGATGCCGCGCTGGACGAGGCGCTCTGTTTCGGCTGGATCGACGGCCAATCCAAAAGCCGCGACGCCGAAAGCTACTTCCAGCGCATGACACCGCGGGGCCGCCGCAGCATCTGGTCGGCACGGAACGTTGGGCACATCGCCCGGCTGGATCAGGAAGGAAAGATGACCGCCGCCGGATGGGCGGCCGTCGAAGCCGCCAAGGCCGATGGGCGTTGGGAAGCTGCCTATGCCGGTCCCGCGGATTCAGTGGTTCCCGATGATCTCGCGGCTGCCATCGCCGCTGTACCCGAGGCGCAGGCCATGTTCGATGTCCTGACGTCCCAAAACCGCTTCGCCCTCATACACCGGACCAACCTCGTCAAAAGGGCAGACACGAGGGAGCGGAAGATCGCCGGTTTTGTGGAGATGCTTGCCCGGCACGAGGCGCCGTACCCGCAGAAGAAGCGCCCGGCTTCAGGGCCCAAGTAGCGTCAGAGACCACGTAGTGCCAAGGCCCAGATAGCGCCACAGCGAGTAGCGCCAGGACCCAGGTAGTCAGCCTTCGGGCGCGAACGCCACGCCTTCGCCCACAACGCGAAGGCTGAGCTCCGTGCCGGGCTTGGTGATGGACGCGTTCCAGTGCCGGATGGTGATGATCTCTCCTCCACCGGGGTAACGGTGGGCATTTCCGGATAGAACGCCGTCCGCCGCTGTGTAAGCGGCGAGCCTTATCCGAACAGTCGTTTCGGGACCGAAGTAGTCCGTGTCCACAACCACGCCCCGGATGGGGCCGTCGGGTGCGATGCGTATCTGCTCCGGGCGGAGCATGAGCTGCACTTTGCCCTGTGCCGGTGGCCGGCGGACGGGAATCCCGCCCAGGGAACACGTGGCCAGGGACCCTTCCATCCACGCGTCAAGGATCACGGCGTCACCGAGGAATTCGGCCGTCGCGCGGTCTGCTGGCCGCGTGTAGACCACAAAGGGGTTGCCAATCTGTGCCAGTTTTCCTCCGCGCATGATGGCCACTTGGTCGGCAAAGGAAAGAGCTTCGGCTTGGTCGTGCGTTACGAGGATGGTTGTGACGCCTGCAGCGTTGAGCACCTTGGCCACAGCCCGACGCGTAGCTACGCGGAGCCCGGCGTCGAGTGCCGAGAACGGCTCATCCAGCAACATGAGCTCCGGTTCGCGGGCCAGCGCACGTGCCAGGGCAACGCGCTGTTGCTGCCCGCCTGACAACTGGTGCGGACGCCGCTTCGCCATGGAGCCGTCCAACGACACCATTTCGAGCAGTTCCTGGACGCGGGAAGCAACAGCCCGGCGGCCGCCGTCGAGCTTTCCGGAATCCAACCCAAAAGCAACGTTCTGTCCCACGGTCAGGTGCGGGAAAAGAGCCCCATCCTGGGCGACGTATCCCACCTGCCGTTTGTGCGCAGGGAACCACACTCCATTGCCCGCAACCGTTGAGCCGTTCAGGGAAATGGTCCCGGTGTCTGGATGCTCGAAACCTGCGATCAAGCGAAGCAGCGTGGTTTTGCCGGAGCCGGAAGGACCAACAATGGCGGTGGTTCCGCCCTTGGCCACGGAAAGATTGACCCCCTTCAGCACAGCCTGGGAACCGAAATTCTTTGTGACCTCAGCGATGTCCAAGTGCGTGTTGGTGGTGGGCACAATGGACGGCGCCACGCGCGGTGACGGGAGCCTGGGTGGAGATTGTTCGGTCACTGTCCGGCCACTTTCTTGGACTGTTGGAAAAGAAGGTAGGTCATCGGGGCGGAAAGCACGATCATCAACAGCGCATACGGTGCGGCGCCTGTGTAGTCGATCTCGCTGCTCTTGCTCCAGAACTCTGTTGCCAGGGTGCGGGTTCCATTGGGCGAGAGAAGGAGGGTTGCCGTGAGTTCGTTGACGATGGCCAGGAAGACGAGTGCGGCACCACCTGCCGCAGCCGGCGCCGTGAGCCGCAGGGTCACACGGAAGAAGGACACCATCGGAGCTTTGCCAAGGGATTGAGCGGCTTCATCGAGCTCTTTGGGTGCCTGGGCCAGCCCGGAGCGGATGTTGACCAGCGCCCGGGGAAGGAAGAGGAGGACATAGGCGGCCACCAGTACGCCGGCACTTTGGTAGATGCCGGGAACTGCGCGGATGCTGACGGTGACGAAGGCGAGGCCCACAACGATTCCGGGCAGGGAGCTGGTCACGTAGTTGGACAGTTCAAGCATCTTGCTGAACCAGCTGGGATGCCGAACGGCCAAGTAGGCCATGGGAAAAGCCACGATCGTGGTAACTGCGGCGCCGACGGCCCCGTACAGGAGCGTCTGCAGCAGTGCGGGCAGGAATTCGTCGGCGGCCCATACCTGGGCGCCTCCGGCAGAAAGCCAGCGCAGGACGAACCAGATAGGAAGCCCGAACGCCAGCGCTGTCAGGGCCAGCAAAGCGAGCTGCGCTGGAGCTTGGTATCCGCCCAGGGACGCCCGTGTTGCTTTCGCTTGCGCGCCTGAGCCAATTCGCGCGTAGCGGGCGGTGCCTCGGCTCTTGACTTCGGCAAGGAGAAGGAGCAGGCAGAGGAAGACCAGGACGCTTGCCAGCATGTTTCCGGCGGCACCGTTGAACGTCGACTGGAACTGGATCATGATCGCCGTCGTGAAGGTATCAAAGCGGATCATCGCGAAAGCGCCATATTCCGCAAGGAGGTGCAACGCCACCAGCAACGCACCGCCGGTCATTGCGATACGAAGCTGCGGGAGCACTACCCGGAAGAACACAGCCCAGGAACCCAGGCCAAGTGACGCGGCAGATTGTTCGATCGCCGGATCCAACCGGCCCAGCGTGGCGGCGGCGGGAATGTAAACCAAAGGGAAATAAGACAGGGTGGCGATCAGCACGCCGGACCAGATGCCCTCCATTGAAGGTACAGCCGAAACCCATGCGTAGCTGTTGACGAAGGCGGGAATGGCAAGCGGAGCAGCCAATGCCACGGCCCACCAGCGGCTCCCACGTAGCTTGGTGCGCTCAACCAGCCAAGCGCCGCCCACCCCAAGAATGAGGCACAACGGCACTGTCAGGACCATCAACATGATGGTGTTCAACAGCAGTTCGCCAACCCGGGGACGAACAATGAGTTCGACGGCGGTGTCCCAGCCTGTCGCTGCTGTCATGAAGATGACGTAGCCCAACGGCATGAGGGAAAACAGGGCGATCAGCACCGCCAGCAATGACACTGTGGAAACGCCGAATGGCGGGCGAGGGCGTTTGCCCTTGCCCGCCGTCGTCGTGCTCCCTGGCGACTGTGGAAGGTCGGGAGCCGATAGATCAGTGGTCACAGAATTACAGGAGTCCTGCCTTGGTCATCAGATCGGTGACCTTGGTGGAGTTCAGCTTGGCCGGGTCAACCGTGGGCGCCTGCAGGTCCTTGATCGGGACAAGCTTGTCATTGGCGTCCACCTGCGAGGCGATGGCGTACTCGAACGAGGTACCGGTCTTCAGGACTTCCTGGCCCTTCTTGCCAGTGATGAACTTCAGGAACGCCTGGGCATCTGCTGCCTTCTTGGAAGACTTCAGGACACCGCCGCCGGAGACCGAGAGGAACGCGCCCGGATCCTGGTTCTTGAAGAAGTACGGCGTGACGTTCTTGGAGTTCTCGCCGGTCTTGGCCTGGTCGCCATAGTAGTAATAGTGGTAGATCAGTGCGGCGTCCACTTCACCGGCGTTGACGGCCTTCATGGCCGTGCTGTTGCCCTTGTAGGCTTTGAAGTTTTCCTTCATGCCCTTGAGCCACTCTTCCGTGGCGGCTTCGCCCTTGAGTTCGAGCAGTGCTGCGACGATCGCCTGGAAGTCGGCACCAGACGGTGAAGCGGCCCACTTGCCCTTCCACTCCGGGTTCGCCAGGTCCAGCATCGACTTGGGCAGCTTGTCTTCGCTGATCTTGTTTTTGTCGTACACAAGGACTGTGGAGCGGGCTGCGATGCCGGTCCACTTGCCCGTGGAAGGACGGAATTCAGCGGGGACCTGGTCCAGCGTGGCCTTGTCTACGTCCGCAAACAGTCCAGCGTTCTCAACCTGCGCCATTGCGGGAGAGTTCTCTGTCAGGAAAACGTCTGCCGGAGAAGCGGCACCTTCCTGGACGATCTGGTTGGACAGTTCGGTATCCGAGCCCTGCCGCATGGTGACCTTGATGCCGGTTTCCTTGGTGAAGGCATCCACCCATTCCTTGGTCAGGCTCTCATGCTGCGCGTTGTACACCGTGATGCCTTCGCCGGAAGCAGCAGCATCTGACGACGGCGAACCGGAGGCAGCGGGGGTGCCGGCGTTGGAGCCGCAGGCCGTGAGGCCAAGGGCGGCGGAAGCGAGCAGGGCGATTCCCGCCAGCGCGTTTTTGGAGAGCTTCATGAGGGCTTCTTTCTGCGAACAAAGACACAGAGTGCCAAGCTTTGGGCTTGTTCCGTGTGAGCGGGAAGGTTTGGGGGAACCCGCTGAGAAAAGCGTAGGTTAGGCAAACCTATGCTTCCAAAGCCTGGAACACTTATGTGACAAGGATCACAACAATTACGGAACTATTGCGTGCCGTAATTGCCGCGACCTAAGTTTCCAGTGTGGCCGCTGCCTCCAGCGCCATCCATGCCTGCAGTTGGGTGGAAAGCTCGACGGCGGCCCCCGCCGGATACGTTTCACTCGCCGGGCGCAAAGGGTTGGGGGAGAAGGTAAGGACCGGATATTCGGGATCACCGCCGGACTCCCGCCGGCCGTCCCAGAAGGCCTTGGCTGTGCTGAGAACGAGGCCTTTAGCGATGTCACGGGCGGAATCCTTGAGCCGCTGATCTTTGGCAGCGAGCGCCAGGTACCGGATCAGGATGCCGGTAAAGAGGCCCCCATCCCCAGTTCCATCGCCGTGGATTACCTGCGTGCCGGGCACCGTAAGCTCCCTGGCAACGGCTTCGATCAGATGGGCGGCGCGGTCCAGGTTCTCCTCTCCGCCCAGTTCCAGGAGTGCCCCAAGGATTGGCCCTTGGTTGTAGGTGTAGACCGCGTCCTCAAGGACGATCTCCCCATTCCGCATGCGAAGGCCATCCAGATAAAGGCCGCGGCCGGGGTGAAGGAGCTTGCCGTTCAGCCAGTTCACCAGGGCTTGAGCCCGCTCACGGTGATCGGTTCGTGCGAAGTAGAGGGCAACCGGGGCCGTTGCGGGGGTGTTCTTGAAGTCCCTCTTGGTACTCCAGAATGTTCCGCCGCCCAGCTCGTCCGTGGAAGCCGAATCGAATTGAAGCGTTAGCTTCCGGCGAATATAGGCGTTCCGGCGGCGTCCGGGCTTCCGCGTCTCCTTGGCCAGCTTTTCCAATCGGAGGGTGGACAGTGCCAGCCAGGCCATGTCGTCGTAGTAATCGTTGACGAACCTGAAGAAGTTCCGGAGTCGGATGGTGGTGACAAGGCGGGAAGCGAGCCGTCCCGCGCTCGGGCGGGAGTCGCCGTCGAACTTTCTCTTGGTGGCCAGTTCCCGGCGGCCCGTGTCCACCAGGCAGTCGACGTAATGCGCCTGCCACCAGTAGTGCCATGGACCGAGAGGGGCGCGGATCCCGCGGGAGGGGATGCTGACGGCGCCGATGTGGGTGCCTGGGAGGAAAAGCAGCCGTCGGCCGAAGAGCCGCGTGACAGAGCGGGCAGCCTCATCTGCGCGAATCGCCCACGCTGCTGCCTCCGTTGTGGGTGGTTGCTGGCCGGCGGGGTTGCTTTGGGTGGGCATGGAACCAGCCTATCCGGGGTCCAGGGTGCGCTCGATCACAATTCCAGTTAACATGCATTAACGGATTTGAGTCTGCATCAAGGAGGATGGATGGACATCAAGGGCACGGTCGCGCTGGTCACCGGCGGAGCGTCAGGCTTGGGCGCGGCAACCGCCAAACGCTTGTTCGACGGCGGAGCATCGGTGGTGCTGGTGGACCTGCCAAATTCTGCCGGGGAGGATTACGCGGCGGAGTTGAACGCCATTGGCTCGGCGGCCGGCCCGAATGCGGTGGGTTCCGCTGGCGGGGATGCGGGTCCACGGGCCGTCTTTGCCCCCGCAGACGTGACCAACGAAGCCCAGGTCCAGGCCGCCGTCGACGCCGCCGCTTCGTTGGGAACCCTGCGGATCGTAGTTAACTGCGCAGGCATTGCCACGCCGGGCAAGGTCCTGGGCCGTGATGGTGTCCTGCCGCTCGAGGCATTCAACAAAGTCATCCAGATCAACCTCGTTGGAACCTTCAACGTCATCCGCCTGGCAGCTGCAGCCATGGTGGAAAATGAGCCGGTCACTACCGAATTAGGCGGCCCGGAACGCGGAGTCATCATCAATACGGCGTCCGTCGCCGCTTTCGAAGGGCAGATCGGCCAGCCAGCCTATGCCGCATCCAAGGGTGCTGTTGCGGCGATGACACTGCCCCTGGCGCGCGAGTTCGCCCGCTCCCTGATCCGGGTTGCTACCATTGCCCCCGGCATCTTCGAGACTCCGATGATGGCCGGATTGCCCCAAGCTGCCCAGGAGTCGCTCGGCCAGCAAGTACCCCATCCTGCGCGGCTCGGCCGCGCGCCCGAATACGCCAATCTTGCCGCCCACATCGTCGAGAATGCGATGCTGAACGGCGAGACGATCCGGCTGGACGGCGCCATCCGCATGGGCCTGAAATGATGGGGGACTACAGCGGAGGGCCGGCTCCCGCGGGTTCGGGGCGCTACATACCGGCGTCTGTGGCGGACCTGCCCAAGGCCGACTTCTTCGACTTTGAGTCTCTCCTGAGTGTCCAGGAACAGCGGAAACTCAACGAGCTCCGCTCCTTCCTTGCCGCCGAGATCGCGCCCTACGCCGGACAGTGGTGGGACAAAGCCGAGTTCCCCGAACACATCCTGCCCAAGCTCGCGGCCCTCCGGCTCAGTGCTCCCGCCCAGCGCGGCTACACACATTTGTTCGCCGGGCTGGTCATTGCCGAGATGACACGGGTGGACACCTCCATCGCGACGTTCTTCATGGTCCACCACGACCTCTTCGTTGAGTCGCTCTACGACTTCGGCAACGACGCCCAGCAGGACAAATACCTCGACGACGCCTCAAACCTCCGCACCACAGGCGCCTTCGCGCTCACCGAACCAGAGCACGGATCCGACGTCGCGGGCGGTATGCAGACAACAGCACGGCGTGTGGAAAGAGCGGAGTCCGACGGCGGCGATTACTGGGTGATCAACGGCGCCAAGCGCTGGATTGGCAATGGGACGTTCTGTGACTACATGCTGGTGTGGGCCAAAGACGAAAGCGACGGCGCAGTTCGAGCATTCATCGTGGACGCCTCGCTGCCGGGCATCACGCGGAGCCGGATAGAGAACAAGATTGCCCTGCGGACAGTACAAAATGCCGACATTCTCTTCGAAGACGTCCACGTCGCAGAATCAGACCGTTTCGCAGGAATCAGCAGTTTCGCGGATACGAACCATCTCCTGCGCGGCTCACGGATCATGGTTGCCTGGCAGGCAGTCGGCCAGCAGTTGGCAGCCTTCGATGTCGCGCGGCAGTATGCGGTGGAACGACTGCAGTTCGGTAAACCGCTTGCCCGGTTCCAACTGATCCAGCAGCACCTGGTGGATATGCTCGGCAACGCCGTGGCCAGCATGGGGATGATGGTGCGGATCGCCCAACTTCAAGAAGGCATTTCCCGCGACGCGCAAGGTGCCCGGCACGGCGGTGCCGACATGGCACAGGTGGCACTGGCAAAGGCCTACTGCAGTGCACGGATGCGTGAAAGTGTGGCCTTGGGCCGCTCCATCCTGGGCGGCAACGGTATCGTCACCGACTACAAAATTGCCAAGATCTTCGCCGACGCTGAGGCCATCTTCACCTACGAGGGCTCATACGAGATCAACTCATTGATCGTGGGCCGTGCAGTAACGGGGGTCTCTGCCATCGTCTAGTCAGTCGCTGACCGGGTTCCCGGCGCTTTACTCCTGAGGGATCTTTTCGCCAGCCTCAACGCGGACATCAATGGAATTTCCGCGGACCGGCATCGGGCAGGTGCCATAAGGCGTAAAGGCGCTGGGGTAGTTGATGGCGCGGTTGAAATCGATCACCACGGATCCATCAGGGCGTGGGCGCGGGATGAAAACCTTCCGCCACTCATCCGTGGTGTCGCCGTTGGTCTCATCATGGAAGGTCACGTTCAAGGCGCCGAGTTTCTCTTCCTCAGCATGGAGGCGGACTTCATGGGCAACGCCAGGAACCCGGAACACCACCTCCCCGACCGAACGATGAACGCCGTCCACCAAAGGGTTGGCCGTTCCGATGGGTACATCCACGGGCTGGTCATAGGGTTCGAACCGACCCTGAATCACCCAGTCCGGGTTGTAGTCGTAGGTGGGAACTCCAACGAAGTCCGTAAAAACGGGCGAGCCCGCGTCCCTGGTCCGGATGGCATACTTGTCCGCCCGCATCGCAAGCTCCACCACCACCTGCTTGCCGTCGTCGCCGCCGTACTGCACCCACATGTGCGACTCTTCATCCTGCAGGGTCGCCGTCACGGTGCCGTCAACACGTTCGCCGGTCTCAACGAGGGTCAGGCCGTCCTCGGCGGTGGCCGTGAGGGTTGCAGTCGTGCCATCCGTTGACCACAGCCCCGGGGCAAACTCGACTTCTGCCGGCTCCGACTCAAGCCACTGAAACGACGTCAGCGTCAGCCAGCCATGATCGGCAGCCAGTGCTGCATTCCGAGACGCTCGGAACCGCTCCCAACGGGCAAGCTGGGCGTCTGTTGCAGTGGTGGGCGAGCTCATGGTTCTCCTCGGAAGATGTGAGCCACGGTTGGGCGGCTTTGCAATCTCCTCAACTATGCGCCGCACCGGTGCATTCCCGGAAGCGCGCAGCATTGAGCGTGGAACCCAGGCGTGCATCCGGAAGAGTGCCACCCAGACATGCAACGATGGGCCGCGCATCGTGTGCACGGCCCATCGTTCGCTCGGATCGCCATTCGCAGTGGAGCCTATGAGTCCTTGCGGTCTTGCGAGGCTATCGGGATGCCGGTGGCCATCGGACTCGGCCTTTTGCTATTTAGTGCTGACGACGAGCCGATCGCCTGACGCCCAGGAAAGCGAGCAAGGATCCCAAGGCCAACAGCGCGGCGGCCGCGTAGATGAACGCCGGGCTTTGAGCGCCAGTGGTAGCGAGGGGCTCTGGTCCCGGAACTTCTGCGGGCTGAGTGGGCTCGTCCGTGGGTACAAGCACCGGGCTCGTGGTGCTTGTGCTCGGGGTCGGCGTGGGCGTCGGCGTGGGAGTTCCAGTGCTGGCGCTCGGGGTCGGCGTGGGTGTCGGGGTGGGTGTGGGTGTTGCGGTGCTCGGGCTCGGCGTCGGTTTGGGTGTGGGTGTTGCGGTGCTCGGCGTGGGTGTGGGTGTTGCGGTGCTGGGGCTCGGCGTGGGTGTGGGTGTTGCGGTGCTGGGGCTCGGCGTCGGGGTCGGCGTCGGCGTTGGGCTTGCCGTTCCGTCGCCTGTTCCGTCAGCGCGGGTTCGCCGCGTTTCGGCACCGACCGGGGTTTCTTCCCCAGCAATAGTGACGGTTCCGCTGTTGGTGTAGACGTCCAGCTTCCTGTCGGTCACTTTGGTGACGACGAACAGCTCCACCCGCTCACCCCTGGGCAGGCCCGTCCATCGCACCGTTGCTTCTTGGGGAGTGCACTCGACAGTCGCGGGGTATTGCTCGTTGTCCATTGGATCGGTGATGTTTCCGGAGCTGCTGACAACCCTGCCGACGCGCGGAGTGATCTGGTCGCAATCGATTTCCATGCCGGCGGCGGGCGTGTCCGTCACAACCACGTCGTTTGATTCTGAAGGCATTGGAGGCATGTAAAAGATGGATTCAAGTTCAGTTTGCGGAGCATCGGCCCACCACATGGACTTGCCCGCCGAAGTAGGGGGAGCGGGATCGCAGTCCTTGGTGCATGGACCGTCGACATCGACAGGCACGCGTACCACTGTGGATCCCACGGTGAAGTTCAGTTCCGTCGTTTCGCCGGTGCCCGGCTCCACAGCATATTGCGTGCTGAAATTGCACGTCCCACCCACATTATTGGGGTGGTCCGCCACGAAGTCGGTCAACGTGAAGACCACTTGTCCGGCATCGTTCGCAGCCGCCTTGGCGACCGTCACGCCGTCGGCGTTGTCCAGATCAAATGACGCGGCACCAAACCAGCGAAGCTCTGGTGGGAGCTGGAGGTTGAAGGTATCGCCCGGTTGCGAGTTGTCTGGGACGGACCACTGACAGGTGAGGTCTACTTGGTCCCATTGGTTTGTAACCACTGAGTCCGTGCTGATGGTGACGGCCGCGCCCGGGATGACGGCAGCGTTTGCCGGCACCGCCGACCAGGCGAGCCCGAAGGCTGTCACCACAACAGCCAGTAGCGCGGCCACCAGGGAGGCGGACTTGAGATGGAGCTGATTCTTCATGTGTTGGCTGGTCCTTCGAATGCGGAAGCGTGTCTCGTCGCATGGTGAGTGGCGACTCAACGCTGTTCGTGACGGCACCAACAGGCTTCACTCACATTGCTTCGGGAATGTAGTCCTGGGGCGCGGGTTCTGAAGGGGCATTTGCCAACGGGAAGAACTGCATGCGTGCGGGTCGGAGGGCTCCTTCGCCCAGGCTTTCCATGGCAGTCCTGCACTCCATGAGTTGCCCAAGGTTGTTTGCTGAGAGGGGCAAGAGCACGTGGACAGCAGAGTTCTTGTACATCGCCGTGGCACCTGTCCCGTGCAGCTGCCGTTGAACAGTTTCTCCGAGCCGCGCCAGCAGGGTCCAGCGATGGACGCGGCTCTCAAGCGGTTGGGGCAGGGACAGGATCGCAAGCGCGTAAGGGTGGGAACATGCCGTTCCAAAAATGGAGAGTTCGTGGATTTGTCGCTGGAAATGGGCCTGTGTGGCGAGGCCCGTCTCAACGTCCGTGCACGAAATCGGCGGTGCGGAATCGGCGGCCTCTGCCCATCCTTCAGCCAAGGATTGGAGAGCCTCTATGTCCATGTTCCGGTCTGCTGCCAGGAAGAGGGCGCGGAAGTCCGTCATGGTTTCGCCGATTCCAACACCATTCCTGGCCCGTGCCGCGCCCAATGATCTTGCAGTAGGAGGTGGAACACTGGCTCGTGTAGCCAGCGATGTCACCACCGTCCGGACCTCGGGCAGGAACCAGTCTGCCGGGAACCGCCAACCATTCTGATAACTGGTGGTCTGCCATCTGCGCATCAACAGGTGTCGGGAAAATGTACATTCGGCGAATGATTTTGTCCGGAACGATGTCATATCCGAATAGTGCGTCCGAATAAGGATTCATGACGAAAAGCGGTAGAAGGATCTGTTTGGTAAAGAGCCTATACAAATTCGCGTCATGACTTGAGCTTGGTGCCCACTGCGTATATATGGGCACGATTTTATACGTTGTGGGGGTGCCTTAAATGGCATCCGGGACAGGTACTGACAACGCTTCCAGCGCAGGAGTTGAGAGCGATGGTCATCTAATCGGGTTGGTGCGTGGCGGTGACATGTCAGCATTCGACGAACTGTACGAACGCCATGTGTCCGTCGCGTCCACAGTGGCCCGGCGAAACGTGGACAATCCAAGTGATGCCGAGGATGTTGTGGCCGAGGCCTTCCAAGCCGTATTGCAGAGCCTGGTTGTGGGACGGGGGCCGGACAACTTCTTCAGGGCGTATCTGCTGTCCACTGTCACCCGTCTCTCACATCATCGGAACCGGAAGGCCGGGAGGTCGCTGCCCAGTAGCGACGACGCCATTCTTGACCGTACGCTGCCGGATCCCGATGCCGTAGTCAAAGCCTTCGAATCGCATACGGTTGCAAAAGCATTTCGCGCCCTTCCCGAACGGTGGCAGGCCGTGCTGTGGTATCTGGACGTGGAAAGAATGAAGCCAGCGGCGGTGGCACCACTCCTGGGTCTGTCCGCGAATGCCGTGTCAGCACTGGCGCTCCGGGCACGGGAAGGCTTGAGGAGGCAATACCTGCAGGCCCATGTGGCGGAAGAACCGGACAGTGACTGCGCTGGATTCGCATCGAAACTCGGTACGTTCATTCGAGGGGGACTTTCAAGGATCGCTGAACGCAAGATGCGTCAGCACCTTAATGGTTGCTCGAAATGCACCGGCGCCCTCTCGGAACTAAAGGACGTTCAGGGAACCATGAGGGCTGTGCTTCTCCCTCTGGTGACCGGCATACCTCTCGCCACCTTGGCAGCCAAGGGTGCCGGACTGGGTTTCCTGGGAGGGCTGGTCCCCATCAAGGCAGCGATAGTGGTCCCGGCAATTGGGCAACCAGCGGTAATGGCCATCGTAGCGGTAGCAGGATTGGGCCTGGCTCTGGGCGCGGTTGGAATCGTTGGTCGCTTGACGCCGGATGTCCCCATGGAGCAGTTGGCCATTGAGACAAGTTCCTCCCGTCAGGAGTCATTCGTAGGGGCCCAGGCTCCAACTCCCACCGCGACGCCGAAGCCCAGCCTGCCATCGCCTGTGTCGCCAGCTGCGGTTGAGCCATCGCCGTCAAACGCAGGGCATGGGGAGCCAAACACTGAGGCCGAACCTTTGGTTTCCACCCCGGCACCTTCTGGTGTGGAATCCCAGCCGCAACCTCAACAATCTGTTCCCTCGCCGGACCCCACCTCATCAGCGGCAACAGCCCTTCCTGCCTCGCTTGCAGCGGTGACAGCCTCGGTGCGGACCCCCAAGGACCGGGGTTCTGGCATGACGGCCATGGAGGTGGACTTTGGGATCGGCGGCTCACAGTCCCTGGGACCGGCCAAAGCCGTGTTCTCAGTGGAAATGGACGCACGGATCCAGGAGAGTTCGCTGCGGGCTCCGGAAGGGTGGTCGTGCTCCATGGAGGGACGGACAGCCGTCACGTGCATTACAGGTTCGGCACGGCGGAGCGACCTCCATTTTCAGGTTTCCGCGCAGTCCAAGCATAAAAAGGGCGCGGGTGTCCTGACATATTCCCTGAGTGGAAGTGGTCTTGCAGCGGGCGAATTCGTGCACAAATACTGACCACGAATCACTGCCAGATACAGCGTCACGAACCAATTGCTCCGGCCACTAACTCAGAGGCGGTGCCCTGAGAGGGCAGCTGCCCATTTATCTGTGCAATTTAGGGGAAATATGAAAGCAACGTTTTTGGCCGTTGCAGGCTTGCTGGGCGCCTCGGCGGCGGTCTGGGCTTTGGTCCCGATCGGTCAAAACTGGTTCGTTCGCAGGTTCAGCTCGCCGCATGGCCTCCGATGGGCCATGGCAAGTTTGGGCGCCTTATTGTTGCTGTCACTGATGGGATGCGCAATGGGGCCGGCGCAGCGCCCCTGGCTTGAGGTTGTAGTCGTGCTCGCAGGAGCAGGGTTGATTGTGGGCTTTCTTGTCGCGCCGGCCTTCAGGATTCACCATGGTGTGGCCATGCAGCCTCGAAGGGTGCTGGCCATAGGAGCGCACCCGGACGACCTGGAATTGGCTTGCGGTGCCACCCTCGCCAAACTGGCAGATGCCGGGCATGAAGTCCGAACCATGGTGATGAGCTCAGGGGGAAAAGGAGGAGACAGCGCAGTCCGTGTGACTGAAGCGGCATCGGGCTCGGATTTCATGGGTGCGTCCAAGGTCCATGTCCACGATTTTACGGACACCAGCCTCGCGGAACATGGGGATGAAATGGTCCAGGCGATTGAGGCCGTGATGGACGATTTTCGCCCGGACGTTGTGATTACCCATTCCCGTAACGACTACCACCAGGACCATCAGGCCGTACACAGTGCGACTATGCGGGCAGCCCGCCAGCACTCCTCCATCCTGTGCTTTGAGAGTCCTTCATCCACACGGCAGTTCGATCCCAGCGTCTTCGTGGATATCGCGGGGTATGTGGACGTGAAGATTCACGCCGTTGCCATGCACCGGAACCAAAAGGGCAAGCCTTATATGAGCGCAGAAAGAGTACGCAGTCTCGCAGCGTTCAGGGGCTCGCAAGTGAAGACGACATATGCAGAGGGTTTCGAACCCGTTCGACTGCTTGGCTCTGCCGTAGGGGAGTTCTGATGGTTCGGGTACTCGTAACAGGCGTTGGAGGACCAGCTGGCTCCTCCTTGGCGCGCCAGCTGAGGGAACTGGGACATTGGGTCTTGGGCGTTGATATGCAACAGGTCCACGGTTCTGCGGCTGATACGGTCTCCTTGGTATCGGCGTCCAGTTCTCCCGACTACCTGTGGGAATTACGGGGACTCGTGGGCGCCCATGGCATCGAGCTCGTGGTGCCCACGGTCAGCGATGAACTCGTCCTGGTTTCGGAAGCCCGGCAAGGCTTCGCTCCCAATGTCGAGGTCCTTATTGCCGACCCCGCACCCGTTCGAATCGCGAATGACAAATTCCTCACCATGAGGTGCCTTGCCAATGCAGGCGTCGCCGTCCCCGATTTCGGGCTGCCCGGCGATTTCGCCTCCGTTGACCAGGCGATGGCGCGGCTAGGGGGATCCCTGGTGGTCAAGCCGCGGATTTCCCGCGGTGGACGCGGGGTCCAGGTCCTGGAAAAGACTGGCGACGGCGGCCGGAACGCGGCCCACGCCTGGTCCTCCTTGGACGATTCCTGGATCGTGCAACGATTCGCGCCTGGAACGGAGTACGCACCCGTGGTCCTTCGCCACAGGCCGGAGCCGGGTCAGGACGATCTTGTGGTGGTGCTGGAGAAGACAGAACTCAAAGAGGGACGGGTAGGTAACGCCCTGTCCGTCAGGAGGAATAAGGGAGCCGAGAGCGCGGACGTGGCCCAATTGGCTGATTCAGCCGTGACCGCGCTCGGGTTGACAGGACCTGTAGACGTGGACGTGCGCCGCCTGCAGAACGGAAGTCCGGTGGTACTGGAGATCAATGCGAGGTTTGGCGCAAACAGTGCGTTCGCCCCAGAACTCCTGGAGAACGTCCTTCACCGACATGTCGCCGGTCGATTGACCGGAAGGCCTGCGTGACACCTCTTGATGCTGCCCTGGCGTTTGTCCAGGTTGGAGGCGTGCTGATTCTCAGTTTCGGCGTGGTCAAAATCGTCTACGTTCCACTGGCCTTGTATTTCAACCGGCTTTATCGTTCCAACTCTGCCAAGCATCGTTATTCCGTCATCACTGACCGGCCCCTGGTCTCTGTGATCGTGCCCGGCTATAACGAAGCCGTGGTGATCACTAGTTGCGTCGAGTCGATACTGGCCAGCCGCTATTTACGTCTGGAAGTGATTCTGGTGGACGACGGTTCCACTGATTCCACCGCCAGCATCATGGCCGGGCTTGCAGATCAATATGACCGGGTCCGATTTCTCTCCCAAACGAACGCAGGGAAGGGAGCTGCGCTCAATTATGGAATAGCCAAGGCCAATGGCGACATCCTGATGTTTGTGGACGCCGACGGTATTTTTGCACCAGACACCCTGATGCGCATGCTCGAGGGTTTTGATCACACAAAGGTGGGAGCGGTATGCGGCGACGACCGGCCGGTTAACCTGAATCGCGTTCAAACGATGATGCTTGCCGTCCTGAGCCACGTCGGGACAGGCCTGGTCCGCAGGGCCTTGTCCTTGTTGCATTGCCTGCCAATCGTCTCCGGGAATATAGGTGCCTTCCGCCGTGACGTGGTCCAGCTGGTAGGCGGTTTTCACGAGGACACGCTCGGCGAGGATCTTGAGCTTACTTGGCGCGTCTATAAGGCCGGCTACCGGGTGAGGTTCCAGCCCTCAGCCCTGGTTTATGCCGAGTCGCCATCAACGATGGGCGGATTGTGGCGGCAGCGCGTTCGGTGGTCGCGGGGCCTGCTGCAGACGCTTCGCATGCATATCGGGATGCTTGGGCGGCGGCGTTATGGGCTGTTTGGCATGTTCCTTTTGTTCAACGCCATCACCATGGTGGTGATCCCTATGCTGCAACTTGCCATTTTGGCGGTGCTGCCGTTCCTGTACCTTGCTGGTTCGGGTCCCGTACCCGCTGAAGTCCTCGCCATCCTTGGTTGGTTGGGACTGTTTGTGTCCCTCGCGCTGATTGTCTTCTCCATTGGCCTCAATCGTTCATGGAAGGATCTTCGCTTTCTATGGACGCTGCCACTATGGCCCCTGTATTCCGTATTTGTTGGTCTCGCCTTAGCCAGTGCAATTATCAAGGAGATCCGCGGCAGCCCTGCTGTCTGGAACAAGTTGCAACGGACGGGCGTCATTTCCGTAACTGCCACAGAGGCCAGCCCCAGCTACGAGGTGCGAGTATGAAGGCTTTTGGACCCACCCTCCTGGTCGCAAGGCTAAGTGCTGCCCTGGTGAGCTCGGTTCTCCTTGGCGTTGCATTGACGGGTATCGCTGCGTGCGCAGAAGAGCCGGAGCTTCGTCCTATGGACCGCATGGTGAATCTTGGCTTTGAGGACGTCGTCAACGAGGACCGGTCACACCTGGTGGACTTAGCGGAACGATTGGAAGCTGTGGACGCCACCGCCGTATCGATCTCCGTGGGACGCGCAGATTGGGCGGCCTTTCCCTGGTCCGGCCAAACCGATGTGATCTCTGATGAAGTTTCCCGCACTGGGCGGGACTTCGTGGGGGAGTCGATCTCAGCATTGGGGGCGGCGAAAAACGGCACGCAACGTGATGTGATCCTCACGATCGATGTGCTGTTGGACCGTGCGCTAAGTGCCGACCCCTCCCTCGCAGGACGAAATATTGCTGGCGAGCCATCCAAGTCCTTCGCCAGTGTGTCGTCCCTGCGGCACGGCAAGGCCGGCGCCCGCTTGGCTTCCATGGCTGCCGCCGTCGCGAAGAAGTACCGGCCCACAGCCGTGAATCTCACGGAATTGATGTTCGATGATTTCACCTTTGGCAGTGAAGACTTCGATGACTTCAAAGCCACCACTGGAGAAGACGACTGGCCTAGAAACAACGAAGGCGGCATCGACCAGTCGGATGCCCGGATCAGCACGTGGCGGAGCGAAGCCATGGCTGACATTGTGCGCAAGGTGAGAGCCGCCGTCGAACCCTATAGTGTCCGGCTGGAGATGGACGTGCGCTCGCCGCGGGATTCACCATCGGCCGACCGCCCCGAGAGTGGGCATGACTACGACCTGTTGCTGAACGAGCTCGACCGGCTTCACGTTTGGGAGTACGTAGGACTTAATGCCGAGCGCTCGCCGCAGACGAAGGACCTCGCAGAAGCCCTGACCCACCGCGCGGGCTCCCGCATGTCATTGTCCATCGGGCTTTGGTCCAATGACAGCACGATCTCCCCGGAAAGGTTCGAAACGGCCTTGCATGAGGCTGTTCGGGGTGGGGCCACATCCGTGTCCGTGACCCCCGCAAGCCTCATGACCGCCGGGCATTGGGAGGTGTTGCGGAACGCCTGGGCCCGGTAATTACGGGCTGTCCGGTGCCCATCCCAAGGCGTACCCTGAGCGCATGGGCATGGAATCCGTGATGGCGGCAGTAGTAAGCCTTGCACTGATTGTGGGGTCGGTTTGGGCTGGCACGCGGCTGGTGCAGAAGGGTGTTTCCGCGAAGGGGGCAACGGGCACGCTCGGGAGTGTCCTCTCCATGATCGAGCCTGCCACAGGTGCGCCGACCAAAATGGAGGCCGCGGCAGCCCTCGAGGAAATGCGGCAGCGAAGGCACGAGAAATTGGTAGCCGGTCCTGGCACCGCAGAGGCCGGGCTGTTCGCCGGAAAGGTGGTCCTGCCGCCGTCGACGAGCAAAGCCTCTAAGCAGCAATCCGGTGACGCCAAAATCTGAGACGTATTCCCGCAGTAGAGTCCTGTGCGGGTAAGATCCCGTAGGAAACATTAGTAACCCGGCTCACAGTATCCAGCGCAGTGTACGAGCCAAACCAGATCCCGAAGGTAAGTATCTATGGTTCACACTGCCCATCAAGACACCGATCTCGCCGCAGAACTGCGGGCCGATGTGCGCCGCGTTTCCACCCTGTTGGGTGAGTCCCTGGTGCGACAACACGGCCCGGAATTGCTGCAGCTCGTGGAGCAGGTCCGCCTGCTGACCAAGGAATCCAAAGAAGCCGCACGGGGCGGAGCCGACGCGACCGGTCCATGGAGCGCGCACGACGTCGTTGCCCAGGTGCGCGAGTTGCTCGCCTCCCTGCCGCTGGACCAGGCGACGGATCTGGTTCGTGCCTTCGCGTTCTATTTCCACCTCAGCAATGCGGCCGAGCAGGTCCACCGCGTCCGCGGGCTTCGGACCCGGCAGGAGAAGGACGGTTGGCTTGCAAAGGCCGTCACGGAAATTGCCGGCCAGGCTGGGCCGCAGGTCCTTCAGGACGTGGTGAACGAGCTTGATGTTCGGCCCATCTTCACGGCGCACCCCACAGAGGCCTCGCGACGCTCAGTGCTGGACAAGGTCCGCAAACTCTCCGACGTATTGGCCCAGCCCACCGAAGAGGGAACGTCTGCCCGACGCCGGCAGGATCGCCAGCTCTCGGAAATCATCGACCAAATGTGGCAGACCGATGAGCTTCGCCAGGTTCGGCCAACGCCCGTGGATGAAGCGCGCAACGCGATCTACTACCTGAACAGCATCCTCACGGACGCCATGCCGGAGATGTTGACTGACCTTTCCGAACTGCTTGCCGAGCACGGCGTGGTCCTGCCCGCTGCCAGCGCGCCGCTGCGCTTCGGTTCCTGGATCGGTGGCGACCGCGATGGAAACCCCAACGTCACCGCGGCAGTTACGCGCGAAATTCTGCAGTTGCAGAACCAGAACGCGGTTCGGATCAGTATCGCGTTGATCGACGAGCTGATCTCGGTCCTGTCCAACTCCACGGCTTTGTTCGGGGCTGACCAGGAGCTGCTGGATTCGATCGACGTGGACCTCAAGAACTTGCCCGGTCTGGACAAGCGCATCCTGGAGCTCAATGCCCAAGAGCCTTACCGACTCAAGCTCACGTGTATCAAAGCCAAGCTCATCAATACGGGCCGCCGCGTTTCCGCCTCGACCTATCATGAGCCCGGCCGGGACTACGCCACCACAAGTGAGCTGTTGGCCGAGTTCGGCCTGCTCGAAACGTCGCTCCGGAACCACGCCGCTGGCCTTGTTGCCGACGGCGCCTTGGCCCGTGTCCGCCGTGCGATCGCAGCCTTCGGCCTTCACTTGGCAACCCTGGACATCCGTGAACATGCCGATTACCACCACGATGCCGTCGGACAGCTCGTGGACCGTCTTGGTACCGAGAAGTCGTACGCCTCCTTGACCCGCGAGGAACGTTTCGAATTCCTTGGTGCCGAGCTGGCCTCACGTCGCCCGCTCTCCGGCCACCCGATCAAGCTCGAAGGCACCGCGGACAGCACCTACGACGTCTTCCGGAGCATCCGCCAGGCCCTGCACACTTACGGTCCGGACGTTGTGGAAACATACATCATTTCCATGACCAGGGGCGCCGATGACGTCCTGGCCGCCGCTGTGCTGGCACGTGAGGCTGGTTTGATTGACCTCTTCGGTGCCAAGCCACACGCCAAGATCGGCTTTGCTCCGCTGCTGGAAACAGTCGAGGAGCTCCGCGCATCCGCTGAGATTGTGGATCAGTTGCTCTCTGATCCGTCCTACCGTGAACTGGTCCGTCTCCGTGGCGACGTCCAGGAAATCATGCTGGGGTACTCCGATTCCAACAAGGAATCCGGTGTCATGACCAGCCAGTGGGAGATCCACAAGACCCAGCGGAAGCTGCGCGATGTGGCTGCCAAGCACGGAGTGAGGGTCCGCTTGTTCCATGGCCGTGGTGGTTCCGTGGGCCGTGGTGGTGGTCCGACGTACGACGCCATCATGGCTCAGCCCAATGGTGTCCTCGAGGGCGAAATTAAGTTCACCGAGCAGGGCGAGGTCATCTCGGACAAGTACTCACTTCCCGAGCTTGCCCGCGAGAACCTTGAGCTGTCCTTGGCAGCCGTCATGCAGGGTTCTGCCTTGCACCGGACTCCGCGTACCTCCGAAGACGAGCGCGAGCGCTACGCGAACGTCATGGAAACCATTTCCGATGCTGCCTTTGCACGCTACCGGGCATTGATCGACGACGCCGATCTTCCGGCCTACTTCCTGGCGTCCACGCCCGTGGAGCAGCTGGGTTCCTTGAACATCGGATCACGTCCCTCCAAGCGTCCCGATTCCGGGGCTGGCTTGGGCGGCCTTCGCGCCATCCCGTGGGTGTTCGGTTGGACGCAGTCCCGCCAGATCGTTCCCGGCTGGTTTGGTGTGGGCTCCGGCCTGAAGGCGGCACGGGAAGCCGGTGACGCTGACCAACTCATGGAAATGATGGACCGCTGGCACTTCTTCCGTTCGGTGATTTCCAACGTCGAAATGACGCTGGCCAAGACCGACATGGAGATCGCGGGACACTACGTTTCGTCCTTGGTTCCTGAGGAACTGCACCGCTTGTTCCACATGATCCGGGACGAGTACGAGCTCACGGTTGCTGAAATCGAGCGGCTGACCGGGGAGCTTGAACTCCTTGACGCCCAGCCCACCCTGAAGCGGTCGCTGGAAATCCGTGATCAGTATCTGGACCCGATCAGTTACCTGCAGGTGGAACTTCTACGCCGTGTGCGTGAGGAATCGGTGTCCGGTGCTGAGATCGATGAGCGGCTTCAGCGCGCCATGCTGATCACCGTCAACGGTGTGGCCGCCGGCCTGCGCAACACAGGCTAAGCGCTCTCTCACATCCCGCCGGTTTTCCCGGAACGCTCTCTCACCCCACGAACTGTCATTGGGGTGCGGGAGCTTTCCGGCTTAAAGCTCCTGCGCTGAGCGTTAGGGTTGTTGGATGCCGTCGTTCCAGACCAAGTTGAAGATCACTGGCCTCAAGCCTGGCAACCCTCCCGAATCAGTCATGGCGGCCGCGATAGAAGCTTTGGAAACCCGCCATCATGTCGAATCGAACCAGCTCGATATCGTCGGAGGCGTCCCGCAGCTCAGCCTGCGCTTCACGGTGAACGACCGCGACTACTCCGGTGAGAACGACGAAGCCCGGACGTCGGCCGCCATGATGCGCGACGCCGTCGAACGCGTTGCGCTGACCGGGAGCCTCTACGTGTTGCGCCGCAGCCGCGGACGCTGGTCGCCGATCTAGGCTTACGTTACTCCGGCTGGGGCACGTCGCCGTCGAAGGTTTCATCCACCGGGGAGCGGCTCCCGCGCCGCCGTGTGACGATCAATCCGACCACCACACCGATGACCAAGCCGACGCCCACGCCAATCAGTGAGCTGGCCCAGAACGGCAGTTTGGTTGCGGAGCCCGTGAAGTAGCCCAGTCCGACTTGCCACACGGCCCACAGAACGGCGCCCAATCCGGCGCAGAGGCTGAAACCGCGGACGGAGACGTTGGCGATTCCAGCTGCGGACGAGGTTGCGAGCCTGCCGCCTGGGACGAACCGCGCGCCGATGATAGCCCCATAAGTGGAGGATCGGCCTGCCTTGGCGATGGCCTCGTGGATTCCACGGTGGACTTTCCTGCCCCATGCCCAGCGATCCAGTACATGGCTCACCCGCCGCTTAAACAGTAAGTAGACTGCCATGTCCCCGAGCCAGGACGCGAAGGCTGCGAGCAGCAGGATGAGCCAGAAATTGGCGTGGCCATCGGCGGCCAGTGCTCCGCCGGTGATCACCACCATTTCGGACGGGATTGGTGGGAAGATGGCATCGCCCAGCACCATGGGAACGATCCACAAATAAATTGCGGATCCCCACGTCTCGGGGGCGATGAAGTCCATTGGCACAAGGTACCGCACTTGCCGCTCCGGCCGCTCGGCGGGAGACTGGCGCAATGCAGATCGAAATCATGCACGGGGACATCACCACGCGCGACGTCGATGCGATCGTCAACGCCGCCAACTCTTCACTGCTCGGTGGAGGGGGAGTGGACGGCGCGATACATCGGGCCGCCGGCCCCGAACTGCTTCAGGCCTGCCGGGAGGTTCGCCGCACCAAACTGCCGGATGGGCTGCCTGTTGGGGCCGCCGTCGTGACCCCCGGATTCAGGCTCCCGGCGCGCTGGGTGATTCATACGGTGGGTCCCAACCGGCACGCCGGCCAAACCGATCCCGCACTGCTCGCCTCTTGCTTCCGGGAAAGCCTGAATGCGGCTGTGGAGGTGGGTGCACGGTCCGTCGCTTTTCCCGCGATCAGCGCCGGAATCTATGGTTGGGACGCCCGGGAGGTCGCGGAAGTAGCGTTCGACGCCGTGGGCTCGTTCTCATCTGAGTCTTCAGATGGTGCCGCGACCGCCAGCGGACTTGAGTTGGTGGAGTTCGTCCTGTTTTCGGAGGATACGACGGCGGTCTTCCGGTCTGTGTTTGAATCGTCGCTGGGGCTTGAATCGGGGCCGGACGACTGACGCTTGCGTCGCTGCACCACGAAGTAGAGGAGCGCCACGAGGGCAAGAGATGGCAGGCCGAAGATCAGCGTCATGTTGAATGCTTCGGTGCCGAGGGTGCTGACGGCAATGGCCAGCATGAGTACTGCTCCAAGGATCGTGCTCGCGGGAAAGAATCTGGTCTTGAATGTGAGTTCTTTGCCCGAGCGTTTCATGCTGCGGCGGAAGAACCAGTGCGTCACGAAGATCATGAACCAGGTGAACATGGCGCCGAACATGGAGATGGCCATCATGAAGGTGAAGGCAGTCTCGGGGAACATCGCGTAGACAACGGTGGCGATCGCGATGCCGGTGGTGGACAGGATCAGGGCATTCACCGGGGCCCCGTTGGAGCGAAGTTTGCCGAACATGGACGGCGCGTCGCCACTGCGGGAAAGGCTGAAGATCATGCGAGCGGAGATGTAGAGCTGGCTGTTCATGGCCGAGAGCGCCGCGACGATCACCACGAACGTGAGGAGACTGTCTGCGAAGGGGATACCGAGGTTCTGCATCACTGTGACGAAGGGGCTGCCACCGGCAAGGATTTGGCTGACGGGTGCGATAGCCAAAATAAGGGCCAGGGTGACGATATAGAACAAGAGCAGCCGGGCGATGGTGGTGCGGAAAGCCTTCTTCACTGCTGTGGTGGGGTCTTTGGCTTCACCGGCTGCGATGGCAATCATTTCGATGCTGAGGTAGCTGAAGATCGACACGATCACTGCGAACCACGTTCCGGACAGCCCGTTGGGGAAGAAACCGCCATCAGCTGTGTAGTTCTGGAAACCTGTGCTCTCGGTGTGGGCGCCGAAAACGATATACGCCCCAAGAACGATGAACGCCATAATGGCGAAGACTTTGACGCTGGAGAACCAGTATTCAAGCGTACCGAACACCTTGACGTTCATGGTGTTGACACCGATGAGTACAGCCGAGAAGAAGATAACCCACAGGAGGGATGGCACGTCCGGGAACCAGAGTTTCATGTACTCACCAACGGCCGTCACCTCAGTTCCCACGGCCAACACGATGCAGGACCAGTACATGTACTTGACCAGGAAGCCTGCCAAGGGGCTGACGTAGTGCTCGGCGAAGGCGCCGAACGAGCCCGAGGTGGGATGGGCAACTGTCATCTCGGACAAGGTCCCCATGAGCAGCAGGGCGATGAAGCCGCCCACTGCGTAGCTGATGATCACGCTGGGGCCAGCCAGCCCGATGGCAAACTTGCTTCCCAGGAACAGCCCCGTGCCGATCGCTCCGCCCAAAGCGATCATAGTCATTTGCCGGGACGTGAGCTGCCTTTTGAGCCCGCCCTCCCGCTGTTGGATCTTACCGAAACTGTCCATCACGACCTCCTCGTCGATTCTGCAAATCGCTTCAGGATAGAATCCACCACAAAGTGCCGCGAAGGATTCTGAAGAATCACAAAAAGAACAGAGGATGCTTAGTGTCAGATTCACCCAGCACTCGATCTCAGCAAGCACTTTCGAATCGCGTTCGACTGGACGAAACGGACCGTCTGATCCTCAGGGAGCTGATGGCTGATGCCCGGATTCCCAACAATGTGCTGGCTTCCAAAGCGGGAATTGCACCCTCCACGTGCCTGGGCCGCGTCCGGGCGCTGAGGGATGCCCGGATCATCCGGGGCTTCCACGCGTCAGTGGACCTTGAAGCGTTGGGGCTCCTCGTCTACGCGTTGATCTCGGTGCGGGTGAACTCCCAAGCGCGGAACAAGATGCTGGCTATTGGTCAACGCTTGCGTGCATTGCCCAACGTTCAGAGCGTGTTCCTGCTGGCCGGCGATCAGGACTTCCTCATGCACGTCGCCTGCGGGACGCCCAAAGAATTACGTGACTTTATAGCTGTTCACTTGGCGTCGGATCCTGCCATCGCGCACACCCAGACGAACCTGGTATTCGACCACCTGACGCCGGGGGACTAACGTGCCGCCCGGCGTCAGGCTGGTTCCGGAGTGGCACCCTGTGGCGCCTCAACCTCACGCCTGTGGCCAAGGAACCTGCCCGCTTTGAAGTACCAGTATGGCCAGGCTACCCACGATGACGCCCCGGCGACGAAACCCACTCCCATCACTGCCCAGCGGAGCCACTCGGGCCCGGGAATGAGGAAGCCGAGGCCGGCAACGGGAAGCCCGATCAGAAGTGCTCCGCCGATGAATCGGCCAAGCTTCGCGAGCCCCTTCGGATAGCCCTCAACGTGGAGAAGCTTGTTGTGCGCCACCAGGAACCAGACGCCTTGGAACACAATGGCGGCCACGGAAATTGCTGTCGATGGCTCGAAGCTCAGGACCTTGAGGACCAGCAGCGCGGAACTTGTGGCTCCGGCCGCGCAGGCGGCCACCGTTACCCATTTCAGCGGCTCGGTCCATGGTGCCTGGGGAAGGCGTTTATGGACTTGGAGGATCACAGGGATGACGAGCACGTTGAACACGGCGCCTGTGGCGTCGTTGATGGCACCGAAAACAAACGGGCCGCCTTTGGGGACTTCCACGGCGTACATGGCCCCGAGCGTCAGAACGCCCGCAACGCCCACTGCCGCAGCAGAGTAGGCGAAGGCCGAAGCGGTCCTGTCGCCCGGCATCTCAGTGAATTGCTTCATCGGAACTCCCGGATTCTGACCAGCAAACCCATGGTAGTCCTGTGCTGTAGCGGAAGGAACGGGCTCCGCGAAAGGGTCAGCCGTGGGCTTCGCTGAGCTCCAGTTGGCTACGGTATTCCACGCGCTCCTTGGTGATGGGATCCACGAAGGTGATGCCGCGGGCCAACAATTGAAGCGGCTTGCTGTAGTCGTCCGGGGCCTTGTCCAGGAGGTCCGGATAGAAGGCGTCGTTGACGATGCCCAGACCCAGCGATGCCATGTGGACCCGGAGCTGGTGTGTCTTTCCGGTGTGCGGCTCCAGTCGGTACAGCCCGCGCTGGTGAGTCCCGGCGTCGAACGTCCTGACTCTTTCGATGCGCGTTTCCGCATTCGGTTCGCCATCAATAACTTCAGCGAGCAGATAGCTGCGGGACTTGGTCATGCGGTTGCGGACCACCACGGGGAATTCGACGCCGGGATGGCCATCAGCGGGCGACGCGGCGGACACACACTCGTATTCCTTCTGGACCTGGCGCTTCTCGAAGAGAACCTGGTACCGGCCGCGGGTCTCTGGGTTGGTCGACAGCAGCAAAATGCCGGCGGTCATGCGGTCCAGGCGGTGCATGGGGATGAGGTCCGGCAGATTCAGCAGGTTCCGCAGGCGGACCAAGGCGGACTCTTGGATGTACGTGCCGCCGGGTGTTGTGGGCAGGAAATGCGGCTTGTCCACCACGAGGATGTGTTCGTCCTGATGCAGGATGTTGATTTCCACGGGCAGGCGGGTCTCCGGAGGGAGTGTCCGGTAGTACCAAATGAAGGTGTGGTCCTCGAGTTTGGTGCTCCTGTTCAGGCGCACGCCGCCTTCGCCCACGATTTCGCCGGCGTCGAAGCGGTCTTCGATGCCCTGGGGATCGATGTGTCCCCAGCGATGCATCATGTAGTCCATCGCAGTGTCCCACGGCCCCTCGTCCGGGAGGCGCAGGCGGGTCGCGTTAACGCCGTCGCGCACGGGAAGGGGGGATTGCATCACCGGACAATTCTACTGTGGCTCGCGTTGGGGGCCTGCTCTGCGCGCCCTGGGCCGGGAGGAGCACGCAAACCGGGTCCCGCAACGCACGTTCAACCCGACGATAAAAAAGTTCTTGACAATAAAAATTGTCGGTTGGCATACTTGAAGCATGTTGGATATCGAAGTGATCGAGGACGCAGCGGCGGCAGAGGCCTCGTTGGATCCGATCCGCACGCGCATACTTCAGGAGCTCGCCGAGCCGGCGTCGGCCACTCAACTGGCCGCCAAGGTGGGGCTGCCGCGGCAGAAGGTCAACTACCACCTCAAAGCCCTCGAGCGGCATGGCCTGGTGGAGCTTGTGGAAGAACGCCGGAAAGGCAACGTCACCGAGCGCGTTCTCCAGGCGACGGCGGCCTCGTACCTGATCTCGCCCGTCGCGTTGGCTTCGGTGGCCCCTGATCCGCAGCGTTTCGCCGACAGGTTCTCCGCTTTCTGGCTCCTGGCGCTCGCCTCCCGCACCGTCCAGGAAATGGGGAAGCTCATTTCGGGTGCGGCCGCCGCCAAGAAGAAGCTCGCGAGCTTCGCGATCGATGGAGAAATTACTTTCCGCTCAGCCGCGGAACGCGCCGCTTTCGCTGAGGAGCTCGGCGTGGCGGTCACGCGGCTCGTCGATAAGTACCACGACGGCGGTGCTGCCGCCGTGGCAGGCGGCGCACGAAAGCACCGGCTCGTCGTCGTACTTCATCCCACACTCAAGACCCCGTCAACGGAAAAAACAGCAGAAAAGGAACAAGGCAATGACTGACAACCGGAAATTCGAGATCGTGGCGGACACCGAACTGCCGGCTACTCCCGAGCGGGTGTGGCAGGCGGTCACCAAGGACACGGCGGCCTGGATGTTCCCCACGGATCAGTGGCCCGATGTGAAAACCGTCGAGGAATACCCCAGCCATCTTGTGTCCCGGATGGAGGGTCCCAACGGTTGGTTCAACCAGTTGGAGCACGTCCTGGAGCCTGTGGAAGGTGGCCGCGCCAAGCTCCACTACGTCCACAGCGGCATCTTCGCCGACAACTGGGACGAACAGTACGACGGCGCCAGCAAGCACACGGAGTTTTACCTCCACACCCTGGGCCAGTACCTGCAGTATTTCGATGGGCAGCCCGTGGTCTTCACGGATATCCAGGCGCCCGCTTCGTCGCAGACTGCGGACGGTTTTGTGCAGCTGAAAAGGGCTTTGGGCGTGGACGGAGCGGAAGCCGGTGCGCGATTTGACGTGGACGTCGACGGCGTGGGCAGGCTGAGTGGCGAGGTGGACTTCTCCAATGAGAACTTCCTAGGCCTGCGCACCGCCGATACGCTGTACCGCTTCTTCGGCAGGAACGCTTTTGGTGCGCCGGTGGGCATGACCGTGCATGAATTCGGTGGCTCGGGGGACTCCGAGCTGACGGCGAAGGCGTGGGGTGCGTTCCTGGAGAAGGTGTACGCGTAGGAAGTACTTGCCCAACTGGCTGGCATTAGTGGTTGTTTTCAGCCCGCTGAGAACAACCACTTCTGCCAGTCAATTTCCGTTTAGGGGGCCCAGGCGCGGCCGACTGCTTCGAGGGAGGCTTCATAGATCCCGGCCCAGTCCGTTTCGGGTTCATTCATCCGCGCCAGCTCCAGGCTGACGAGCCCATGCACCTGCCCCCAAATGGCCATTGCGATGACGGAGGGATCATCCGAACGGATCCTCCCAGCACCTTGGGCGGCGACTACCGCCTCCACCAAGGGGAGCATCGAGGCTGAGGCGACTTCCGGCGTCGGGCTGCAATCCACGTAGGCGGCCAGCGCGCCGTTGAACATGAGCCGGTAAAGTGCCGGATGCTCCAAGGCCCACGCGCGGTACGCCCGGCCCAGGCCGCGGAGTCCGTCTTTGGCTGCGTCCTGTTGAGACTCCCCAAAGGATCGAAAGCCGTCGTCGACGGCGGCCGTCAAGAGTTGCGCTTTGCCGCCGAAGAGCGAGTAGATCGCCGAGGTGGAGGTGTCTGCGGCTGCGGCAACATCGCGGAGAGTGACACGCGCGGGGCCTTCGCGGTCCACTAGCTCCGCAGTTACTTCCAGGAGCCGTTGCTGAACGTGCTGATCATGAACGATGGGTCTTGCCATGTCTCCAAGTGTTTCATAACATTGTTTCATAACAACGTTATGAAACCCGGAAATCGAGAATTCCCGGTTCCCCACCAAAGGAGCGACATGGCACAGGAGATCTTTCCCGGACGTTTTACGGCGGACATCGGGCGCGAAACAATGACCGTCTTCCTCATCGGGATGCGGGCCAACCGGTGGTGGAAGATGGGCAAGGTCGCGAGGGTAGCCTCGGCTATGCCCACGATGATGAGGCATCTTGCCGCCAATCCGGAGGCCGGGTTGCTCGGCAGTGAGCAATGGTTTGGGCGCACCACCATCCTGCTCAGCTATTGGGAGAGTCCCGAGCACCTGAGGCGCTTCGCCGCGGACCGTGAATCCCCGCATCTGGGTCCCTGGCGGAAGTTCATGAAGGAAATTTCCGGCAGGGGCGATATTGGGGTGTGGCACGAGACGTACCAGGTACCGGCGTCGGGCATTGAAGTGGTGTACAACGGGATGCCGCTTTTTGGCTTGGCGAAGGCCACATCCCATGTACCCGTAGGCCCTGGAAGCAACACGGCGAAACAGCGCATGGGTTCTGCCGCCCGCGGCTCCCAGGCGTCTTAGGCGACTGCGACGGCGGGTGGTCGCCCGGCCTTCAGGGTCCGGCGGAGTTGGGGAGAAGCGTCGAGCTTGTCCTGGGCGGCTCGTAAGGCGCCGACGGCGAATTCGAGCTGCGCTGGTGGCAACGTATAGGGGACGCGCAGGTAATGCTCGAAAGCGCCACCCACTCCGAATCGCGGTCCGGCTGCCAAGCGAAGCCCGAAATCCGGTGCCAGCACAGTAAGGGCAGTGCTGCAGGCCGTGGGCAAGCGGCACCATATGGTGAGCCCGCCGCGGGGCCGTTCCACTTCCCATTCCGGCAAGTGTTCAGCAAGCAACGTCAGCAGGGATTCCCGATTGTTCCGCAGCTCGTGCAGTCGGGCATCCAGCGGTTCCGCGAATGACCTCACCAGTCGCGCGGCGGCCAGCTGCTCAACCACGGGTCCACCAAGGTCCATGGTGGTCCTTGTCGCCACGAACCGGGTGATCATCGCTTCGTCCGCCCTGATCCAGCCCGTCCTGAGCCCGGCCCAATGCGATTTGCTGAGCGAGCCGATCGAAACCACGCTGGGACTGAAGGCTGACATCGGTGACGTCCGTACGGCGTCGAGGTTCAACCCGCGCAAGGTCTCGTCCACCACCAGCACAGTCCCGGCTGCTGCTGCGGCCCGTGCTAAGCGACGGCGCTGCAGATCGGACATGATTCGCCCTGTGGGGTTGTGGAAGTCGGGGACAAGGTAGGCCATTGCGGGGCGCTGCTGGTTCATTGCGGACACCATCGCATCAACGTCCCAGGCGGGGGAAGTGTGCGGCGGCAACGCCACAGGCAGCACTTTGCAGCCAGCCGCCCGGATGGCGTCCAGGGCATTTGGATATGTGGGGTGTTCCACCAGAACCCTGTCCTGCTTTCCCACGAGGGTATGGAGAATTACGTTGAGGGCGTGCTGCGCGCCGGACGTCACCAGGACCTGATCCGCGGTAGTGGGCACTCCTTCCGCGGCATACTTCTCCGCGATTGCCTGTCGCAGGGCCCGCACTCCAAGGGCGTCGTACCCGAAGCCGGGGAGCAGTGCAGGCAATTCAGTGAGGGCATCGGCGAACGCCCGGTGGACAACTTCGCCGGCGGCCGGAAGCGATGCGTAGGCCAGGTCCAGGAGTCCCTCAGGCGCAGCAAGGCCCGGAACGCTCACCGGTGCGTCGCGGTGGGGGATGCTTGTCCGGCCGCGGCTGCCTTGGCCCGCGGTGAGGAAACCTTGCTCGCGAAGGCTCGCGTAGGCCGCAGTGACAGTGGTGCGGCTCAGGCCGAGCGTCTGCGCCAGCGCACGCTCACTGGGTAATGCGACGTCCAGCGGAATGCGCCCATCCATCACCAGCAAACGCACGACGTCGGCCAGCTCGCGGTAGGCGGGCAGGGCGCCGTTGCTCCAAGAGCCAAGGAGACGGACGAGTGCGGTGGGATTCAGTGAGCCGGGCATAGGACCAGTATTGCAAACTGGCTATGGAATACAAGGCCAGTTTTCGAGGACCATGGTTTCATGATGACCCGAAGAATCACACAACTCCTGATCGGCCTTGCGATGTACGGCATCTCGCTGGCCATGTTCATCCGCGCAAGTCTTGGCCTTGACCCTTGGGACGTCTTCCACCAGGGCGTTTCGGAAAAGACCGGCTTCAGCATTGGGGTTGTGGTGATCGCGGTCAGTTTCCTCGTCCTTCTCCTCTGGATCCCGCTGCGGCAAATGCCCGGATTCGGAACCTTGGCAAACGCCGTCCTTGTGGGAGTCTTTGCTGATCTGGGCTTATGGCTGATCCCGGAGTTCTCACACCTGGGCGGACAAATTGCGATGCTGTCCGGTGCGGTGATTCTCAATGGAATCGCGTCCGCTTGCTACATCGGAGCACGCCTCGGCCCGGGAGCCCGTGACGGCCTGATGACGGGACTGGTTCGCCGGACAGGGTGGTCTGTCCGCCTCGTCCGGACGGGAATTGAAGTGGTGGTTCTGGCCGTGGGCTTCTTGCTGGGTGGATCCGTTGGCGTGGGCACCGTGGTCTACGCCTTGGCAATCGGTCCGATCGTGCAGGTTCTCCTGCCGAAGTTCATGGTCCCGGAACCTGCCAAGGAGCCGGCCCCGGCGGAAGCTACGGAGGCCGTGGAGGCCGCGCCGGCTGCCTGAGGTCAGTAAGAACGTGAAGGGTTTCGGGTCCTATGGAAGTGGTTGGCATCTGGGACAGAAGTAGATGTCCCGCTCCTCGGTTCCATCCGGCGCTGCGAGGACGTCGCGACGAATAGGCGTGCCGCAGCGCCTGCATGGCTGGCGGGCCCTGCCGTAAACCCAGTAGCCGGGCCTCATCGCCCGGGGACCCAAAGTGGTCCGCAGGCCTGGACCCAGATTCTCGCCCAGGAGTCTCTTGGCATGGTTGACGGTCCTGGCAAGATCCGGCACTGAGCCCACAGGCAACGCGGGGTGGATTCCGGAAAGGAAGCACGCTTCGCAGCGGTAGATGTTGCCGATCCCGGCCAGCTTCCGCTGGTCGAGCAGGGCATAGCCGACGGGGACGTCAGGTTCGGCTTGGAGCCGGCGGAGGGCTTCTTCTTCATCCCAGTCAGGGCCGAGCAGATCAGGCCCCAGATGCCCGACGATCCGATCTTCCTCGCTGGTTGGCACTACCTCGAGAATGCCCAGCGAGAACCCGACCGCGTCAACGGAAGCCGTCCGCAACACGCAACGTGCAGTATGCCCCGGTTTGGTCCAGCGACCTCCGGGCGGGTAGATCATCCAACTGCCTTCCATCTTGAGATGGGAGTGGATGGTCAGCTCACGGGGTTTCCTGCTCGCGCCAGGTTCCTCGTCCTCAGGCCCCACCAAGCGCATGAGCAGGTGTTTGCCCCGGGGAACCACTTCCCTCATGGTCCAACCTGCAAGGTTCAGCGTGGCGAAACGCGGCACACGGAAGTCTGAAGCTGTAATGACCTGCCCGGCCAAGGCCGCGTTGAGGCGCGAGGCTGCCCGCCAAATGGAATCTCCCTCAGGCACGGATCCGCAGCCCCTTCGGGGTTGAGTAGGCTCCGGCAGCCGCAAGCGCGGCAGCAATCGGCGTATCCAGGAGGTCGTGACCGTTGACCTTTTCCATGAAAAGCTTGTCCACCGCTCCGCGTCGCACCACGTCCACCAAAGCTTCGGCAGCGACCGTCAGGACGGCGTCGTCATGGCTGAAGGTGAGCAGAGTCTTACCGCCGCGCTCAACGTAAAGGACCAACGCGCCGTCGACCATCACCACCAGAGCGCCGGCCTTCCGTCCGGGGCGGTGTCCGGAACCGGCGTCGGCGGACAGCGCAGGCCAAGGCAACGCTGCGCCGTAAGGGTTGGCAGGGTCCGTGGCTGCGAGTGCCAAAGCCGCGGGTTCTGCCTTGGTGATGCGCGCATCTTCAGTGAAGGAACGGAGCCTGTCCACCGTTGCGGGGACGGCGAATTGGGCCGCTCCCAGGTGCTCGATGAAGTAGCCACGGCGGCAACGCCCTGCTTCTTCGAGTCGGGCCAGGACTTTGTACATGAGCCCGAAACCGCCGATGATGTTTTCTGCCATGACGGACCCCCGGGTGACCACGCCATACCGATCCAGCAGAAGCTCGGCGGTGCCGCGTGCATGGATGGTCGGGTCCAGTTCGGGCGAAGGCAGCGCGGACCAGCGTCCTACGGCCGACGGCGGGGCGGGAGCGGTGCCGGAGACCGAACCATAGCGCCCACCCGTTAGCCCGGGGGATCCCAGAAGGCCCGTACCGTGGGAGCGGCCCAACCTGCTCATTCTCGGCGCACGGGCGCGAGGTGCCTTGGCGACCTGCCGGTGTGCTGTGCGCCCGCCGGCGATCATGGCGCGCACGGGAGCAAAGGTGTCGCCCGTGACGCGGCCGGCCCACACCAGATCCCAGAGTGCCGAGACCACGGCGTCATCGCTCAACACAGAGTCCATTCCGCCTGCCACTTCAGTGAGTTGGCGGAAGAAGTAACCGCCGCCTGCACCCAAGTAGTCCAAGAGCCTCTGTTGGGCGTCGCCGGGTTCGAAGTCTGGTGCCGGATTGAGCGTCAGCTCGGCGGAGTCAGCCACGTGGAGGCTGATCCAGCCGTCGTTTCCGGGCAAGGCCCCAGCGCCGGACCACAGCAGCTCACCGGCCGCCATGAGTTCGTCCAACATGGCTGGTTTGTAGTCCGCCACGCGGCTCGAGAGCACCAATGGCTCCCATGCGGAAGCGGGGATGGGAACGCCTGAGAGTTGATCAACTGCCGTGATGATGCCGTCGAGCCCGCGCAATGCCTGGCTCCGGGATTTCCCCGGTGCCGTCACGTTCTGCCAGGCCGGCAGGAACCGCCCATAGGCGGCAGTGTCAACGGGCTCAACCTCTGCGCGCAAGGCAGCCAGGGAACGACGCCGGAGCTTCCGCAGGACCTCGGCATCACACCATTCGCTGGACGGCGGTGCATCTGCGGACATGAGCTCTGGATTTGCCGCTTCCACGGTGCTGCTCTCCGTTGCCACTGCATGTGGCCGGAACTCGCCCTCCACAACACGGCCATCGGCAGCGAGTCGCTTCAGCGCAGTATTGACGACGGCGACGCCAAGTCCCAGCCTGGATGCGGACTCGGCCGCTGTGAACGGTCCGTGGGTGCGCGCATACCGTGAGACGAGGTCGCCCAGGGGATCGTGCACAGGCTCAATGAAGGCGAGCGGCACGCCCATGGGCAGGGGAACACCAATGGCGTCGCGTAGCCGGGCCGCATCTTCCACTGCCGCGAAACGCTCGACGCCGCCGATCGTTACCTTCAGCGCCCGGTTGGCTTTCTGGAGTGCGGCAAGGTGTAAGCCCGCGTCCGGCCCTTCTTCAAGACGCTCCGTCACTTCCTCGACGCTGAGTGGACCAAGGAGCCGGAGGAGGTCAGCGACACCTTCCATTCCGCGCACGCGACGATCCGGCACCAGACGCTGCAGCTCGCGTTCCGTGGCATCGATGACTGCGGCGTCAAGAAGCTCGCGCAGTTCCACCCTGCCCAGAAGCTCATTGAGCAGCGTGGAATCCAAGGCGAGGGCTGCTGCCCGACGCTCCGCCAACGGGGAATCGCCTTCGTAGAGGAACTGAGCTACATAGCCAAACAGCAGGGACTTCGCGAAAGGTGACGGCTGCTGGGTGGTGGTCTCCACAATGCGCAGTTCGCGGCGCTCGACTGATGCGGCGATGTCCTTGAGGGCGGGCAGATCGTAAACATCCTGCAAGCATTCCCGGACGGTTTCCAGCACGATAGGGAAGGACGGGTACTTCCGGGCGACATCCAGTAATTGGGCAGAACGTTGGCGTTGCTGCCACAGGGGTTGGCGCTTGGCGGGGTTTTGGCGGGGCAGCAGCAGGGCGCGGGCCGCGCACTCACGGAACCGGGAAGCGAACAACGCGCTGCCCCCAACCTCGGCGGTGACGATCTGTTCGAGTTCTTCGGGATCGAACAGGAACAACTCAGCACCGGGTGGCTCGTCCTCCATCATGGGGACACGAAGAACGATGCCGTCATCGGCGGCCATGGCTGAACCATCCAAGCCGTAGCGCTGCTGAAGGCGTTGTCCAACGGCCAAAGCCCACGGCGCGTGAACAGGCATGCCGAAGGGGCTGTGGAGAACAACACGCCAGTCCCCGAGCTCGTCGTGGAAACGTTCCACAACCAATGTTCGATCGCTGGGAACGATGTTTGTGGCTTGCTTCTGTTCTTCCAGATACTGAAGCAGGTTGCCGGCGGCAAAGGCATCGAGCCCACTCGCTTGGCAGCGCTCCATGGCTGGCGCGGGGTCGGCCGCGGAGAGTTCGCGGATGAAGGCTCCCAGAGCGCGGCCGAGATCCACCGGACGGCCGAGCGAATCGCCCTTCCAGAAGGGGAGCTTTCCCGGCTGGCCGAAAGCGGGGGAGACCAAAACGCGGTCGTGGGTGATGTCTTCGATTTTCCAACTGGTGGCTCCGAGGGCAAAGATATCGCCTACCCGCGATTCGTAAACCATTTCTTCGTCGAGTTCACCAACGCGGCGTCCACCTTTCGCGGCACGGGCGGAGGCGCTGGGACCTTCACCATCGGCGTTGGCAGAGGATGCGGATCCCTCAACTTCCGTGCCGATGATGTACACGCCGAAGAGGCCTCTGTCCGGAATGGTGCCACCCGACGTGACAGCAAGTCGCTGTGCCCCTGGCCTGCCCTCGATGGTGCCTGCATGGCGGTCCCAGATAATACGTGGCCGAAGTTCTGCAAATTCGTCGGACGGATACCTGCCAGCAAGAAGATCCAGCGTGGCCTCAAATGCGGACCGGGGCAGGCTGGCAAACGGCGCCGACCGACGGACAGTGCTGAACCATTCCTCGACGTCGATGCTGCCGAGGGCCGTGGCGGCCACGGTTTGCTGGGCAAGGATGTCCAAAGGATTTGTGGGGATGCTGAGGCGCTCGATTTGGCCGCTTAGCATCCGTTCCACTGTGACGGTGGTGTGCAGGAGGTCAGCCCGGTGCTTGGGGAACAACACGCCCTCGGAGATCTCGCCCACTTGGTGGCCGGCACGCCCTACGCGCTGCAGGCCGCTGGCTACCGAGGGCGGCGACTCTACCTGGATGACCAGGTCCACAGCTCCCATATCGATGCCAAGTTCCAGTGACGAGGTGGCAACGACGCAGCGCAGCCTGCCTGACTTCAGGTCATCCTCGATCATGGCCCGCTGGTCCTTGGAGACCGAACCGTGGTGGGCGCGCGCCAAGACAGGATCTGCTCCGCTCGTGCTGCCGGCCTGGGCCATCATATGGGCCGGCGTCGCCGTGGACACGGGAGCGCCCGCTGGCTTGGTGGCCGCCCCGGTGCCCCAGCTTCCCGAATCCTCTGCATTGTCCGGAGCGCCCCACTCTCCTCCGGCCGCGGCCAGCATTTGCCGTTCGGCATGGATCTCGTTCAATCGGGCTGTCAGCCGTTCGGCCAAGCGGCGTGAGTTGGCGAAGACGATTGTGGACTGCTTGGAAAGGACAAGATCGACAATCTGTTCCTCAACATGGGGCCAGATGGATGCTTGGGGTTGAAGCCCGGAAGCAGGGCCGGAGTCAAAGGCGCCCGCAGCCCCTTGGAGGTCCGACATGTCCTCCACAGGCACAGTGACTGTGAGATTCCAGTTCTTCTTGGACGGCGGAGCCACAATTTCCACAGGGGCTTGGCCCGCCAGGAACTGGGCCACAAGCTCACGCGGCTGCACCGTAGCAGAGAGGCCGATCCGCTGGGCCGGCTTCGGTAGAAGAGCATCCAGCCTTTCCAGGGACACCGCAAGATGGGCGCCCCGCTTGGTCCCAGCAACAGCGTGAACTTCGTCGATGATGATGGTGTCGACTTCGCTCAGCGTTTCCCGGGCGCGGGACGTCAGCATCAAGAACAGGGACTCCGGCGTGGTGATCAGGATGTCCGGCGGGTTCGATAACAGCGAGCGGCGATCTGCCGCCGTCGTGTCTCCGGAACGGACGCCGGCAGTAACCAGAGGTGCCGGGAGCCCCAATCGCTTGGCGGTTTGCGTTATTCCGATAAGCGGTGAGCGAAGGTTCCGCTCCACGTCCACGCCCAGTGCTTTGAGCGGCGATATATAAAGGACTCGGGTCTTGGACTTGGGACGTTTCGCGCGGCCCTTCGCGTCGGGGACGGACTCCAATCCGGGCAACGTGTCCGACGGAGTGGAATGCAACCTGTCCAAGGCCCAAAGGAAGGCGGCGAGGGTCTTGCCGGAACCAGTGGGGGCCACCACCAGGGCATGGGAGCCCGAAGAGATAGCGTTCCACGCACCATCCTGGGCGGGAGTGGGCGCGGAAAAAGCGCCGAGGAACCATTCCCTGGTTGCCTGGCTGAAACGGCCTATGGCGCCGATGGACGCCTGCTGCTCCTGCATTCCTCCATCATGCCCCACGGCTCAGACAGAATAAGCCCGAGCCGTGGGCTGATGGTTAGACAGCCTGGAAGGCAGTGATGGTCAGGAGTTTGATGCCGGTGTTGCTGCAGGCATCGTGTTGCTCAGCGACGAACAGTGACGCTGTGTCATTAGGCGGGTAGATGCGGTAACCCGCCGCCGGAACCTTGGTGCAATCGCCGTAGTTTCCGGCCTGGGTGTAGCGCAGTTCAGCCCACGCCGATTTGCCCGGGGCAAGCTCGATCTTGGTGACGGGGGTGGTGGTTTCACGGGTAGCGGGCTCGCCGATCGGGGCACCGTTGGCGTCGGCCGTCAGGGAAACGCCGGCGAAACCTTCCAACGTGCAAGGCGTCGTTCCGGAGTTCGTCAGGATCAATTTTTCGTAGATGCTTCCGGCAGCGCCGCCGCCAGTGGAATCGGTGGCGGCAGTCAGCGAATCGGCCTTGCATTGACCTTCGGCGGCAGGTGCTGCGGAGGTGACCGTTCCGGACGGCGAAGGCGAGTTGCTCTCGCTGGGGGAGGCCGACGTCGGAGATGCGGAAGATGAGGTGGGCGGGGCACTGCTGCTTCCCGCGGGGCTTGGGCTTGGCCCGCAAGCAGCAAGGAGCAGCAGCGAAGCTGCGGCCGTCGACGTCACAAGTCCGGTTTTGATGCGCTGAGTCCACATGGGCACCAGCCTTGCGCCGGGTGTGACGGGAGTCAATTGAGCCACGGCAAGGAAAGGGGATTGGCGTCCGGATCGTAATCTTTCCGGACGCCAATCCGCTACAGGTTCACCGAAGTTACTTGGCGTCGACCTTGGCTGCTGCTGTCTTTGCTGAGCCGCGGAAGAATGCGGCGCCGCCCAAGGCCAAACCAGCGATACCGGCGATAAGGCCCGCCCAGCTGCGGGCCTGTGATCCGTCGTCGGTTACCGACGACGCCTGCTCCGTGGACACCGTGCCCGCTGCGTGGTGGTCACCTTCGGCTTCGGCAGGCGTGATGGTGACGGACGGTGCCGGGGCTTTGAGTTCGTGCTCGTCCTGTCCCTCCTTCGGGATCTCCGACCAGTCAGTCTGGCCCTGCTCGCAGGTCTGCAGCGTCGGGAAATAGAGCGTCTTGCCGGCGGCGTCGGGCAGCTTGACCGAGAGAACCAAAGCATCACGAAGATGCGGGTCCAGCGGGGCCTTGGCTGTGTAGACGATCTGGCTCGTCCGCTTGGTGATGGTGGTGCCATCGGCCAGCTTCTTCGGCTCGGCCAAGGTCTCCGTCACCTTCTCGACCGTCCAGTTTGGGTTGACCGTGGGCTGGGCATCGGTCAGTTCCTCGGGCAACGAGATAGCGACTTTTGTTGTGCCGAACGTGTCGCAGCCGTGGGGGATACCGAACGTCAACAGTGCGTACGAGTTCGCGGCGGTCTTGTTCGGATCGGCCGATACGTGTGCGGATGCTCCGGCGAGGCCGGCCATCATCAGGACAGCGGTTCCGCCTGCGGCGGCAGTCGCGGACAGGGTACGGCGGAGGGTGGACTTCTTCATGGGATTGCCTTTCGGGGGCGCCGGAGTCGGCGCAGGGTACGGGTTTGTGGCCCGTCACCAAAGGCGTCTGCTGAGTGCGTTGCGCTGGTGCCGGGCGGAATCAGGGAAGAACGACGACGGCGGGCGGGCCGCGGCGGCTGTCTTGCCTCAGGTTCCGCCAAGGGCGGGGCAGGAAAACGTCAGGCGCGCCAACAACGATAGGGGAGGCGCCGGCGTCGGGCCTGAACAGAAGGGTGGGCACCGCAACCAAAGGGCGCAGCCAGGCCGCCAACTGCCACAGGGCGTCCTCGCCCTTGGCCAGGATCACGGCAGAGCAGATCGTCGCCAGGATGTGGCCAGCGAACATCGCAGTGCCCAGAGTTGTGCCCAACTCATGCAGGTGGGGCGTCGCTGTGTAGAGCAAGGGATTCAGAGACTCGGCAGCGTGGTGCGAGTTCCCTGGAGCCGTTGCCGTTACTGGGCTCAAAGCCGTGAAGGCTTCGTGGAGCGCGAGCTGGCTGGTTCCAAGCAAGGCCGTCATGGCGGTGAAGTTGAGCTTGAAGCGCGTGGCCAGCGTTGCGGCCAATCCTGTCAATGCGACAAGTGCCAACAGGACCGGGACAGCGGGAAGTTCCCCGCCGCCGATCACGTGAGCCCCGGATGCTAGCAGCACGATAACGAGCGAGATCGCGCCGGACCGCAACGCATGGAAGGGTGCCCGGGGCTGCAATGAGCGCACGGAGTCCTCCCTCGATCGTCTGGCCGGATGCTGTCAGTTGTCAGCGTCTTGATTCTATCGGGAGTTCGGAGCCGGACTGGCCTCGGATGGGTCCTATGTGGATACTTTGCGCGCAGGTGGGATGTTGGCTGCTTAAAGCGCTGAGAGTCGACTGCTCGTGCGGACAAAGGTTGGTCCTGGTGGCTCCGGTATGCGGCTGAGGTCCGCACCGGGCCGACGACGGCGGAGCTCAAGTTTCAGGCTTTCCTCGCCACGCGCCATAGCCCAGTGGTGGTTGGCGGAGAACGCGGGCTTCAGGAGCCAGCTCAGCTTTCGCAGGAGTGGCTTCGCTGTGCTGACCCGCCAGTCGTAGGTGATGACGACTTCCGGGCCGTCGGTTTCGAAAGTCCAGCGGCCAGTGCCGTTGAGGTCTCCCTCGGCCTTGAGCGCAAATCCATGCAGGGTTACGGGTTCGGTGACGGTGAGCCGCCAACGCAAGGTGTAGGGGAGCCAGCCTTTGGTGTGGAGATCGAACGAGGCGCCCACGCCGTCCGCGTTGCCTTGCGCCACTGGTGTCACCTTGAGGTACACCGAGGGCCACCACTGCTTGAGGGTGGCCGCGTTACCGAGGACATCCACCACTTCCTCGCGCGTTCCGGCCACTCTCCAGACCGTAAGGAACTCGTAGTCGGTGCTTTTGCTGGTTCGTTGCGTTGACCTGGCCATTGATGCCTCCGCTGCTAATCGTACCGAGACGTTGGTCCCGGCGCCTTAGCTTTCGGGAGTGGCCCGTTCTCGCTTGTGGTGAGCACCGCTTGTGGTGAGCACAAGGACGACTCGCGGTGGCAGATTGAGAATGCCGTTCTTGCCGACACTAGGCTTGACGATTGTGTACATAGGTCATTTCGCCGCAGCTGCGGTCATTCTCGCAGTGGCGCCTGAAACGCCCGCCTTACCCATCGCCGTGGCAGTCGCGTGGCCAGACATTGTTTGGCCTGCATTGGTTTTCGCTGGCAAAGAGTCGGTGAAAGTGGACCGTAACAATCCACTGCAATCCCGCGTCAAATTCACTTCCTACCCTTACTCGCATTCGCTGGTCCTCGGTGGTGCGCTCAGCATTGTGCCCGCACTGCTGGCCGGGCTGCTCTACCAGAGTGTCCTAGTGGGTGTCCTCTTTTGGGTCGGAGTCCTGTCTCACTGGCTTCTGGATGCGGTGGTCCACCTCCGGGACCTTCCAGTTCTTGGCTGGGGACGGAATGATCGCCGCGTTGGCTTTGGTCTGTGGGCCCGCCCCCGACTGGCGTTCGTCCTGGAGTATGCGTTCTTCGCCCTAACTGTTCTCTTGGTGGCTCCTCCCTCGATGTTCGTAGGGCTGCTTGGCGGAGGATTGCTGCTTCATTTGTTCAACATCAACTCGTTCTTCGGCTTCACGAAAAAGAACCCAGTGGGCACGCCGAAACGCTTCGCTTTGCTGGCACTGGTCGGCTACGTCATCGCGATCATCTGGTTCACGATGTCCTGGCAAACCTAAACCTCATCCGCCGGTTTTCAGCAGATCCTTCATGTCGAAAAGTGCTTCGAGTGGGGCGGCTGTGTCCGTGAGCGGTGTGACCGGGCCACCGCCGCAATCTTCAATTCGCTGAGAGTATCGCTCCTGCTCGCCTTCCCGGACGATAACCTTCGATGCAGTGCCGCCCGCGCAACCAGGCTTTGGGGCGGTGATGTCCTTAGTCCGCTCAGGCAGGCTGCGGGCAAGTTCGATCACGTCTGTCCACGTCTCTGCGGGCATGGCAGCAGTTTCCTGACGAAGCACGTCGCCGTAGGAATCGACCGTGATGCTGGCTTCCTTGACAGAGGCCTTGATGACGTAGCTGCGATGGTATTCGGGCGGGACGGAACTGTCGCGGAATCTGTACTCGACAGTGGTTTCCGATGGATTCAGTTGGAGGCTGCTGGGGACGACGCAAGCCGTGAGCATTCCCAGCCAAAACACGGCAATAGTCGTTAACGCGATACGACGACGCATGAATCCCCCTGTGGCGGCCCGATGTGCCACCAGCCTAGCGGGACTGGGATAACACGCAGGTGAACGTGCGGACCGAGACGTTAGTCTTCTGGAATGGAATCCTGGCACGGTAACCGGCTGAGTGCGAGCCAGGCCGGACTTGTAGAAAGCTGGCTGCCAGGTGTTCGCCTCCTCAAGGACCTCTCCTGGAATCTCATTGATACGGCGGTCCTTGAGGTAGCGGACGAGCACTGCAAATACATAGTCAAAGCCGCGGGGCCGTTGAATCACCACATAGGACGTGAGATACAAGCTCACGAGTCCTCAGTGAATGTGTGGGCTCGGCAGAACCGTGCTCCTAAGCTCGTTCAATCGGACCGTTCCATGAATATCTTGATGACCGAGCATCTCGAAGGCTCCCTAGTGGAGGGCACCGAAGCTGAATATGACACGGAAACGTATCAGCAAGCCGGGCGTCTAATGCGTGCGTTTCACGAGCAAGCCGAGCAGACTGACCCAGACTATGAGGCGGCAGCCGCTTCCAAAACGTTGTCTTGGCTGAGCACGCCCCATCGCATCGAAAGCTCTAACGTTGAGAAAGTCCAGGCGATACTCGGCGCATATCAGCCGAAGCCTGTGGTGCTCGTCCCGACCCACGGTGACTGGCAACCACGCAACTGGCTAATGGACCGCACCGAGCTGAGGATCATCGACTTTGGCCGCTACGACTTCAGGCCAGCCGCCACTGACTTCTGTCGCCTGGCTGTGCAGCAATGGCGCTCCCATCCTCATTTGGAGACTGCCTTTTTTGAGGGGTACGGTTCAGATCCCAGAGACGGCGAGGTTTGGAATGTTGCGCTGCTGCGCGAAGCTGTCGCCACCGCTGCGTGGGCGTACCAGGCCGGCGACCAACGGTTTGAGGAACAGGGCCACCGAATGCTTCGTGATGCGCTGGCCAACTTCTAGATGAGCTCAGTCGCTGGCTGGGAGAACGGCGCATCATCGATTCGGCTTCCGGCCGTGAGGCAACTTACGGGCCCACCCGGACTTTTCAATGGCCGCCAGGCCGGCCGCAACTGCTAGATCGACATCGTCGACGCTAGCGCCGTGGAAGGTTGCGAAGACCTTGGACGTGGCGCGATCGACGGACTCGATAAGCAGCCCGGAACCGCGGGTCCAGACCAGTAACGGCATGGGATTTCACGATGCCCGCGCTGCTCTGCATTGTCATTCCTACGATCTACCAAATTTGTTTGGCCATTCGGGCCTACCGCGAGTCTTTTCAGGCCCTGTCCTGCTGTCGTGAGACCGCCGAATGAGAACTACATCACACCAAAGAATAAAGCGCTAAGATACTTTGGATTAAGTCAATTAGTTCTTGACCTTTAACCACTAAGGGGATAGAAATGACGCAGTGCCATGATCTTCACCACATCCGGCACCTCGCCAGTCCCACACTTGTGGGGCAGGGTTATGGGCGAAGTGCGCTTGTCGTTGGTGTACGAAGTAGCTGCCTGGCCGAGCCTGCAATCCGGGAGGTTCGTCCATGGCACTGGCCTGTTGAACCGCCGGTGACCGGCGGATGCCCCGCTTCGACACTGGATTCGAAGCCCTCACAACCTTAAGGATGTCCCGATGGACATGAAGACCGAACTCAAGAAGCAGGAAGAGACGAGACCAAATTGGTGGGTACTCTTCCTCACTTGTGCGGCTGTAGTGCTCGATGGTTACGACACGGTCGCGCTGGGCGTATCCATACCGACAATTGCGAAAGACTGGGAGGTTCAACCCTCGTTCTTCACTCCTGCCCTCTCGCTGACCAGCGCCGGAGTGGCCCTGGGATATCTCGCTGTTGGACGCCTCGTGGCAAAGCTGGGCACAAGGAACGTCATCTTCTCTGCCGTTGTGGTCTTCACTCTTGGTTCACTGATGACAGCGTGGTCGACTTCGATTGTGGAACTCACGATTCTGCGGTTCATAACGGGCCTAGGGCTGGGTGCCGTTCTTCCTGCCGCCGTATCCCATGCAACCGCAGTCAATCCTGCACGTTTGCGGCAATCCATCGCTGTGGTCGTAATGACAGGCATCTCTTTCGGGGCACTCATTGCAGGGCTTACCGGCAGCGCTATCGTGGGGGCTTTTGGGTGGGAATGGGTGTTCATTTTGGGTGCTATCGCCTCCGGTATTCTTCTGCCATTCTTGTGGTTCGGGCTGTCAGGTAGCCAGACGCCAGACACGCTCGACAAAGCGCTCGAAGCTAAGCACCATGCCTCGGTTGCGCGCCTGTTCGATGCCTCCGTTCGAAGCAGAACTCTTCTCCTATGGGCCTTTTCCTTTCTCATATTCGCCGTGTTCTACGTGTTCTCGTCGTGGTTGCCGACCCTGCTCACCAGCTACGGCTTCAGTGCCGGTCTAGCACCACTGGGGTCAGCGGCTCTAGGCATCGGAAGCATCGTGGGTGCTGGCGTGCTAATCCTCGGATCACGTCGATTCCGGATGACGTCCGTGCTGGCTGGAACCACGTCAGTAGCCATTTTGTTTCTTGTTACTTCTGCGTTTCTCGGCCCCGACAAAACTCTGCTGCTGCTCGTCTTTGGTGGAGTCGGCCTGGGACTCCAGGCTGGGATGATCGGCGCTACCGCGCTGGCAGTCACACTGTATCCGCAAGCAACAGTGACCGCCGGCGTCGGGTGGGCAGCTTCGCTGGGGCGACTCGGATCCGTGGTTGGACCGATCTTCGGCGGGATCCTTATTGGATTCGGCGTAGATACCAGCTTCATCGTTCTTTCAGTGTGCGTGCCTGTGATGATTGCGCTTGGGTTGGTCTTGGTTGTGGGGCGTATCTCTGCAGCAAGAGCCGCCACTACTCCGAGGCCAACGCAGCCGGAGAAATCGTCCCTCACTTCGCCTGGGTAGGCGCATCCTGCAATGCTGCGTTGCAAAAATCCTTCCTCTACCGGTAGCCGCCATTTATGGGTGGGAGAATCGTCCCTCCGTCGACTGCGGCGTCCAGCTTAGTTCGGTCCAGCTTCCAAACGACCGTCTCACCTGAAGTGGGTCCGGTAAAAATGAAAACCGGCTGAGCATTGCCCTCCAGCCAGTCCAGGAGTTCAGGAGCCGCGAAGCCGTAGCCCTCGCTCAGCGGCCTTCCCTGAGTCAGAACGTACTCGGCGCCAGCGTTCCTTAACGACTGCAACGAGGGCAAAACCTCCCAACCTTCGTGTGGCATTAGTGCGAATTCACCGGTTACCGACGTCAACCCCACCTTGGAAGATCCGGGCAGTTCGGCGTTCATCCAATCTCGTGCGCGGACAAGCCCGTCGTCCACGACTGACCTTGCCTGTATGCCCAAACCGAGACTGAGAACTGCCACGACTGCCACGGCGGCAGTTGTGATCCTGCGAAGTCGGGGTCGCCACGAAACCAACATCGCCAGAGCCACCGGCGTTGAAACCAGGGCTGCAAGAACAACGCAGTATCCAAATTGTTCTTCTGCCGCCCCAAAGAACACTGAATAGATGCCCACGAAACCTGTGAAAAGCGAAAACAAGCCAATGACGCGCCGATTCGTCACCTGTGAGGTGGCGGCCACGGTACCGGCGAGAATCGATAGCCCCAGGAGCAGATAACTGGTGCCGAACCGACCAGCCATGTCTATAAGCCGTTCTGTCAGGTTCACACCCGGAACTGAATTGAAGCCGGTCATTTGAACGGCTCCCATCATTCTTAGAACGCCCACCGACTTTTGTTCGATGAACTGCGGAAGCAGGCCGTTTGCTGCGATCACGCCTAGATAGATCAAATAGGGCACGGCGGAAACGACGAGGATTCGCAGAGCTGTAAGCAGTGGAACGGTTTTACGCCAGAACGTCGCGGCCACGAGCGGGACGACAGTGAACACAGCAGTCATGTCTTTGGTGACGATTGCCAGCCCGAAGACCAACCCGGCGCTGAGTTCAAGCCACAAGCGTGTGCGGTCCCACTTGCGGTCTATCAGGTGAAGGACGAGTAGCCATCCCGACAGTACAGCCAGGCCAGCTGGAGTCTCCATCATCAAGCGCCCGTCCATGCGGAGGACAAAGGGATCACTGGCCTGTATGACGGCAGCCACCGCAGCTGGTCCTACTCCGACCAGACGGCGCACCAACAGAAAGCAGACAACCACCGTCAATGCTCCGAGGACCGTGTTGACCCAGCGCAATTGCAAAGCCAGGTCCATGGGGTGGCCCTCAAGACCGAGCACGCGTATTACGAGCGCGTTCAGAGCGTACGAGGCCGGGGGATGAAGGAAAAAGGGGTTGCCGAGAATTGATGGCATTTTCCCATCAGCAATTTCTCTGGCCAGGTCCGCGTAGGTAACTTCGTCGATAAATACATCGTTTGCCCGCTGAACGCCGAACACCCGGAACGCCAGGGCCAGCAATCCGACAGACAACGCGATCCACCAAGGATTTCGAAGCGCCGAGGAAGACATGCTGGCCGGCTTCCGCACTCGAAAATGTGGCGGAGATGCTTCGGCTTGATCCAGCGGGTTCATGACGCTCCTCAGAGTTGTTGATGCGCTACATGCACGATTTTCAAAGGTAATTGATTTTTCTCGATTCAAACAATTGAGCTTTCGCTCGCTACTGCTGAATGGCAAGGGTCAATTAAGCATTTAGTCTCGGTTTGATTAATTCTTTAGATTTTCGCGTCACGAAATGGAAGTTAGGTTTAGCGTCCATACTTCCCGCTTCAGACAGGGCGGATCACGGCGATCTGCATCATGTTTGGGGGAGTGCGGACACCTAATGGATAGCGGTGGCCCTTCCGCGCTGGCCAAATACAAGGACGTCCTAAAGTGAATAATCGGTACCAGCAATTTCTTCCGCCCGAGTGAACGCGAAAAGAGGGCGTCAACGGCTCCGCATCGGCATGGGGGTCATGTTGGTGTTCCTGTTGGTCATTGCCGGGCGGGTCATTGTTGTCCAAGGTTTTGACCCCACCGGACTGGCGGAGGCAGGTGACGCTTTGCGAACGCAGTCATCGGTATTGGGCGCATCCCGAGGAAAGATCGTGGATGCTTCAGGTGTCGTTCTGGCCGAGAGCATTATTCGTTACGACATCATCGGATCGCCCCGGGAAAATACCGCCAATCTCTCTTTTCCTCGACAGGCAGCAGACGGCACTATCGCCGACATTGACCGGGACACCGGCCTTCGTGATCTGGCAGAAGCCCTGGGCCGCTCCGACGAAGACATCAGGACGGCCATGAAAGGCGGCAGTCAATTTGCATACCTCGCGCGGTCCGTCTCCTCGGCAGTAGAGGCCACGATTGCCGAACTTCGGATTCCCGGAGTCAAGTCCCGTCCGGTCCAGCAGCGTACGTTTCCTCTGGGCCCTGTTGGCGGCAGCATCGTTGGCTACGTCAATGATGAAGGAGGGGCCGCCGGTATCGAGCAAACGTTGAACGAGGAGCTGAAAGGCTCCGATGGGGAACGGACCTTTCAGATCGGTGCGGACGGAATCATCATTCCAACAGCCACGAACAGAATTACGCCGGCTGTGGACGGGGCGACGGTGAAGCTGACAATCGATGGTGACCTGCAGTTTTACGCGCAGCAGTCCATTGAGAAACAGGTCCAGGCTCAACGTGCGGAGTACGGCAACATCGTGGTGGTCGAGTCAAAGACAGGCAAGATCCGTGCCATGGCGGAAACCGGCACGGTCGATCCCAATGTTCCCGGGGCGACGCCACCTGGCGACCGGGGTGCAAGGTCAGTCACGGCGGCGATCGAACCAGGATCAACAGAAAAGGCAATCACCGCAGCGGCCGCCATCCAGGAAGGAAAGATTGAGCCGTTGTCCCAGCTCCTTGTCCCGCCGACGTATACCGTGAATGGCCAGACCTTCCAGGATTCTTTCGTGCACGAAACGCAGCAGCGCACGTTCGCTGGCATCATCGGCGATTCCATGAACACTGGGACTGTCATGGTTGGCGAGAAGCTGTCGCGCGAGCAGCGGTATGACTACCTGCGGAAATTCGGTATTGGCGAGAAATCAGGCATACCACTGCCTGGCGAATCACCTGGTCTGCTGGCTCAACCCGATACGTGGGATTCCCGCCAGGAGTTCTCTGTTCTCTTTGGGCAGGGGGTTGCGCAGACGCCGCTGCAGACGACAATGGCGTTCCAGGCGATCGCCAACGACGGAGTGAGGCTACAACCCCGGCTCGTCGAATCCATCATCGATCAGGCAGGCATCGAGCATGCTGAGACACCTGCGTCGGGAACCGAAGTCATCAGTAAGGACACCGCCCACCAGGTGCGGGACATTCTTGAAAGTGTTGTCACCGCCGGCGGCGCCAAGGACGTGAAGGTTCCTGGCTACCGCGTCGGAGGCAAGACAGGAACAGCGGAAGCGGTTGCCGAGAGCGGGGCCGGCTTTGATGGTTTCACGGCATCATTTGTGGGTATGGCGCCCATGGACGACCCGCAATACGTTGTGATGGTCAATGTTCAGCGCCCGAAGGGAAATATCTACGGCATTAGTGAAGCTGGCGTGTTCAACGACGTCATGGCCCGGGTCCTGGCGAAGTACCACGTGCCTCCATCGACAACGCCGTCCGTGAGCCTGGCGCAAAAATACTAGACCCAGCCCGCAGAACCAACGGAGGAACGATGTGGCTGCGGATATAGAAGAAGCCCGCCGATGGGGGACCGACGGGCTTCCATTTCCAACGCTATTCGGGTGGCTTGCCAACATCAACTTGAACAACTCGCCAAAGTCCCCGCCCGGCAAACCCTTGGGGGAGGAAAGGGACGTTGCTGGGCTCCGCAATTCCTTGCCTCATGCCCAGTCCGACCAAAGCAAAAGGCCCCGCATCCCTCATAAACAAAGGGAAGCAGGGCCTTTCAACGTGGCGGTGACGGTGGGATTTGAACCCACGTTGGCTTTTACACCAAACAACATTTCGAGTGTTGCACCTTCGGCCGCTCGGACACGTCACCAACTGAAATAGGGTACCGGAGTTGGGGCCCGTTCCCCAAAACGAGCCGCAAACGAGCCGCAAACGAGCCGCAAGCGAGCCAACCACCAACCACCCGGGAAACGCCGACAACCCACACCAACTTCCGCCCGCACCGGCCCAGCGATAGATTCATAAGCATCATGACTATCTCGCACGAACAAGAACACGAGGCCCAGGCCTATTGGGTCACTGAGTCGGGACACGGTGAGTTGCGCCCGGAGGCCATACCAACGCCAGGCCCCAAAGAAGCGCTCGTCAGGACCCTGTACTCAGGCGTCAGCCGCGGCACGGAGCGCGTAGTCCATGAAGGGCGCGTCCCAGAGCGAGTGGCTGATTTGATGCACGCCCCGCATCAGGAAGGCGACTTCCCCGGCCCGGTCAAGTACGGCTACCTGTCCGTCGGCGTCGTAGAACAAGGCCCGGATAACTGGATCGGCAAAACAGTCTTCAGCCTGCACCCGCACCAGGATTTCTATGTTGTCCCGACGAACCAGCTCACAGCCATACCGGACGACGTGCCTGCCCGCCGTGCCGTGCTCACGGGCATCGTGGAGGTGGCCATCAATGCCCTTTGGGAAGCTGGACCGAGGCTGGGAGACCGTGTCGCCGTCGTCGGTGGTGGCCTGGTGGGCGGCGTCCTGGCGGCCATTCTCCGGAAGTATCCGCTGGGCCGTCTGCAACTCGTTGATGCAGACACGGACAAGAGAGATCTCGCCGAAAAACTCAACATCAACTTCGCGCTCCCGGACGAAGCAGTGAATGATTGCGACATCGTTTTTCACTGCTCGGCTTCCAACGAGGGACTGAAACTGAGCCTCCAACTTGCTGGCGACGATTCCGACGTAATTGAGCTTTCGTGGTTCGCTGACAAGGAAGTCACGCTGCCGCTGGGCGAGGATTTCCATGCTCGCAGGCTCACCATCCGCTCCAGCCAGGTTGGGGCCGTGGCGTTGCCGAGGAGGCACAGAAGAACCAACGCCCAGCGCCTCCAACTCGCGGCAGCAACTCTGAAAGATCCGGTGTTCGACACGTTCCTGAGCAGCGAATGCCAGTTTCAGAATCTGCCCACCACACTCGTTAAGTTGTTTGAAAAGCCCGGCGGCTTCTGCCACGTGGTCGCCTATCCAAAGCCGGAGGAATAAGACATGTTCAGCCTGACCGTCCGACGCCACTTCATGATCGCCCATAGCCTTCCCCGCGAAGCCTTCGGCCCAGCGCAGGGCCTCCACGGTGCCACGTTCGTCGCCGAGGTGACGTTCCGCCGCCCGGACCTCAATGAGGACGCCATCGTCCTGGACATCGGCGCTGCTGGCGGCATTCTTGAGGAGATTCTTGAAGACCTGAACTACAAGAACCTCGACGAACACCCAGCTTTCAAGGGCAAGTTGTCCACCACAGAGGCACTGGCCAAGCACATCGCAGACGCCGTGGCCGCGCACATCACGGACACACCGGATGGAGCAGCCCTCAGCGGCATCGACGTCGTCCTTCGTGAGAATCCTGATGCGTGGGCAGGATATTCACTGGAGCTCCCGGTTAAGTAAGTGCACATCCGCTTCCTGGTGCCGGGAAACGTACGGCACGGTTCCGGGGGGAACAGGTACAACGCCAAACTCGCGGAGCACCTGACCGCCCTGGGCGTCGGGGTAGAGACAGTCATCGTCGACGGCGATTGGCCGGTGGGAAGTGCGGCGGACCGGCAGCGGTTTGCTGAAATGCTCGACGGCGGCACCACTGTGATTGCCGACGGTTTGGTCGCGAGTGGGGCCCCGGATGAAGTGGCGGACTCGGTAAGGGCAGGAATCAAAGTGTGGATCCTTTCCCACATGGCGCTGGCCGATCACCCGGACCTTGAAGCCGGGGCGCTTGCCGCAGCCACAGGTGTTATTTGCCCGAGCGCGCATGCTGCCGCGGCGCTGGAAAAAAGGCATGGCCTCAAAAACGTTGTGATCGCCCATCCCGGGGTTGAAGCGGCTGAAATAGCAAACGGCTCGAAACCCCTGCACATTATCGCCCTCGCCGCGTTGCTGCCCAACAAGAGCCAAACGGAAGTGGTGGAAGCCCTCGCCACGCTAAAGGACCTGCCATGGAGGGCCGCCCTGATCGGCACAGACCAACCTGACCCGGCGTACGCGGCAGAGGTGAGGGCCGCCGTCGAGCGTCATGGGCTCCAAGACCGCATCACTATCACGGGTGAGTTGGCCGGCGAGCCGTTGGAGAATCAGTGGCGCAAAGCCGATCTCAGCATCCTCATTTCGAAGTCCGAGGCGTTCGGGCTGGTGGTCACTGAGTCATTGGCCCATGGCTTGCCGGTCGTTGTCCGGCAGGGGACCGGCGCCGTGGAAGCCCTCGGAAACACAGGAGCGGGGACGGCCCTTGACCTCACACAGCCCAACAACCTTGCCAGCACCATCCGGAGTTGGCTGAGCGACCACGAACTCCAACAGAGCTGGCGCACTGCCGCAATCCAGGCCCGGGCCAACCTTCCCGGGTGGGACGGTACAGCAGCAACGGTTCTGAAAGCCCTCGGAACCGGCGAGGGTGCAGAATAGGGCCATGACGCCCACAGTCCAGACCATTCCGGCCGCAACAACCCTCACCCCGGAACGCCTCCGGGCCTGGGCCTGGCACAAACAAGGCCTCGACCGGTCACTCGCAGGAAAGACGTCCGAGGAAGTCCTGGACCACGCCGGATGGGCACGCTCGGTGGGCGGCGCCAATCCGTACCTCACGCTGTTCGCGAGGGCGGGAATCAGCCGCGAACGGGTCGACCGGGACGTCAAAGAACTCAAAATTCACGAACTCCCCACCGCCCGCGGCTGCACCTACGTACTCGGCCGGGCCGACTTTGCCTGGGGCCTGCAGATCGGCCGCGACGCCGCCGTTGCACCCTTCAAGGTACTGGCCAGACTCGGCGTGGAGCGCAGCGAGATCACCCTTCTCGAGGACCAAGTAGAGCACGCCCTGCAGGAGTCCAGCGATCCTCTGGACCCCAAACAGCTCAAGGACCAACTGGGCGACTCCGTCCGGAGCCTCGGGGAGGAAGGCAAGAAGAAGGGTGCAGCCACCACCCTGCCCACTGCCTTGGGCCTGCTCCAAGCCGACGGCCGCATCCGCCGGGTCCCCATCAACGGCCGCCTCGATCAGCAGCGTTACGCCTATACCAAATGGGGCCTTGCCTCCAGCAAAATCGACGACGACGGCGCCCGCCGCCTCCTGCTGGAAAGGTACTTGCGCTGGACTGGTGGAGCGACTCTCAAGCAGAGCCAGTGGTTCACCGCGTTCACCGTCGCCCAGAGCAAAGCGGCGCTCGCCGGCGTCGGGGCCGTAGAAGTGCCCACAGCAAATGGTGACGTGCTGTGGATGCTGCCGGACGACGTCGAACGCTTGGCCGAGTTCGAAGAACCCGGCGACGAACAGATCCAATTGCTTGCCGGCACCGATTCACTGGTCCTCCACAGGCGGAATTCGGCTGACATGTTCGCTGAGGAGGACAAAGGAAAGAAGGTCCTGGACACCACGCTGGCGCTTCAGGCCGATCTCCCGGATCACCCCATTCTGGACCGGGGCAGGATCATCGGCCTGTGGCAGTACGATCCCGGCAAAGAACGCATCGCAGCCTGGACCTTTGCCAAGCCCACTGCAGCAGTCAGCAGGCGGATCGCTGAAATCGAAGCATGGATCCGCGACGAACTCGGCGATTTCAGGTCGTTCAGCCTGGACTCACCGGCGTCGCGCCAGCTACGGATCGACGCCCTCAACGAGGCCGCTGGTCTGTAACGCGCTCAGCCGGAAAAGGCATTCAGCCCGAACCATACGGCCGGGTGATTGCTTCAAGGAAGTGCCCGTCCGGGTCGCAGAAGTAGATCCCGCGGCCGCCGTCGTTGTGGTTGATCTGCTGTGCGCGGGAGCGTGCGGGGTCGGCCCAGTAGGGGACGTGTTCGGCGGTGATCCGCAGGAAGATCGCATCGAACTCCTCCTCGCTGACCAGGAACGCGTAGTGCTGGGGCGCGATGGTTCCTGGGGCCTCGAGGAAATCCAGGGTGACGCCGTTTTCCAAGGAAACAGTAACGAAGGACCACATGGGCTGTGGCGCGGGTAGCCCAAGGATGCGGGCCAGAAACGCAGCGGATGCGTGCTTGTCCTTGGCGTAGACGATGGTGTGGTTGAAAGCGATGGCCATGATTGGCTCCTTACATAGAGCTCAGGCGGGTGAGCGGTGCTCCGCTGCCGGTACCCGGTGTGTAGCGAAGAAGTCCCGGAGGAGCGTTGCGCATTCTTCCTCACGCACGCCTGCGTAGACCTCCACCCAGTGGTTGAGCCGGCGCTCGCGGAGGATATCGAACACGGAACCTGCCGCCCCGGCTTTCTCATCCCACGCGCCGAACACGACGCGGGGAATCCGTGCCAGGACAATTGCCCCGGCGCACATGGCACACGGTTCGAGGGTTACCACCAAGGTGCAGTCCTCGAGGCGCCATCCATCGCCGCCTTCGCCCAATTCGAGGGCGTGGCGTTGCAGGGCAGCCGCGGCTTCACGGATCGCGACGATCTCTGCGTGGGCTGTCGGGTCCCCGTGTGCTTCCCGTTCGTTGCGTCCAGAACCCAGCACGCCGCCGTCGGGCCCTAGAACAACCGCGCCGATCGGCACGTCGTCCGTTTCCATGGCCAACCGGGCCTCGTCCAGGGCGAGGCCCATCCAGGCCAGGTGTTCAGCGTGATACGGCTCGGTGGCGCTCATGTCTCAATGATAGTTTTGGACGATGCGCACACTCGTCGTGGACCACCCGCTGGTCGCTCACAAGCTCACCGTTCTGCGGGACAAGAACACCCCTTCACCGGTCTTCCGGCAGCTCACTGAAGAACTCGTCACTCTCTTGGCCTATGAGGCCACCCGTGAGGTTAAGACGCAGCCAGTCGAGATCGAGACCCCTGTCACCAAGACCATTGGCACGGCGTTCACCAAGCCGACGCCGTTGGTGGTTCCCATCCTGCGCGCTGGCCTTGGCATGCTTGAGGGCATGACCAAGTTGGTCCCCACCGCCGAGGTCGGTTTCCTGGGCATGGCCCGCGATGAAGAAACACTGGACATCATCACCTACGCGGAGCGCCTCCCCGAGAACCTCACCGGACGTCAGATCTTCGTTCTGGACCCCATGCTTGCCACCGGCGGCACCCTGCGCGAAGCCATCAAGTTCCTCTTCAAGCGCGGCGCCTCGGACGTTACTTGCATCTGCCTGCTGGCGGCTCCGGAAGGCCTCGCCAAGTTGGAGGAGGAGTTGCAGGACGCCAACGTGAAGGTTGTCCTCGCTTCGATTGACGAGAAGCTCAATGAGAAGTCGTACATCGTTCCGGGCTTGGGCGACGCCGGTGACCGCCTCTACGGCGTGGCGGGCTAATCCTCACGCCTCTACCGCTTTCCGGTGCGCCCCGTTAGCCTGTGGCGCATGGACTGGAAACTTGAACTGGTGTTTGTCCCTGTGTCCGACGTGGATCGCGCGAAGGACTTTTACGTCAACAAAGTTGGTTTCAACGCCGATTTCGATGAGCGTCCCATGGACGGCATCCGCTTTGTGCAGTTGACCCCGCCGGGTTCGGCTTGTTCCATCGCGATCGGCGAGGGCCTCAGCGATGCCCCTCCCGGAACGGCGCCATCCCTTCAAATAGTGGTGAGCGACATCAACAAAGCTCACGAGCAACTCAAGGCCAACGGCGTCGAGGTCAGCGATATCGATGTCCAGGACTGGGGACACTTCGTCCATTTTGCGGACCCGGACGGCAATAAGTGGGCTGTGCAGTACATTCCGCACCGGCCCAACGGCTAAGTCACAGTTCGCCGCGACCCCTGCATGGTGCGGCAGGATGGAGCCATGAGCCATCCTGCCGAGCCAACCTCGTCTTCCGCGCAAGCCCAGCGATCGCCAGCCCTGACCGTCCGTGCTGTCCTGTTCGACATGGACGGAACACTGGTTGACTCCACGGCGATCGTCGAGCAGGTATGGCTGGAGTTCGCCGAAAGATACGGCCTCGATTACAACGAGATCCTGCGGACGTCCCACGGCGTGCAAGCGGGCGATACTGTGCGCCGTTATGCTCCGGCCGGAGCCGATTTTGAAGCTTTGACTGCCGAGCTTGGCGAGATGGAACGCACGCGAACCGACGGCGTGATTGCCCTCCCTGGCGCCGAAGCGCTGCTTGCTGCCTTGCCGGACGACGCCATCGCGCTCGTCACATCCGCGGACCGCATCCTTGCCGACATCCGGATGAAGGCTGCCGGACTGTCCATGCCATCTACTACCGTCACGGCCGAAGGCGTTACGCGAGGCAAGCCGCACCCCGAGGGGTACCTCAAGGCCGCGGCGTTGCTGGGTGCGGAACCGGCCGACGTCGTGGTTTTTGAGGACGCTCCCGCAGGTATCGCAGCCGCCCGCGCCGCCGGGATGCGAACCGTGGTGGTCGGCGACGCCGGAGGGGAGCTTGAGCCGGGCATGTGGCGTATCCCGGACTACTCCGCCGTGACGGTCACGGCCGTGAAAGACGACGACGGCGGTCACCTCATCACCCTCACGCTCTAGCACTGTTCGCCTCCGCTGTTCCGACCGGTGAAGCGGGAGTAGGCTGTGCGCATGTCTGCGTTGCCGGAGGCGTACGGTGCTGCACTGCAGCGGGCCATGGCGCACGCTACGGATTGGCTTGCGTCGGTGCCCAGCCGTTCTGTCCGGCCCACATCCGACGCCGACCAGGTCGCCTCGACCCTTCTTTCGATCCTTCCCGATGAAGCAACGGATGCTGCTGACGTAGTAGATGAGCTCGCCGCATTGGCTGAGCCCGGGTTGATGGCAATCCAGTCCGGACGCTTCTATGGCTGGGTCATGGGCGGAACGTTGCCCGCTGCCATGGCCGCAGATTGGCTGGTCTCGGCATGGGACCAAAACGCCGGACTCAGGTTTGCGACTCCCGCGGCCGCTGCGATCGAAGAATCTGCCGCGGCATGGCTCCTGGAGTTACTGGATCTTCCGCGAGGGTCCGACGTCGGGTTCACCACTGGCGCTACAACGGCCAACTTCGCGGGCCTGGCCGCCGGGCGCCAATACCTGATGGACGAGGCAGGATGGGACCTGGCGGACCTTGGCCTGACCGGGGCGCCGCTCATCACAACGTTTGCCGGCCGGGAACGGCACGCAGCCGTGGATCTCGCCCTGCGGTATCTGGGGCTGGGAGCGTGCGTTCCTGTGGACACGGACGATCAAGGCAGGATCCTGCCGGACGCCCTCGCGGATGCCATGGATGAACAACCCGGACCTTCCCTCGTGTGCCTGCAGGCCGGCAACCTGCATTCTGGTGCGTTCGATCCGATGTCCGAAGCCATCGCAGTAGCCCATGACCGCGAGGCCTGGGTGCATGTGGATGGCGCCTTCGGGTTGTGGGCGGCGGTCAGCCCAAACCTGCGCGGGCGGCTGGCCGGAGTAGAGGCAGCCGATTCGTGGGCCACCGATGCCCACAAAACATTGAACGTCCCATACGACTGCGGTTTGGCCATCGTCTCCCGGCCGGAAGCTCTGAGACGCGCCTTCAGCGTCCATACGAGCTACCTCATTGCAACAGAGACCGGACTGGGCGATCCGTTCGACAAGGTTCCTGAACTGTCCCGTCGGGCCCGTGGCATCCCGGTGTGGGCTGCCCTCCGACAGCTGGGCCGGTCCGGAGTCATTGCCATGGTGGACAGGCTTGCAGCAAACGCCCGCGCCTTGGCCGAGGGACTAGCCGAAATCCCGGGCGTCGAGATCCTGAACGACGTCGTTTTCACGCAAGTGTCGGTCGCCTTCGGCAGTGATGACCGCACACACCGCGTCACCCAGCGGCTCATGGCCGAAGGGATCGTGTGGATGTCGGGTTCCTCATGGCGAGGACGTGACATCCTCCGGATTTCGGTGAGCAACTGGTCCACGGACGCAGGTGACGTCGCTGCCTCCATCGCATCCGTTAGAGGTGCGGCTGAGGCCGAACCGGAAGCATAGGGCCGTCTCGCTTACAAAGCCGAGCGCGCCTTTTCCAGGTATGCCATCAGCCCGGCCAACTGCTCAGCGCTCCAGGGCAGTCCCGCGCTGATGGCCTTGCTGTTTTCCTGCCAGGCTGCACGCGCTGCGGCTTTGGTGTCCTCACTGGAGTGGAACATTGAACCGATGCCGTCCCATGAGCGTACCCATTCCTGGACGGAGGGGTCGGTGACGGGCGTCTTGGCTTGGACGTGTGCCAGTCCTTCTTCCACAAGGGCAGCCCACCGCTGCTTGGCGGCTTCGACTTTTTCTGCGCCGAGTTCTTCCCGCTTGTCCGCGAGTTGCTGGCGTTGTTCGGCTGTGAAGTTGTTTTCGAGCACGGTAATCATCTCCAACGTTGACATGAATTGTTCAGGGGTGGGCATGGCGCGTCCGTCCATGCGTGACAACAGCTCGCCCAAACGGTTTTGGAGCGCTTGGAGTTGCCGGGCGTGCTCCTGCACATGGACCAGCTGCTGTTGGAGGAGGCCTCGAAAGGACTCCAGATCATCCTCCGGCGTTTGCAGCGCCTTGCCGATGGCCGCGAGCGGAAGGCCCAGCATCTGAAGCGATCTGATCCGGTATAGCCGGCGCAGGTCGGCCTCCGAATACCGGCGATGACCGGACGCTGTCCTTTGGCTTGCGGACAGCAGCCCGATCTCGTCGTAGTGGTGGAGCGTCCGCACGCTGACGCCACACGCTGTGGCCAGCTCACCGATGCTCCACGGTCCGGATCCTCTTGTTCCCGTCATGAGCACAACGCTAAGTCCTGACGTAACGTCAGGTGCAAGTCGTCGTCACCTGAACGCGAAAACCGCCCCGGTTCCCGCCGTTAGCTGCAGTAATCACTGCTGCGACGGCGGAAAACGGGGCGGTAATCAGGCCCTGCACGTTTGAGCCCGCTGGGGTGGGCTCAAACCTGCCTATTGAGTTGGCTTAGTACCAGTTGTTGGCCAGGTGGAAGGCGAGGGCTGCCGAGGGGGAGCCGTAGCGTTCCTTGATGTAGTTCAGGCCCCACTTGATCTGGGTCTGGTAGTTGGTCTCCCAGTCAGCGCCGGCAGTTGCCATCTTGGAAGCCGGCAGGGACTGCACGATTCCGTAGGCACCACTGGACGCGTTGGTCGCCGTGGTCCGCCAGTTGGATTCCTTCTCCCACAGGGTGTTCAAGGCAGTCATTTCGCCCGGACCCCAGCCGTAGCTGGCGAGGATGCTGGCGGCGTATGCCTTGGCAGCAGCGGGATCGTCCACGGCCTTGGGAGCTGCGGCAGCGGCCGCGGCTGCAGCGGCGGCGGCATCGGCAGCCTGCTTGGCGGCTGCATCAGCGGCAGCCTTCTCGGCGGCGGCCTGTGCGGCAGCAGCCTGGTCGGCGGCGGCTTTCTCGGCCGCAGCCTTCTCGGCAGCAGCTGCTTGTGCTGCGGCAGCTTGGTCTGCGGCAGCCCTGTCGGCTGCGCCCTTCTTGGCAGCGGCATCCAAAGAAGCAGAGATTTCCGCTGATTTGTTGCTGATCTGGGCGGTAGCCTGCGTCTCGGACGCCTGGCTCGTTTCGGGGAGATTGAATGCGGCGTTTGCGGCTTGGCCGAGCGATGCGACGCCCAATGCTGCGGCAACGACTCCTGCAACAACGGACATTCGTTGCCCGGTCTTGCCGCGGCGTGCAGCGTTCTTCAGAACGGTTTGCGACTTCGTCAGGGGAGCATTGTGTTCGTCACGGTGACGCGCGGAAGGGCGCGTCTGATCGTTGAATTCAGACATGTGTGATTACCTCTCAGCGCCTGCGGAGTTAGCTGTCGGGTTCGGATGAGGTCATCCGGCCGCGCGCGTAGCTGCGGCTTCACCCCAAGGGCAAGGAAAGTACTGTGCCCGGAGACTCTGGGTCCCCCGTCTCTGCCTCGAATGAGAACGGAACTCCGGGAAGTGGCAGAGCTCGGCGCATCCCGGGTGTGGGCCAGTTAGGGGCGACCCACCCTTTCGAAGGTACAGGAGGTTTCGGCTTAAGTCACATTTGGGTAACAGAGATCACGTTCACGGCGCGTCATGTTGCCTGATTCGTTATATTCGTTCGTTCGAAGCTGTGGGGAAGCGAAGAGCGAATTCCGTGCGTCCCGGCTGGGACGTTACTTCCACACTTCCGCCATGCGCCTGGACGATGGATTCGACGATTGACAAGCCCAATCCGGAGGTTCCTTCCGAGCCTGATCTCGCCGCGTCAGCCCGGGCAAAACGCGAGAAAATACGGCCTTGGAACCCAAGAGGAATACCAGGCCCGTTGTCAGTGACCGTGACCACCGCGCTACCGTCCGCGGAAAGCGTGACGCCTGTGAGCACCGTGGTACCTGGATCGGTGTGCTTGCGGGCGTTGGAGAGCAGATTGGCCAACACCTGATGCAGCTGGGTTGCGTCCCCGCGCACCGTAATGGGCTCGTCAGGGAGTTGGAGCTTCCAGATGTGGTCCGGTGCCATCACCTTTTCGTCGCTGACGGTCTCGATCACCAGCTGCGTCAGGTCCACATCCGTGACCTTCAGCGGCTGGCCTTCGTCCAGGCGCGCCAACAGCAACAGGTCCTCCACAAGCGTGGTCATGCGTTCCGACTGGCTCTGGACCCGTGCCAGCGACTTCCTGCCGTCATCCGTGAAGTTCTCCGTCATACGAAGCAGCTCCGTGTATCCGCGGATGGCGGTCAGCGGCGTCCGGAGTTCGTGGGAGGCATCGGCAACAAACTGCCTGACCTTGGTTTCGCTCTCCTGACGGGCTTCCAGGGCCCTGGAAACGTTGTTGAGCATTTGGTTTAAAGCGTGGCCAACGCTGCCCACTTCAGTTCCAGGATGGGAGGCCGACGGCGGTACGCGCACCGCGAGTGCCACCTCACCGGCGTCGAGGGGAAGGCGCGATACTTTGGTTGCAACCTCCGAGAGTTGCTCCAGCGGGCGCATGGTCCGGCGGATGATGACGGTACCGGCGAGGCCGATCAGCACCAGGCCGCCCAGGGAAACAAACACCATGGTCCAAACCAGCGAGGCCTCGGCGTTTTGCTTGTCAGCCAACGGCAAGCCCGTCACAATGACGTCGCCGTAGGTGGTCTCAACAGCCACCAGCCGGTAGTCGCCGTTGGACAATGAACGGTCCACAGGCCGGTTGTCGCGGGGGAGTGAGAGCAGGACCTGCTTGTCTTCTGCCGAGAGTGCGACGCGACGGCCGTTTGCGTTTAACAGGCCCGAGTTAATGACGGTGGAACCATCGATCCTCGCGTTGAGGGTCCCGGCACCTTGGCCGCGGGCCTCCAGCGGATCCGGCCGCCCGCTTGAGGGAAAGTTCGACGGCGGCCTGCCGAAGTCATTCGCGCGGCTTGACGCCTGCTCCAACTGCTTGTCGAGTTGTTTGTTGAAGTACATGTCCATGGAGGCGTAGCTAACCACTCCAACTGCGCCACAAATGGCAACCAACAACGCCATCGCCACCAGGACCAACCGCGTGCGCAGATGCCAGGTGGAGGGATTGAGCCAGTTCCGCTGGGTCTTGCGGGTTGCTCCTGAAGGGGTGGACAAGATTCAGTCCGCAGGCTTGATGACGTAGCCGGCGCCACGGATGGTGTGGATCATTGGCGGGTGGTTGGCTTCGATTTTCTTGCGCAGGTAGGAAATGTACAGTTCCACGATGTTGGCCTGTCCGCCGAAGTCATAGTCCCAGACGCGGTCCAGGATCTGTGCCTTGCTGACTACGCGCTTGGGGTTTTCCATGAGGTAACGAAGCAGCTCAAACTGCGTTGCCGTGAGCTGGATGTCCTCGCCGGCGCGCGAAACTTCCCGCGTGTCTACGTTGAGCGTGAGATCGCCGACCACCAATTCCGCCGTGTCCATGGCGGCAACGCCTGAACGTTGGACAAGCCTGTGCAGGCGCAGGAGGACCTCCTCCATGCTGAAGGGCTTGGTGACGTAGTCGTCCCCGCCGGCGGCAAGGCCTACGATGCGATCCTGGACAGCGTCCTTGGCCGTGAGGAACAGCGCGGGCACTTCCGGCGCGAAGGTACGGATCCGGTTGAGGACCTCGACGCCGTCGAATCCTGGAAGCATCACGTCCAGCACCAGCACGTCAGGGCGGAAGTCCTTGGCAAGCTTCACAGCTTCTGGTCCGTCGGCCGCCACCGCGACGGACCAGCCTGCCATGCGAAGGCCCATGCTCATGAGCTCGGAGAGGCTGGGTTCGTCGTCCACCACCAAAGCGCGGATAGGGGAGCCGTCCGGGTGGGAAAGCTGGGGAAGGTTGTTCGTCATGGAGTGCGGGGATGCCATGTGACAACTCTCCATTCTGCTGGTTTGCCGAAGCTTTGCCGGTCCTGTGAGGACGCTGTGAGGTCAACACTAGCCACGTGGGAGTTCGGTGGCAGGTGTCGCAGGAGTGTGGCGTCCATACTGGTCGGTTCTACGGCGTGTAGCAGATTTTGAGGGAAAAATTCGAGCTTGGAGTGGCTTGCGATTGGACAGCAAGTGTTTCAGATCTTGAGATTCCGTCCTTTTGCGCCTGATGGGAATCAGGAAGGGCATCATGCACTATCTGCCGAAGAAAATTCACCATAAGCCGAATATTTCTCATCGCGACCGAATGAAATGACGTTCATTTTCCATGGTGAAAGAATTGTGATCTGCAGCACAATAGACCCTCTTGTCTCAAAATGTGGACGGTTTGGCCGTTTGTTACTTGCGTGTTGCCATTGTTACGTTGCACACTTCCAATGTGAACAAGAACTCAACAGCACCTGCAGCCGCAGCAATCTGGTCCAGCACACCCGCTGGCGACGAGACCCGCTGTTGTCGAATGCAAGCCTAACTTTCCACCCCAAAGAAGTTTCAGGCATTCGCCCCCTAGCCCAGCGTTGGGCGCCCTTCCCCAAACTCATTGCGGGGACAACCAGCATTCGAAGCCGCGATGACGGCTATTCACTTTTGAGGTAATCACTCCATGTCAGTTGCATCCGGTTACGTCCACATCTCCGTCCGAAACGCCAACAAGGCCGCTTCAAACGCAGGGCTCCGCCCCGGCTTCGGCAACCGCCCCGGGTACGCCCCCGCCACCCAGGGCAACGGCCAGCAGGCTCCCGGCTACGTGCCCCAGGGCTACAACCCCAACTCCTATGGCCAGTTGCGGGCAGTTCCCACCAACGAGCCAGCACCCATGACGGCGCCTACCCCCGTCATTGCGCAGTCTGACCGCCTCCGCCCGGTCGCCAACGACAACGTGGCCCGCGGTTTCGTGCTCTACATGGGCATTGACGAAGAGACAGCAGCAGCGGCCGGCACCTCCATTGCCAAGCTCGCCCAGGAAATCCGGGCGTACGCCCAGTCCCTGGTTACCGGCGCTGAGAGCTACGCTGCAGTCGCCGTAGCGCCGGCCGGGGCACCCGGGTCCGCACTCGACGTCGTACGTTCAACTTTCGGTGACCCCACGGTCGCCGCCCGCCAGCGCACCGAGGCTGCCCGCCCGGCACCGCAGCAGGAAGCCCGCCCCTCCGGCGTGCTGATCGACCTCGCCCGCCGCGAAGTCCACCTCGACGGCGAGTCGCTGAACCTGACGTTCAAGGAGTTTGAGCTCCTCAACTACCTCGTCGAAAACGGCACCCGCACAGTGGGCCGCGACGAACTGCTTGAGGGCCTGTGGCGCAACGCCGAAGAAGTGCCCAACGAGCGCACCATCGACGTCCACATCCGCCGCCTCCGCTCCAAGCTGGGCCGCCTCGCCAACACCGTGCGCACCGTACGTGGCCAGGGCTACCGCTTCTACGAGCACCCCGAGGTCATCGTCTGGGCCGCTCCGGAATACTCGATCTAAGCTACTGCTGCAGCCGAAAGGCGGCATATCCCTCTGCGCCTGCGCTCGTGCCTCACGCAACAACGGCGCTATCGGGACATGCCGCCTTTCTGCTTTTGTCGTGCTCCCGTGAGTATTGGCCTCCGCGGCGGATGGGGGTTTGCGGCTATAGGGTTGGTTCATGAGTGACCATCACATCAGGCGCCTGGTGATTATGCGGCATGCCAAAGCGGATTGGCCCATGGGGGTGCCGGACCATGAGCGTCCCTTGGAGGAACGCGGACACCGTGAGGCTCCGCTGGCTGGGAGATGGTTGCTCAAGCATGGGGTAGTTCCGGACTTCATTCTGTGCTCGTCTGCTGTGAGGACCCGCCAAACCTGCACGTGGGTGTGCGATGAGTTGGGGGACAAAGCCCCGACGCCCAAGCTTGAGGACGGCCTGTACGCCGCTTCAGCGAACCGGATGTTGACCGTGATCAACCACGTCCCGGACACCGTCACCACCTTGATGGTGATCTCGCACATGCCCGGCGTCCAGGATTTGGCCATGCACCTCGCATCGCGCGACTCGGACCATGACGCTTACATGGACGCTGCCACGCGGTACCCAACCAGTGCTTTGACGGTCCTGGAGACTGAGAAGTCATGGGCGGAGCTGGATGGGCAGGACGCCCGTCTGACGCACTTCAAGGTGCCACGCAAGTAGCAACGCAGTTGTTTAGCCCCGCACTGGTAGCTCGTGCTCTGCTGCCACCTCGCGCAGCAGCCGGACGGCATGCCGGATATTGGGGCTCGCGGTCATGGTCTTTCGATACACGATTCCCACCGCCCGCTGCTGAATGGGGTTGACGACCGGCACGGCAATCACACCAGGTGGCAGGGGTGGCCTGCCCAGCCGAGGCACAAGCGCCACGGCCACGGCCTGCTCCACCATGGCGATATGGGTGGAGAAATCGGGATCGTAGACACGGATATCGGGGACCCGCCCAAGCCCGGCGAAGATCTGCAGAAGGGCTTCGTTGCAGATGGCACCCGCCGGCGTACTGACCCAAATTTCGTCCAGTAAGTCTTCACGCTCGACGACGGTCCGTCCAGCGAGTGCGTGCGCGCTGTTAACCAGGACGTCGGCCTGGTCCAGACAAAGATCCTCGTGTACCAGGTTCTCGGGAATGACCAGCGGCACGGAGTTCCAGTTGTGCACCACGGCCAGCTCAGCTTCGCCTGAGGCCACTCGTTGGACGGCCTCACGTGGGTCCTCGGCCAGCACGCTGATTTCAAGTGCAGAATCGGTGGTCCCGATGCGTCCGAGCATTGGCCCCACCAAGCCACGGCAGGCGGTGGAGAATGCCACGAGCCGCAGCAGCCCGGAAGGTTTCGCGGGATCGGCGAGGAGCGTTGCCTGCAGTTCCTCGAGCTCGTCCATGATTCGCCGCCCGTAGCCAGCGAGGGCAAGGCCCCGTTCGGTAAGGAGTACACCACGGCCGTTCCGTTCCAGGACGGCTACGCCCGTTTGCTTCTCCAGCTTCTTGATCTGCTGGGAAACCGCTGACGGACTGTAGCCCATCACATCGGAGGCGGCCACTACCGATCCGTGCTGTTCCACAGCTACCAGAGCACGCAAGGCTGAAATGTCGATCATGAAGTAAATCTACTTGGTTTCATGCTGAATTCAACGCTGGTGCTTAAACCAGTCAAGTGCCAGAGTGATTCTTGTGAACCTTCGCCACTCCGCCCTCGCCGTCCTCGTCGCTGTCCTCTGGGGCGTGAACTTTGTCGCCATAGACTTGGGCCTCCACGCCAACGGTCGTGATGTCCCGCCGCTGCTTTTCGTCGCCTTCCGATTCCTGCTGGTCGTATTTCCGTTCATCCTGTTCATCCGCAAACCTGACGTCAGCTGGAAGGCGATCATCGGCGTCGGGCTTTTCATGAGCGCCGGTCAGTTCGGGTTGCTGTACCTGGGCATGGCGCTGGGTATGCCGGCGGGCCTGGCCTCCCTCGTCTTGCAGGCGCAGGTGCTGTTCACAGTGCTGATCGCGGCGCGGTTCCTTGGCGAAAGGCCCAGTCGCAGTCAGATGCTCGGGGTCGTGCTCGGCCTGGCGGGTCTGGGCGTGGTCGCCGTGGGGCGCAGCGCCGTGGCTCCGATCCTGCCTCTCATGATTGTGCTGGCCGCTGCGTTGTCCTGGGCGATCGGAAACGTCGTGGCGCGGCACTCGAAAGCGGCGTCGGGCCTTGGCTTGGTGGTCTGGTCCGGGGCCGTGGTGCCGCTCCCGTTGGCGGGATTGTCACTTGTGGTGGACGGCCCGGACACCGTGTGGGCGACCATCACGGACCTCCAAATGCCCACCATCCTGAGCGCCATCTACACGGCAGTTTTCGCGTCGCTTATTGGGTACGGAATCTGGAACCGGCTGTTGACGCTCTACCCGAGTTCCGACGTCGTGCCGTTCACGCTGCTGGTTCCAGTGGTGGGCATGACGGCTGCCTGGCTGGTCCTGAATGAAATCCCCACGGCACCCGAAATTATGGGAGGGCTGATCCTGCTCGTCGGAGTCGCGACTGCCGTGCTCGGTGCCTCGCGAAAACGTCCGGAAACTCCCGTTGTGAGGCCCGCTCTGCGCGTCTAATCGCTCGTGAAGCGAGCAGAGTGGGCCCCGCAGCGCAGGGTTTGCAGGGCGTTAGCGCTTGGAGGCGGGTTTACGTTGAGATGAAACGCCCGACGTCGGACGCTTGGCTGCCGCCGAAGGCGTGCGGGGTGTTGCGGGACGCTTCGCCGGAGATGCCTTTGCTGCGCTCGAAGGACGTGCCGTCGATGTAGTTGGGCGTTTTGCAGGCGCCGCTGGACGTGAGCTGGCGGCTCGTTTAGTTGGCGTTGTGGTTCTTTTGGCCACCGGCGTGGGTTGCCTGGCCCGGCTGGAAGCAAAGGACGGCCAGACCGCCCCGAGGAACAGCACAGCCAGCGTCCCCACCCCAGCCACTGCGGCCAGGTAGAAGTAGATGTCTGAGTCCTCGGTGCTTACGGCACTGCCCATGGCATTGGCGTCCTGGTTGAACGCGAGGCCCCACATGCGCAGGAATGCAATGCTGAAGCCGATGAACAGGCTGGTGCCGGCAGCGCCAAGGAGAACCACGAGGTATCGCCGCCGGTTGAAGACCTGCACTATCGATGCCAAATAGCAGGTCAGCACCGCTCCCAGAAACAGGTACAGGACCAGTTCTTCGAGGACCACGGCTGCGAGCACCAAAAGCCCGAGGGACATAAAAGCGGTTACCACCGCAAGCTTTCCGCTGTTCCCCATGTGACGCATGAGTCTAATCATCGCCGACCAGCGGGCCGCGCCACGCCGTCGTAGATTGCAGTTGGATACCGTTACGCGGCCTGTTCGAACCTACTTGATGACGTATCCGTGCATGATGGTCATGACCGCGGCCACGCTCTGTTCCCGGGTGCGCTCCGGGTTGTAGGTTTGCCTGTCCAGTCCCACCACGAAGATGGCCCCGAAGATTGCCGCCTCCAGGCTGCCGCGGACGATGGACTCGTCCACCTTGTATCCGGAGGCCACACGTTCCACCGCAGAGCCTATGACGGCCAGGAGTTCTGCCCGGAGTTCGGCGAACACGGCACTCCACTCGCCGGGCGTCCGCCAGTTTTCGCTCACCCAGAGACGCGCGAAGGATGGGTATTCGTCCATGAATTCCATGGCTTGGCCCACCATGTTCCTCATGGATTCGAGGGGATCGCTGGTTTCGCCTTCGATTGCCTGGAGACGGACCAGCATGATGTCCACGCCGTGCCGCAGCAGCTGCGCGATGAGGTCCGATTTGCTGCCGAAGTTGTAATAGACCGTCCCCTTGGACACGCCGGCCGCGGCCGCGATCTCATCCACGGTGACGCCGGCAGCCCCACGTTCGCCAATCAGCTCCATGGACGCTTCGAAGAGGCGCTGCTTGGTGGCGTTGGTGCGTCCAGGGCGCAGCTTCTTTTCCGCGGTTCCTGCCACGGCCCCCAGCTCTGAAGGGGCCGGCTCGGTGGTGCTCATACTGCAATCTCCGGCTTCAGCGTCTTGAGGGTCCACATCTTGTGTTTGCGGACGGCGAGAGTGGACAGTGCCGCTCCCAGCAAAGTGTATCCAAGCAGGCCCAGGACTGTTGGCCAGATCATGCTGAGTTCCCCGCCGTAGATCAGGTGCCGCATTCCCGTGACCACGTAGCCCATGGGCAGGACTTCGTGCACTACATGAAGTGGCATGGGAGTGGTCTGCCAGGGGAACGTACCGCCCGAGGAAACAAGCTGCAGGACCAGCAGGATCAGCACCACGAACTTGCCCGGGGTTCCCATGAGCGCCACGATGCCCTGGATGATCGCACTGAACGCCAACACGGCGGCAAGCATGAACAACCACATGCCTACCGGGTGGGCTGCATTCAAGCCGAGGCCCAGATTCACCACGAGGGTCAGGATGGTGGCCTGCAGGACCGAGACAACGAAGAACGGAAGCCAGCCACCCACCGCGATCTTCCAAGCGCGTGCGTTGGATGCCAGCGCGCGCTGGGTGATGGGGCGCATGGCCTGCACCAGCATGAACACTCCGATCCACAAGGCCAGCGTCAGGAAGAAGGGTGCCAGGCCGGCGCCATAAGAACCTGCCTTGGCCTGCGATACGTTGTCCACCGCTACGGGATCGGCGATCACTTTGGACACACTGCTCTTTTGTTCATCGTTCGGGTTCGGGATTTCTCCGGCACCCTTGGCAAGTTCTGTGGCCAGTGTGTGTGAGCCATCGGAGGCCTTCACCGCGCCGGTGGCAAGCTGTCCGGCGCCGTCGTTGAGTTGGTGGGCGCCGTCGTCGAGCTTGATGGCACCGTCCAGTGCGCTCTGCTGGCCAGCGGCCAGCGCGGACGCCCCGGTTTTCAACTGTCCTGCTCCGGCCGCTGCCTGCGAAATCGCGTCAGTCAACGTTGGTGTGGCTGCGGCAAGCTTCGATGCGCCCGCGCTCACGGCAGCTGAGCCGTCGGAGAGCTGCTGGATCTTGGCGGCGTCGCCCGCGATCTTGGCCTTGGCGTCGGTAACCGGGCCGGAAGTTGCAGTGGAGTCGAAATCCGCCAGGACCTTGTCAGCCTGCTCCTGGGTGAGTACGCCAGCGCTCACCAGCCGCGCAGTGGACTCGACAACGCGATTGCGAAGGCCTTTGTCTGCGGCATCAAGCTGCCCGACGACGTCCTGGACTTTTGCATTCAGCTCGGCGTTCCCGGCGGCTACTTGCGCTGCGCCGTCGGCGAGTTTCTTCGAATCGGCAGGCAGGGTGGCAGTTTTGTTCTTCAGCTCTGTGAGGCCCGAGCTCAGCTGGCTCGCGCCGTCATTGAGTTGCACAGCGCCATCGCGGAGTTGCGTCTGACCAGCGACCAGCTGATCGGCGCCGGTGACCAACTGGGTGGTTCCGTCATGCAGCGTTGCAACGCCATGACTGAGCTGACCCACTCCCGTGGCGAGTTCGGATGCTCCGTCCGCAGCCTTCACGATGGAGGCGTGGATGGTACCGAAGCCTGTGAGGAGCTGATTGGCTGTTTCCTCACCCACCTCCTTGGCGACCGTTGAATGCACGGCTGTGGTGAGCTTGTCCACGATGGTGCTCAGGAGGTAGTTGTTGGCGTCGTTCGTGGTGACATGGAGCATTGCCTGGTTGGCGGCATCGAAATTGCCGGGGGAGACCAGGTTGGCGGAGAAGTCCTTGGGGATGCGCAGCGCGAAGGCGTATTCGCCTGAACGGACGCCGGCATCCGCAGCTTCCGGACTGGAAACCTGCTTCCAGTTGAAGACGTGGCCATCCACCAGACTGTCGGCAACCTTCTTGCCGGCCTGCAGCTCGGTGCCATCCTTGGAGGTTGCCCCCGTGTCCTCCACTACCAATGCGGCGTCGATCTGGTTCAGGTTGCCGTATGGATCCCAGTTGGCGTAGAGATACACCGCGCCGTAGAGCAACGGCACCATGGTCAGGGCCAGGATGGTCAGCTTGGGCAGGAGCCCGCCGGTCATGCGCTTGAGTTCGGAGCGGGCGAGCCGCAGAACAGTCACTTTGCAGTCCTTTGGAGGTCTTGGAATTCGGGTTCGGTTGCTTTGTCTTGAATCTCGCGGCCCGGGATTGGACTCGTTGTCGCTGGCGCGCTCGTCGCCTGTGCCTGCTCGGACTCTTCAACGCTCTCCGGTTCCGGCGGATGCGCGACGGAGTTGCCAATCACCGCAGCAGGGCCAGTCCAGTTGTCCGGGAGGGCACCGACGACGGCGACGACGGCAAGCGGCCGCCCGGCGTCGGACGCCAGTGCCTCAAGTCGGGGCAGCCACGCCGCGGGATCGGCGCTGTGGCGATCGGGCGAATCGATCACCAGGAGGTCGGTAGCTGGATCTGCCAAAGCGAGGGCAGTCAGGAGCTCGAGCCGGCGGCCGGCGGGAAGCTGTTCAATCCACAGGCCGGCGATGTCCTCAAAGCTGTTGATCTTCAGCCACGGCTTGCTGAGCAGTGCGCCGCGGTAACGGCGGGGGATGAGGGAGAGGTCCTCTGTGACGAGGTCGCGAACACTTAGATGCTGTTCAGGCTCATTGACGCCGGGCGAATCCACCAAGGCGCTCGCCAGCCGGATCTTCTTGGTCTTGCTGTTGTTGTCCCAACTGAGGACGCCGTTGCTGGGTTTCATGCGGCCACTGAGTGCCAAGGCCAAGGCAGTCCGCTGATCCTGGCCTTCGCCCGCAACGAGCAAGAGTTGGCCACGACGGGCCTGGAGTGACGTTGCCGGAAGGAGATCGTCCCGGCGGCCGTTGATCTGGAGTTGCTGTACGGACAGCACAATGAGCCTTTCGCAGAAATGGTGTCTGCTGAAAGTCTAACTGAACTGACTGGTCAGTTCAAATAGGAGCTAGAGGCCGTATTTCTCCAAGAGGCGCAACCACACCTCGCTGATGGTGGGATACGACGGAACTGCATGCCACAACCTGTCCAAGGGAACTTCGCCGACGATCGCGATAGTGGCCGAGTGGAGCAGTTCAGCCACCCCCGGGCCGACGAAGGTAGCGCCAAGAATCACTTTCCGGTCCTCGTCCACCACGATCTGCGCCCACCCTTTGTAATCGGCGGAATAGAGCTGGGATCCGGAGACATCGATGGGCAACTCCACTCCGGTGACATGCTTGCCCTGGAGGAGGGCCTGCTCAAGGCTGGGACCCACCGAGGCCACTTCCGGATCCGTGAAGACGACGCTTGGAATGGCGTGCTCGTTGGCAGTGTGCGCCCACGCGCTCCAAGGTTTCGGGGTGCCCGTGAGTTTGCCGTTTGCCCTTGCGACGATTGCATCACCGGTTGCTCTGGCCTCGTATTTGCCCTGATGCGTCAGAAGCACTTTGCCCGCGGCATCGCCTGCCGCGTACAGCCACAGTCCGCTGGTTCCATCGCTTGCCGGGCCCTCCACCAAGCCACTGGCGTCCGTAGTGAGCCGGAGCGGTTTTCCGTTCTGCGGTTCAACGCCCACATTTTCCAAGCCCAAATTGGCCAACGTTGGATGCCGCCCGGATGCGACCAGGAGTTTGTCAGCCGTGACGGCCCCGCCGTGGAACGTGACTGTCACCGAGCCGTCGTCGTTCTTTTCTACCTTGTCCACATCCGTGTGGAGGTGGACTGTTACCCCATCGGCGCGCAGCCCGGCCAGGACCATATCGGCCGCCTCTTCGGGATAGCTGCTCAGAAGACGACCACGAGCAATGAGTGTCACCACCGAACCAAGGCGGGCAAAAGCCTGGGCCAATTCGACGCCGGCCACTCCGCCTCCCAGCACCGCGAACCGCTGTGGGATGACTTTTGCGGCAGTGGCGCCACGGGTAGTCCAGAACGGCACGTCCTTTAAGCCCTCAATATCCGGAATGGTGGGGGTTGAGCCTGTGGCCACAACCACGGCGTGGTGCGCTTTGAGCGCATAGCTGTTGCCGTCGAGCCCGTCCACCTGGACCTCTCGCGGTCCTGTGATGCGGCCCCGCCCACGGATCAGTTCAATGCCGGCACTATCCAGCCATTCGACCTGGCTACCGTCCTGCCAATTGTTCGTGAACCAGTCCCGGTGTTTCAGGGCCGATTCTGCGTCAATAACTCCGGTGACCGCTTCCGAAGCTCCAGGAATTCCCTGCGCCGCGTGGAGCACGCTGCCTGGCCGAAGGAGTGCTTTGGAGGGAATGCACGCCCAGTACGAGCATTCGCCGCCAACCAGTTCGCTTTCCACAATCACTGCCGTCAGACCGCCACGAACCACCCTGTCCGCCACGTTTTCCCCGACGGCGCCCGCGCCGATCACAATTACGTCGAATTCACGGGAGCTCTCGGCATTCATGGGAGAAGCCTACAACTGCTACCTCTGGGTTGTGAGGCCCGTGTGCATCGCACCCTTGAACCAGCCCGTAATCGTGGCCGGGTGTGTAATGGCGGTGCCAACAACTACGGCAAACGCCCCGGCATTCAGTGCTTGGCGGGCCTGTTCCGGCGTGTGGATGCGACCCTCGGCGATGAGGGGCTTGCCCACATCGGAAGAGGCGATCTGCTCCAGCAGCTCCAGATCCGGCCCAGGAGTCTTCGGGCGCTCGCCGGTGTAGCCGGACAAAGTGGTTCCGATCAGGTCTGCGCCGGCTTCAACGGCTGCCAGGGCGTCATCGAAGGAACCGCAGTCCGCCATGACCAAAGCGTGGGACTCGGCGTGGATGCCCGCAACGGTGGCAGCCAGCGACAAACCATCGGGGCGAGCCCGACGGGTACCGTCAATCGCCACAACATGCGCGCCTGCGTTCGCCACGGCAAGCGCATGCCGGAGCGTGGGGGTGATGAAGACGCCATCATGACCGTCCTTCCAGAGGCCGATGACGGGAACTTCGACGGCGGCACGCGTGAACTGTACGTCGGCCAGCCCTTGGACGCGGATCGCCGCAGCGCCGCCGATGACCGCTGATGCCGCCACCTGAGCTGTGGTGTGGGGATCACGCATCGGCTCGCCCGGGTAGGCCTGGCAGGAGACGATCAGCTGGGAACGGAGGGCTTCGAGGCCTTCGAGGGTCAGGATCATGCTGTCTCTTTCGTCTAAAGGAGGAGTTTCGCGGCACCAACGATGGCCGCGGTGTTGCCCAGGGTTGCCCGCGCCACGGGGACCTCGGCAAGAGGGGCCAATAGCTCTTGGCGGAGGGCGGCTTCCATGGGTTCCCACCAGAGCCCGCCGGAGTCCGCCAGCCCACCGGAAATCACTACGGTTTCAGGGTCAAGAATGTTGATGAGTCCGCCTACGGCTTGACCTGCGGCGGCCGCCCCGAGATCAATGGCACGCAAGGCAGCGGCTCGGCTGGCAGTGGCGGCAGCACCGCCGTCGGGCACGCCAGGAGGAGCACTTGAAGCCAGCACGAACACGCCGCGCGTATCCGCCGCCTCGCGTGAAGAACCACCAAAGCGCAGGTACGACTCGTGAATAGCGGGTCCCGAAGCCACGGCCTCGACGTGTCCGGCATGGCCGCATACACATGGCAGCGGAGCCCCATCAAATGTGGCGTAGGGCGAGGCAAAATGCCCAACATGACCGCCAACAAAGTGATGCCCCAGAACAGGAGTGCCATCCACAACGAAGCTGCCGCCCACACCCGTTCCGAACGCGACCATAAGAGAAGTGGACGTTCCAGCTGCGGCACCAAGCCACGCTTCGCCGAGGGCATGAGCATGGACGTCGTTGACGGCCCGGACCGCAGAAGGAGACAGCGAAAGCCGGGAGGACAGGCCTGAAACAAGACCAGTTCCGGCCCAGCCAAGAATCGCGTCGGTCGCTGACACCACGGAGCCGGAAGAAGCATCAATAGCCCCGGCGGAGCCGATGCCGACGCCGGAAACTGAAACTCCGGCGTCGGCAGCGCGTTGCATCAAACCCGATACCAGGGCAGCGGTGGCGTCGAGGATCGCCGGGCCGCCAGCCCGGTTCAACGTCGGAATAGTCTCCGACATCAGCACTTCACCGAAGCCGGAAACAACCCCGGCGGCGGTTTTGGTGCCGCCGAGGTCAACGCCGATCACGTGGGTCATGGAGGCCTAGACCAGCCCGTTCCGCTCCAGAATTTCACGGATCAGCGCAGTCTCATCGGAGTTCAGGGACAGCATCGGCTCGCTCATCGTGTTGGACTCAATAACGCCCATCACCTGCAGCGCGGTCTTGAACGCTCCCAGCCCAGCGGCACCACCGGAGACACGGCCGTTGGGGGCGTAGACGATCTCGAAGACGTCGGCCAGACGGTCCTGCTCCCGGGCGGCACCAACCCAGTCGCCAGCCTTGGCGGCGTCGAACAGCCGGCGGTAACCGGCCGGATCCACGTTGCCAAGACCCGGCACAACACCCTGGGCGCCACCGAGGAGGGCTCCATCCACTACAACTTCGTGACCGGTGAAGATGTCGAAGTTGGGAATGTCCTTGGCTGCCAGGAGCAACTGGCGGAATGAGACGTCGTCGCCGGAGGAGTCTTTCACGCCGGCGATGACACCATCACGGCCCAAGCGGACCAACAGGTCCGTTGGCAGTTTGAAGTGGGTTCGGACGGGGACGTCGTAAGCGAAGATTGGCTTCTCGACGGCTGCGTGGATGCTGCGGAAGTGAGTTTCGGTCTCCGCGGCGTTGCCAATGGCGTAGTACATGGAGGTCACCACGATCGCGTCAGCGCCCAGGTCCACCACTTTTCGGGCTTCCTCGATCACCCGGTTGGTGGTCTGCTCGTTGGCGCCGACGATCAGCGGGACCGCTCCGGCGTTGGCGTCGGCGATGGTGGAGACCACCAGCTCACGCTCGTCATTGGTCAGGTAAGGGACTTCGCCGGAGGAACCCAGAACGAAAAGTCCGGACACACCGCCGTCGATCAGGTGCTTGGTGACGTTCTTCAGCGACGCAGTGTCGATGCTGCCGTCGGAGTGGCGGGGCGTGATGACCGGGGGAATGACGCCCTGGAACTGAGTGGACACAGAAATCTCCGTTGTTGGTAGCTGGTGAGGGGAAAACTAGATGTGGAGCAGGCTCGGCGCGGCGCCCAGCAGCTTCTTGGTGTAATCGTTGCCGGGGTTGTCGAAGACCTGTGCGGCTGTGCCTTGTTCGACGATTTTGCCGAAGTACATGACGCAGATGCGGTCCGAAACATAGCGGACTGTTTGGATGTCGTGAGAGATGAACACCATGCCCAGGTTCAGCTGGGTCTTCAGATCTGACAACAGGTTCAGGACCTGCGCGCGGACGGAAACGTCCAGGGCAGACGTCGGCTCGTCCGCCACGATGATGTCCGGATCGAGCGCCAGTGCCCGGGCGATCGCCACACGTTGGCGCTGACCACCGGAAACCTGCGACGGCGTCACCTCGGCTGCCGATTGCGGCAAGCCAACCAGCGCCAACAGTTCCTTGACCTTGGCAGCGCGGCTGGCAGCGTTCCCGATGCCGTGGATCTGAAGGGGGTCGGTGAGGATGTCCTGGATGGTCATTCGCGGGTTCAGTGCCGTAGCCGGGTCTTGGAAGACCACCGAGACCGAGCGGCCAAACTGCTTGCGCATGGCAGCGTTGCGCTTGATGGCTGGCTTTCCGTGGAACAAAACCTTGCCCGACGTCGGGGGCTGAAGTCCCACGAGAACTGAAGCGAGGGTGGACTTGCCACAGCCGGACTCACCAACGATGCCCACGGTTTCGCCGCGGCTGATGGTGAAGTCCACTCCGTCAACAGCTTTGACGATGTTGGGCCGGAACAAGCCGCCGGTCCTGGCGTGGTGATACACCTTGACGTCCTTGAGCTCGATGACCGGCTTGGAGCCTGATTCGCTCATTTCGCGTCCTCCTTCAAGTGGCTGGCCCAGTAGTGATCCGCAGCGTCGCCATTGGGAGACGGGACGGTGGTGAGGACGAGCTTTTGGGTGGGGTTGGCGTCGGCCCTGAGTGAGCGGGCCGCGAAGCGGTCGCCCGAAGCAAAGTCGCGCGGTGAAGGAACTGTGCCGGGGATCTGGTGCAGCCGGACGGCGTCGGCCTCTATGGAGAGCACGGCCCCCAACAAGCCACGGGTGTACTCGTGCTTGGGATTCTGCAGGAGCTCGGAAGACTGGGCGGATTCCACCACTTGGCCGGCGTACATGACTGTGATGCGGTGAGCCAGGGAGGCAACCAAGGCGAGGTCGTGGCTGACGAACACCATGGCGAAGCCGAGTTGCTCCCGGAGTTCGTTGAGCAGATCAACCACCTGCTTTTGAACGGTGACATCCAAGGCCGTGGTGGGCTCGTCGGCCACCACGATTTTCGGCGAGCGGGACAGGGCCATGGCAATCAGCACACGCTGGCGTTGCCCGCCGGAGAGCTCGTGCGGGTAGCTGACAAGCGTCCTGGCGGGGTCCAGTTTCACCATCTCCAGCAGTTCAGCGGGTGTCTTTCGTCCGCCACGTTTGGTGAGCTGCTCCAGCTGGTCCTTGATCTTCATGGACGGGTTCAGCGAGCTCAACGCATCCTGGTAGACCATGGCGATCTGTTCGCCGCGCAGGCCCTCGTAGGCCTTGGGGTTGCTGTGCTGGGCCTTTGCGTCGAGGAGTTCCTTGCCATCAAACAGGACGGACCCGGTGACCTGGGCTGTCTTGGGCAGGAGGCCCATCACAGCGAGTGACGTGATCGACTTGCCACAACCGGACTCGCCCACCAGACCCATGGTTTCGCCTTCGCGGACGGTGAAGGAGACGTTGTCCACGATCGCGGTTTCGCCGAAGCGGCCCGGGAAACGGATGGACAGGTTTTTCACCTCAAGGACATTGCGGGCTCCGGGGGAGACCTGGGGGAGGCGGTCCGTGCGCTTGGCTTCGATGGCGGCTAGGAGTTCCAGTTCACGGTCCAGCAGGAGGTGCGGGTTAGTGGCGGCCAGCTTCACATCAGTCAGTACGGCGGAGTCGCCGAAATCAGAGACGGGCGTGTCGCCGGAAGCCGCCCGAACGCCGTCGAGCTCGTGTTCCTCAACCACTGAAGGCTGGGCAACGGAGGTGGCGACCTCAGTGTCAACAGCAACCACTGCGGAGGATCCGTCGTCGTCCTTGACCGCCGGGGCCCGACGCAACTTCGGGTTCACCATGGCGTCAGTGAGACCCTCAGCGAGGATGTTTAGGGACAGGACGGTCAACAGAATTGTCAGGCCAGCGAACGTGGTGGCCCACCAGCCACCGGAAAGCACCAGATTGCGGCCGTAGGAGATCACGTTGCCCCAGGACGGCGCCGGATCCTGAACGCCGGCGCCCAGGAAGGAGAGCGAGGCTTCGAGGATGATGGCGTCGGCAACCATGACCGTGGCGAACACCAACACAGGAGCTGCGGTGTTACGGACGATGTGCTTGACCAGGATGTAGAACCGGCCAGCACCGATCACGCGCTCGGCACGGACGTAGTCTTCGCCGTATTGGGCGAGCACGTTGGCACGAACCACGCGGGCCAGCTGCGGCGTGTAGATGATGGCGATTGCGATGATGATGGTCGGAACAGAGTTGCCGAATGCAGCCAGCAAGACTGCGGCCAAGGCGATGCCCGGGAATGCCATGAGAATGTCCATGAGCCGCATGATGATCTCGTTCACGGACTTGCTGGAGGTCGCTGCGAAGGAGCCCAGGAGCGCACCGGCGAGGATGGCTAAACCAACCGCGCCGAGGCCGATCAAAAGCGACGACTGTGCGCCGAAGAGCAGGCGCGAAAAAATGTCGCGGCCCAGGCGATCGGTGCCGAAGAAGTGTTCAGCGCCCGGCGGGGTGGCCGGAATGAAGGTCTCCAGCGGATCGTGCGGGGCGATGATCGGCGCGAAAATGGCCGCGAAGACAATCAAGATGAGGAAGAGCAGGGCGATGCGGGAGCCCCAGGGCAGGGCCTTGAAGCGGATGCCCGGTGCACTTAGCCGTTCTGCGAGCTTGCTGCGCATGAGCTATACCGTCCTGATTCGGGGATTGATGAGCAGGTAGAGAAGGTCAACCACGATGTTCACCAGAACAAAGGTGACCGAGATGGTGAGCACCACGCCCTGGACCAGATTGACGTCCAGGTTGGTGATGCCATTGAGGATCAGCTGGCCCATGCCGGGCAGGGCGAAGATCATTTCAATCACGACGGCGCCACCCAGCAGATAGCCCACGCGGAGTCCCAGCACGGTCACCGGGGTGACGAGGGCGTTGCGGAGAACATTCTTGGAAACCACTTCGCGGTAGGGGACACCGTTGCCGATGGCTGTGCGGACGTAGTCTCGGTCAAGCTCTTCCACCATCGACGTCCGGACCACGCGGATCAGCGATGCCGACACCGGGATGCCCAGTGCCAGGGCCGGGAGGGCCATCGAGTTGAGCCAACCACCAAAGCCGGATTCCGGCGTCGCAATTCCGCCTGAGGGAAACATCGGGCTGGCGCCGAGTGCGAACCACTGGATGAGCAGGATGCCCAGCCAGAACGATGGCGTGGCGATCGCGGCGATCGAGAAGACCCGGATCAACTGGTCCTGCCACTTGTCACGGTAGAGGGCACCGAGGATTCCGAAAGCCAGGGACAGAACAATTGCGATAATGACGCCCAGGAAGGTCAGCTGGAGCGTCAACGGGAACGCCGAGCCGATCATGGATGCGACCGACTTTGCCGGCGGGGTTGTGACGCCGAGATCGAACTGCAGGAGCTTCCCCAGGAAACGGAAGTATTGCAGGACCAGGGCATCGTTCAGGCCATTTTCCTGGCGGTACTGCTGCTTGGCTTCTTCGCTGGCGCCGTCGCCTAGGGCCGAGCTGGCTTGGTCGCCGGGGGCGGCCTGCAGGACGAGGAAGACGAGCAACGTAATGCCCAGGATCATCAATGGCAATGCTGCAAGCCTGCGGCCAAGCAGACGCAATATGGTGACCAATTTGTTCTCCGGTTGGTTGGGGGTGCTGCTGGTTGTGGGGCCTGCTCTGCGCGCTACTTTGGGGATTTAGGCCGCAAAGCAGGCCTCGCAACTCAGGTTTCTAGGCGGTACGTCCGACGTCGATGAACGACAATCCGGTGGTGGGTAGAGGCTGGAAGCCCTTGAGCTTTTTCTCGTCCCAGGCGCTGGGAAGCTGGCGGTGGAGGACCGGGTAGAGGGGGACCTCGTCCGAGACCATGTCCACGATTTCGGCCACCACCTTCTTGGCGTCGTCTCCGGAGGCCTGCGACCCCTTGTTCATCAGTTCCTGCAGCTTGGTGCGTTCAGGAGTGGTCCAGAAAGCGCGCTTCTCCATCCATGTGGCGCCGGAGTAGAACCAGCTCAGCAGCAGGTCAGCATCGTTGCCGAATACGGAGGGATCACCCGGGGCCGCAACCACCGTGTAGTCACCCTTGCCCACGCGGTCGCTGTAAAGGGCACCGGACTGGAGGCTCTTCACGGTGACCTTGACGCCAGGGATCTTGTTCCAGGACTCCAGGATCAGCGGTGCAACGTCCTTCACCCAGGCGGTGTCCGTGGTGAGGAGTTCGAATTCGAGGCTGCTGACGCCCGCCTGCTTGAGCAGGTCTTCGGCCTTCTTAGTGTCAAAACCGTAGACGTTCTTGGCCTTGACGTAGTCCGGGTGGCCTTCCTGGAAGTAGGAGCTGGCCGCCTTGGCGTTGCCGAACAGGGCCTTCTTGATGATGGATTCCTTGTCCATGCCGTAGTGCAGTGCTTGGCGGACCAGTTTGTTGTCGAACGGGGCCTTGGCACAGTTGAACATGAGGAACAGCAGGCCGAAGGACTGGACGGAGTCCACCTTGACCTTGGACTTCAGGCCGTCGACGTCCAGGTACGGAACGTCCTCGATGGCCTGCACGCGGCCGGATTGGACAGCAGTAACGCGGGCCGCGGCGTCCGAAAGGAGGAGCCAGGTCATGCCCTTGGCCAGTGCAGGCTTGGGGCCGTTGTAGTCTGCGAACGCTTCGAAGACGATCTTGTCGTCCTTGACGGCGGAGACCAGCTTGTAAGGACCGGAGCCGATTGGCTTGGCGTCGAAGGCCTTCAGATCGCTGGCGAGTGCCTTGGGGACCACCTTGACCACCGAAATTCGCGGCCCGAAGCCCGGGAAGGCGTACTTGAGCGTGAATTCCACCGTCTTGGCATCCAGAGGCTTCACATCCTGGATGAAGGGGATGAACTGGGAGAACAACGACTTGTTCGCGGGGTCCATGACGCGGGTAAACGAAAAGGCCACGTCTTCGGTGGTGACCGGGGAGCCGTCATGGAATTTGGCACCATCACGGATGGTCACTTGATAGGTGGTGTCGTTGATTTTCTTTGGATCTGACGCTGCCAGGGCGTTGTAGGGCTGGCGCGTGGCCGGGTGGAGCTCAATGAGGCCTTCGAAGATGTGGAGGTTGGCTGCCATCGGTGTGGCTCCCGAAGAGCTCAGCGGGTCAAAGCCTGTGGAGAGGGCGTAGGAGATGCCTGCCTCGATGATGAGGTCCTTGTTCACGGCCGCGGTGTTTGCTGCGTTCCCCGCGGTGGTGCTGGCAGCGCCGCCGCACGCAGAAAGGGTCGCGGTGAAGGCAGCGGCTGCACCAACTGCGCCGCTCAGCTTGAGGAAGTTTCGGCGGCTGGCGTCATTGACCAGCGGCAGGCTGTTGATGGTCTTGCTCATTAGGGTGCCTCACCATTCGACTGTCGTGGGTTATCGGATGTAGGACGTCCGATGCTCGTATTGAAACTGTAAGGGTGGTCACAAGGGGACGTCAAGTGAGAAATGGATCACGGTGGGGCTGCCTGGGAAGCTGGAGCCTCGAGGGTTCGTCGCCGTCCAGGTGCCAGAATGCGGAATTCTCAAGGAATTCCGAAGACGTACCTATCAAGGAGGTGGGACATCCGATATTGTATGTTGCGAGTCACTCAATCTGCGGTGGGCATTAAGCTCGCCTCAATATTAACACCGCACTCCTTCTGCATCCGAGGTTCACAGGCCTCTGCGGGAAGAGTGCATCGGCAAGGAGAGCCCCATGACAACTTCCGGTGTCGTTCCGCAAGCGCGGTTCAGTGCACAGGCCCGGCTGCGTGCATTGCAGTCGGACATTATGGAACTCATCCTTGAGCGCGAGCTCGAGGCGGGTGACCCTTTGCCCACGGAGAGCGAACTTTCAGTCGCCCTCGGTGTAGGGCGCAATACGTTGCGTGAGTCCCTGAAAGTGCTGCAGGCCCTGGGTGTGATCGAGATCCGCCATGGCTTCGGCATGTTCGTGGCGCCCAGCAACTTCGATGCCTTGGCTGATGGCCTGACATTCCGGGGCCGGCTTTCCCTCCGGCACCAGGGGCTCGAAGCCTTGCAGCTGGTGGACGTGCGGCAGGCCTTGGAGTCCGGGCTTATCGCCTCCTCCATCGATGTGATGACCAAGGAGCAGCTCGCGTCCATCGAGGAATCTGTGAAGCAAATGGAGGAACTCGCTGCCGCCGGTGAGAACTTCGTGGCCGCCGACGCCGAGTTCCACCGCCGACTATTCGAACCCCTTAACAACGAGCTGCTGATCAACCTGATGGGGGTCTTCTGGAAGGTGTACCGGAAGATCCACGTAGAGATCGGCGCCGGTAATGAGGACCTGGCCAAGACAGCCGCGATTCATCGGAACATCTATGCCGCCGTTGCAGCGGGAGACAAGGTGCTCTCGGCCGAGCTGCTCAACCGTCACTTCGACGGCATCCGCCGCCGCATCAGCGAGGCCGTGGGGGAGTAAGCGTCCGCACCAATGGCAAGGGCCGCCGTCGTACTTTTTCGGAAAGTACGACGGCGGCCCTTGCGTTTCAGCGCTCGGCCCAGGCACTACTGCTACTTAGTTGGGCTAACCCGGGCAAAACAAAAGACCCGCACCGGCGAACCGGTGCGGGTCTCTATCTGTGCGCCCAAAGGGATTCGAACCCCTGACCTTCTGTTCCGTAGACAGACGCTCTATCCAGCTGAGCTATGGGCGCATTTCGTGTGATTCTCGGCGGTCTGTTTCTCTGACCCCCTCGAACCTCAATAAACTTTACAGAAGTTCATGTGAAGTTCCAAATCGAAAAGCTGTAATCTAGGCAACTAGACCGGTCTATGTGACCTTCCTCACTTAAAACGCGCTTCTCCGAAACTGAAACCTTGAATTCTAGGGGTTTTTCGTTTCCTCCCCACTGGACATCTGACGTCTGACAGGGGATTGGTCTGGTCCGGGACCCCTATCGTTTAGGACACACCACTGAACCCGAGGAAGGGAACCGCAATGGGCGATCTGGCGCGACTGCCGCTGCTTGAGAAGGCACCTACTACGCATGCACGCCTGCTGGCCTGGGTTGAGGAAGTAGCCGAGCTGACTCAGCCGGACCGCATCCACTGGGTTGATGGCAGTGAAGCAGAGAACAAGAAGCTGACCGACGAACTCGTCGAGGCCGGCACCCTGAAGAGGCTGAACCCGGAAACGTTCCCGAATTCGTTCGCGGCGTTCTCTGACCCGGCCGACGTTGCCCGTGTAGAGGAGCAGACCTTCATCTGCTCCGAGAACGAGCGCGACGCTGGCTTTACCAACAACTGGATGGCCCCGTCCGAGATGAAGCAGAAGCTGCGCGGACTGTTCGCCGGCTCCATGCGCGGCCGCACCATGTACGTCATTCCGTTCGTCATGGGCCACCTGGACGCAGAGGACCCGAAGTTCGGCGTTGAGATCACTGACTCCGCCTACGTTGTAGCTTCAATGCGGATCATGGCCCGCATTGGCACGGACGTCCTGGACCGCATCACCCAGACCGATGCATTCTTTGTGCCCGCCCTCCACTCGCTGGGCGCACCCCTGGAACCCGGTCAGGCCGACGTCGCATGGCCGTGCAACACCGACAAGTGGATCGTCCACTTCCCCGAAGAGCGCTCCATCTGGTCCTTCGGTTCCGGCTACGGTGGAAACGCCCTGCTGGGCAAGAAGTGCTACGCGCTGCGTATCGCCTCTGTGATGGCCCGCGATGAAGGCTGGCTGGCCGAGCACATGCTCATCCTCAAGCTGACCTCGCCCGAGCAGAAGACCTACTACGTCTCCGCTGCTTTCCCGTCTGCTTGCGGCAAGACCAACCTTGCGTTGCTCGACCCCACCATCAAGGGCTGGAAGGTGGAGACCCTCGGCGACGACATCACGTGGATGCGTTTCGGCAAGGAAGGCGAGCTCCGCGCCGTCAACCCCGAAGCCGGCCTGTTCGGCGTCGCGCCGGGCACCGGTTGGGGCACCAACCCCAATGCCATGCGTGCCATCGCCAAGGGCAACAGCATCTTCACCAACGTCGCTCTGACTGACGACGGTGGCGTCTGGTGGGAAGGTATGACCGAGGAAACGCCGGCGCACCTGACAGACTGGCGCGGCGAGTCCTGGACTCCGGACTCCGACGCCCCGGCGGCACACCCGAACTCCCGCTTCTGCACGCCGATCGACCAGATCGACATGCTCGCCGAAGAATACTTCAGCCCGGACGGCGTGGAGTTGTCCGCAATCCTGTTCGGCGGCCGCCGTAAGACCACCATCCCGCTGGTCACCGAAGCCCGCGACTGGTCCAACGGTATCTTCATGGGTGCCACGCTTTCCTCGGAAACCACAGCTGCTGCTGCTGGCGCCGTCGGTGTTGTCCGCCGCGATCCCATGGCAATGCTGCCGTTCATCGGCTACGACGCAGGTGACTACCTGAACCACTGGGTGAACCTGTCCGCAAAGGCAAACCCGGAGCGACTGCCCAAGATCTTCCTGGTCAACTGGTTCCGTCGTACCGCTGATGGTGGCTTCGCCTGGCCCGGTTTCGGGGACAACGCCCGCGTGCTGAAGTGGGCCATCGAACGGCTCGAAGGCAAGGCAGACGCTGTGGAAACGCCCATCGGTTTCGTTCCGACCGGTGAGTCCATCGACCTTGAGGGCCTGGACATGACCCCGGCCGAGGTTGAAGCGGCCGTCCGCGTCGATGCCGGCGAGTGGGAAACGGAACTTGCATCCATCGAGGAATGGTTCGCCAACTTCGGCGAGTCTCTCCCCGCGGCGCTGCAGTCCGAGCTGGACGGCCTCAAGAGCCGTCTGGGCTAGACCTCTTAAGGACAACGGCGTTCTTAAGACGACGGCGGCCCGTCACCTTTTTCATCAAAGGTGACGGGCCGCCGTCGTGCTTTTAGCGCTTTACAGGTTTTGCGGCTCTGCCTTAGTTCGCGAGCCAGACGTCTGGGCCGAAAACTTCGTAGTGGATCCGGGTGGCCGGAATCCCGGCCTCAATCGCTTCGTCGCGAATCTTCTTCATGAAGGGCAAGGGCCCGCAGAGGTACAGGGAAGCGTCTGCCGGCATGTCGACTTCCCTCAGGGACATGAAGCCTGCCTTGGCGCGGTGCACTTCGTTGCTGGGCTGCGGCGACTCAAGCCAGAGCTGCAGTTCCGCGTCAATGCTTGCGGCGTCTGCAGTCATTTGGCCGCTTAATGCCCAACTGTCCATGGAGCGTTCGGCGTGCAGGACAAGAACCTGGCGATCGGTGCCCGCCTCAGCCAGAGAGCGCAGGATTGAGGCCGTCGGCGTGCACCCGATGCCCGCTGACGCGAGCACAACCGGCCCTTCGCCGTCCTTGAGGGTGATCTCGCCATAGGGGTTGGAGATTTCGAGTACGTCGCCGGGTTCGACGGCGGTATGCAGGGCGGTGGACACCTCGCCGCCGTCGTTTAGCTTGGTGGTGAAGATCCGGCTGGTGCCGGCGTCGCCTGACAGTGAATACTGCCGAACTTGGCGCAAGCCGTCCGGGAGGGTGACCTTGACGCTCACATACTGGCCGGGAAGGGCCGGTGTTACGGCGGTGTCGTCGGCAGGTTCCAAGGTGAATGTCATGGCGTCCTTGCCAGCCGGTACCTTGGAAACCACGCGCCAAGGCATCCACATTTTATCGTTTGGCTGGGAGGCATAGAGGTCCTTTTCGAGCTTGATCAGGGCGTCTGCCATGAGCCAGTAAACCTCTGTCCATGCCTCGGCGATTTCTGGTGTAATGACGTCCGACAAGTCGGCCGCGATTGCTGCGAAGAGGTGCTCGTAGACCACTCCGTACTGCTCTTCGGCGATGCCCAGTGAGGCGTGCTTGTGGGCGATCCGGGCCAGGACCTTTTCCGGGAGCGTGCCCGGGTTGTTCACCAGATGGGTGGCGAAGGCGGCGATGCTCCCGGCGAGTGCCTGTTGCTGATCACCCGAGCGCTGGTTGGAGCGGCTGAACAGTCCATCCAGCAACTCGGGGTGCGCTGCAAAGAGGCGTTTGTAGAAATCGGCGGTGATGTCACCAATACGCGAGCCGACCAGGGGAAGGGTGGCTTCAATAATGGGGCGGGATTTTTCCGAGAGCATGATTCTCCTGCGGGTAGGGGTCCGGTTGGGTCGTCCGAACCGTCACAATACAAGCATTTGGAATGCTTATATTTACACCTCAATTTCTACTCCTTGTAGAAAAGATGTGCAAATCGGAACGTGATCCGGCCCGCACGCCGTCAGGGCAGGGTTGCGGGGGACCTGAATTCGGGCCGGAGGCCTATTGTTTGGAAGACCGGATTCATCTGCCGGGCATGAGGCAGGGACGAGATGACGACGGTGTCGAGCTCACGATAGAACGCTTCGCGGGCCCGGTTCATTGCGTGGCGGAGACCGCACTCTGTGATGAGGGGGCAGTCATGAGTGGGGGACTGGCATTCGGCGGGATCCTGCCGGCTGTCCAAGTGACGAAGGAGTTGGCCAACCGTGGCTTGGCGACCCGCTTCGTTCAGGCGCGAGCCACCCAAGCGGCCTCGTTCCACGTCAATCAATCCAAGGCTCCGCAATCGGACCATGGCCTTACTGACATGGTTATACGGAGTACCCACGGCGTCGGCAACAGCCTGCGTTGTCAGCAACGTACCCTCAGGGGCGGACGCCAACACCATAACGGCGCGGAGGCTCACATCTGCGAACGCGTTGATTTTCATGGGATCAGCCTACGTAGTCAGGTCTAGTCCACCCAGAGCGAGGGCTCATGGGTGTCAGGCTCAAGGGCGCCGAAGTCGAACCCTTCAGGTGTGTGGACGTAGGGGATGACGGCTGCCATGACCCCGCCATCCCGGTGCTCGGCAGTGCCGTGGATGCCATCCGAGCCATGCTCGGGCAGCGCGACATCACTTGCGATGGCCGCGGCCCGGTAATCGTTCCGACCCTGGCGAAGTAATTCCTGGACGTCCGTCAACATTGCCCCCGCGTCAATGTGACCGTCTTCGTCCGGCTCTCCTGGAGAAACCATGACAATCCGCATCTCACCCTCATGTGAAAGCGTGATGCCAAACGGGAGAAAGCCGCCGTTCTGCAGAATGTGCTCCTGGGCAGTTCCCAGTGCAGTCCCCAGAATCTCACGGAGTTCACGCTCCTGGATTGTCCCGGTGGAATCGGCGTCGTCGATGGGCTGCTCGCTCATGTTTGCCGGTCCCTATGCCCGGACCAGAGTCAGGACGCGGTCGCGGATTTTTTCCATGGTGGGCAGGTCTTTGGCTTCGGCGTTCAAGCGGAGGAAGGGCTCGGTGTTGGAGGGGCGCAGGTTGAACCACCAGCTGCCGTCCTTGGCGCTGAAGGTGCTGCCGTCCATGTGGTCGATCTCGACGTCATCGTTCTGGAAATCGAGGCGGACCCGCTCGATGGCGCCTGCTTTGTCGTCGATCTCGGAGTTGATTTCACCGGAGGAAACGTAGGGCTCGTACTGGCGCCCGAGTTCGGAGAGGGGACCGTCCTGCTCGCCCAGGGCTGCCAGGACATGCATGGCGGCAAGCATTCCGGTGTCCGCGTTCCAGAAATCGCGGAAGTAGAAGTGCGCAGAGTGCTCCCCGCCGAACACGGCACCTTCTTCGGCCATGACGGCTTTGATAAAGGAGTGCCCGACGCGGGTCCGGACTGCCCGGCCGCCGTCCTTGGCAACGAGTTCGGGAACGGCCTTGGACGTTAGCAGGTTGTGGATGATGACAGGGGTCTGTTCCCCTGATGCCTGGGCGCGGGCGATCTCCCTGCGCGCGACCATGCCGGTGATTGCCGACGGGGAGACCGGCTCGCCCTTTTCGTCGATCACAAAGCAGCGGTCAGCATCGCCGTCGAAGGCAAGGCCGATATCGGCGCCATGCTTGATCACGGCAGCCTGGAGGTCACGGAGGTTTTCCGGTTCCAGCGGGTTGGCCGGGTGGTTAGGGAACGAGCCGTCCAGTTCGAAGTAGAGCGGGATGATCTCGAACGGCAGGGCAGGAAGGAGTTTGTTGCCGAGCACTGCCGGGGTGGTCAGCCCGGCCATGCCGTTGCCCGCGTCCACGACGATCTTCAACGGGCGGGAACCGGAGAGGTCCACCAGCTGCCGCAGGTATTCGGAGTAGTCCTTCAGCACGTCTCGAACACCGATCTGCCCGCGCGTTGCCGCCGCGGGGATGCTGCCTTCGTTCAGGTATTGCTCGGCGAGGGCCTGGATTTCCTTCAGGCCGCTCTCGGAGGAAATCGGTTGCGCTCCGGCCTTCGCCATTTTGATGCCGTTGTATTCGGCCGGGTTGTGGCTGGCGGTGAATGTGGCACCGGCTGCGTTCAGGGCACCGCAGGCGTAGTAGAGCTCGTCTGTGGAGATCAAGTCCAGCAACAGGACGTTGGCGCCGCGCGTGGCAGCACCGTTCGCGAAGGCCTGGCTGAACTCCGGCGAGGACGGGCGCATGTCTCCGCCAACAAGGACGGTTTCACCTTCAAGACCCAAAACATCGATGAAGGCAGCACCGACCGCCTCGACGATTTCAGCCGTGATGGATTCCCCCACGATGCCCCGGACGTCGTACGCCTTGAAGGAAGCCGAGAGGTCGAAGTTCTTGTTCTGCTCGCTAGTCACGGGCTCAATCCTACTGCGGTAGCGCAATTGAGCATGAACCGGGGAAGGTGCTATGTGGAAAGCCAGTCCCATGGGGAGCCTCTTTCCACATAACCGGGGCCACCGGTTCTGGCTGTCAGGGGCTGCTGGAATACTGGGTCCATGGCCAACAACTCCCCAAATGCCGCTGTTTCCGTGGAATCCCCTACCCGTCAGAGGGCCTTGGCTTGTCTTCGTGAGCTTGTGGGGCACCCCGAAGCAGACTTCCATGACGGCCAGTTCGAGGCCATCGAGGCATTGGTGGACGCGGGGCGCCGTGCGTTGGTGGTCCAACGCACGGGTTGGGGAAAATCCGCGGTCTACTTCGTCTCCTCCTTGTTGCTGCGCCAACGGGGTGCCGGTCCCACGTTGATCGTGTCTCCTCTTCTCGCGCTTATGCGGGACCAAGTGGCAGCGGCCGCACGGGCGGGAGTCCGGGCAGTTGCCATCAACTCGGCCAACGCGCTTGAGTGGGATACTGTCCTGGCCCAGTTGGCAGCTGACGAGGTAGACGTTCTCCTGGTGTCGCCGGAGCGCCTCACCAATCCTTCGTTCAGGGAGAACCAGTTGCCCGAGCTGATCCGGAGGACCGGATTGCTCGTTATTGATGAAGCCCACTGCATTTCGGATTGGGGCCACGACTTCAGACCCGATTACCGGCGCATCGCGGATCTCATTGCCCAACTGCCCGAATCGGTTCCAGTCCTGGCCACCACGGCCACCGCTAACTCCCGTGTGGTTCACGATATTGAGGAACAACTCGGCGCCGGAGTGTTGACCATTCGCGGTGCACTGGGCCGCGAGTCACTGCGGCTCGGCGTTCTCAACTTGCCCGACTCCCGCGACCGCCTGGGCTGGCTGCTGACGCACTTGGCGGACCTCCCCGGCAGCGGAATCATTTACACGCTGACCGTCTCCGCCGCAGAGGACACTGCCCGGCTTCTTTCCGAGGCTGGACACAATGTCTTGTCCTATACCGGCCGGACGGATCCTTCCGATCGGGAGCGGGCAGAACAGCTCCTCAAGGACAACCAGGTCAAGGCGCTTGTGGCCACCTCCGCGTTGGGTATGGGATTCGACAAACCGGACCTTGGTTTCGTCATTCACCTCGGAGCGCCGTCCTCGCCGGTTGCCTATTACCAACAGGTTGGACGAGCTGGCCGAGGCGCAGCCAATGCCGACGTCCTGTTGCTTCCAGGCTCCGAGGACCGCGAAATATGGCAGTATTTCGCCACCGCGTCCATGCCCTCAGCCGAAAAAGCCGACGCCGTGTTGAGGGTGCTTGGTGAGGCGAACGCGGCCATGTCCACGGTGGCGCTGGAAGCCCGCGTGGATCTTCGGCGCACGCCTCTGGAACTCCTCCTCAAGGTCCTGGCCGTTGACGGGGCAGTTGAACGCGTGGGTGGCGGTTGGCGGGCTACCGGACGGTCATGGAGCTACGATGCCGAACGATATGCGCGTATTGCGGAAGCTCGGGTGGATGAGCAGGATTCCATGGTGATTTACCAAGACACCGCAGGTTGTCGCATGGAGTACATCACCTCGGTGCTCGACGACGACACCGCCGCCCCTTGCGGCCGTTGTGACAACTGTGCTGGACGCTGGTTCCCAGTGGACATCGCAGCGGCTGCAGTTGATGCAGCAGGCCAGACGCTCCGTCGAGCCGGGATCGTGGTGGAACCGCGGCTCCAGTGGCCCAGCGGAATGGACAGGCTGGGTGTGGGAGTCAAAGGCAAGATCAAGCCGGACGAAAGCATTTCCGAAGGCCGTGTCCTGGCAAGATTGACCGACTTGGGTTGGGGCGGTGCGCTCCGCGAGCTCTTTGCCGCCGGGGCACCCGATCGGTCAGTGGACCCCGCTATGCTGCAGGCCTGCGTTCAGGTGCTGCGCGAATGGTCGGGGGCCGACGGCGGAACTGCCTGGAGCGGGGTTGGGCGACCGGCGGCCGTTGTCAGCATTCCCTCAAGGAGCAAGCCAGAACTTGTGGACTCCCTGGCGCAGGGAATCGCCGGCATAGGGCGGATGCCATACCTGGGTCAACTGCAGCCAGAGCACGGCGGTCCCACGGGATCACGTGGCGGCAACAGCGCTTACAGGCTCGCGGGAGTATGGGACCGTTTGGCCGTTGGCCCGGAATTGGCGCAGGCACTGGCAGGTATTGGTGACCAGCCAGTGCTCTTGGTGGACGACCTCATCGACAGCCGCTGGACACTCACCGTTGCGGCGAGGGCGCTCAGGCGGTCGGGAGTAGGTGGCGTGCTACCGATCGCCCTGGCCCAGGCAGGGTAGCGCGCAGGCTGGGATGCTCACCGGGAAACGTTCAACCGGCGTAGTGCTTCAAGGCGGGACAGCGCGCTGAAAAGCGTCATGTTGTGAACGCTCCCACTGTGCCTCTATAGGATCGAGCAAACACGCCCGCCTGCTGATGCGGGCCACCAGACAAGACTTGGACCGGAGCCATGAGCACAAACCCGAGCAAAACCGACGTCGAAGCGGCCAACGAAACCAGTTGGCGCCCGCGCTTGGCACTGCTGGTGGCGGCAACGTTCTTCATGGAGTTTCTCGACGGAACTATCCTCACTACCGCCATCCCCAGCATTGCATCCGATTTCCGCGTGGCACCGGCTGACATCAACATCACTATGACTGCCTATTTGGTGACGGTGGCAATGGGCATCCCGTTGAGCAGTTGGCTTGCCGAGCGGTTCGGCGCCCGCAGGATATTCTGCCTGGCGATATCGGTGTTTACTGTTGCCTCCCTTCTCTGCGCAGTAAGCACCGACTTGACCATGCTCACGTTGAGTCGGGTGGCGCAGGGGGTAGGCGGCGCCATGATGGTTCCTGTGGGCACCTTGGTGGTTTTGCGGGGCACGCCCAAATCCGACCTTCTCCGTGCCACCGCCTATTTGGTATGGCCAGGCCTGTTAGCCCCGGTTTTGGCTCCGATGGTGGGCGGCGCCCTCACCACCTTTCTGTCGTGGCACTGGATCTTCATCATTAACGTGCCCCTCGGCTTGGCTGCCTTCATTGCGGCACTGAGGTTGGTTCCGCGGACTCAATTTGATGCCAAACGCCGTCTTGACTGGTTTGGCCTGTTGCTGACTACCTTGGGCGTGGGTTCCCTTGTGGTGGGTCTGGAAACGCTGGGCGGACACGCATCCAATGTGCTGGCTGTTGTGGTGGTGACTGCCGGCGTAGTGTCCCTGGCCGGCGCCGTCTGGTGGATGAGCAAAGCAAGGGTTCCGCTGTTCAACCTCAGCGTATTTGGCACCAGGACTTTCAGGGCGACATCCACCGGCGGATTCATTTACCGCCTGACCATCAGCTCCGTTCCGTTCTTGCTGCCGCTGATGTTTCAGGATGGATTTGGCTGGGATCCCTTGAAGGCCGGGGTCATGGTCGCCGCAGTCTTCGTGGGCAACATCGGGATCAAGCCTGCCACCACACCCCTGATAAGGCGCTTCGGGTTCAAGCCGGTCCTCGTCTTTGCATCCTTCGCGTCAGCCGTGACGTTTGCCTTGTGTGCGTTCCTGAATGCCCAGACGCCCGAGCCCCTCATCTTCGCTCTGTTGCTGTTCAGCGGGGCCTTCCGATCCATAGGCTTCTCCGCCTATGCCTCCGTGCAGTATGCAGATATCGTCCCGGGGCAACTGCCCTCGGCCAACGCCATCTCAGCCACCCTCGTACAGTTGGCAGCTGCGGCGGGTATCGCCGTGGGCGCGTTGTTCCTAAGGCTGTTCGAGACAACGGATGTGCTCGGGGCGGACCACGTGGCGGCCTACAAGGGGGCTTTTATAGCCATGGCTGTCCTCATGCTGGTCAGCACAGTGGACAGCCTGAACCTGCACCGGCACGCTGGCGCGGAAGTCAGCCACGGAGCCAAGCGGGGGTGACGTAGTGCAGCTAACCCCGTTAGCCAGCGCTCGCGTAGGCCCTGGCCGTTAAACGCAAAAGGTCCCGGTTCGAAAACCGGGACCCATTCGCGGAGACGGGGGGATTTGAACCCCCGGTGGAGTTGTGCCCCACACTTCATTAGCAGTGAAGCCCATTCGGCCGCTCTGGCACGTCTCCATTTGCTATTGCTAGCCCACCAAGGATACGCAGAACGTGCCTTCCAGTGCAAAACCGCCGTCGATCGGCTGCCCATTTCGATGACTCGCTGCTGGCCGTGCCGTTCGCACGGCCTTACGTGCAGCGGGCCATCGAAACGGAACCTCAGTTGCTCCCGGCCAGTACACGCCAGAGGAAGTGGTTGCTTCGGGCTTGGAGTGCGGCTGCCTGCCTGTTGTCCGAGGCGCCGGCATGTCCGCCTTCGAGGGCTTCGTGGAACCAGACATTCGGGATACCCATTGCCTGCATCCGCGCTGCCATCTTTCGGGCTTGGACGGGGCCTACCCGATCATCCGAGGTCGCAGTCCAAATGAAGGTTTCGGGGTACTCGACGCCGTCGTGAAGCAGGTGATATGGCGAGAAGGTGCGGATGAACTCCCACTGCTCGGGCACGTCTGGGTCTCCATATTCCGCGATCCATGAATAACCTGCGGAGAGTTTGGTGTAGCGGCGCATGTCCAGCAATGGCACGCCGCAGGACACCGCACCGAACAATTCGGGGTGCTGGGTCAGCATGTTGCCCACCAACAGCCCGCCATTTGAGCCGCCCACGCAACCGAGCCGACGGCGGCTGGTCACGCCGCGGGAGATCAGGTCCTGTGCCACGGCGGCAAAGTCTTCGTAGGCGCGGTGCCGCTTTTCCTGCAGCGCGGCCCGGTGCCACGAGGGTCCGTATTCGCCGCCGCCACGGATGTTCGCCACAACATACACGCCGCCGCGTGTATGCGAGCCGGGACCGTCAGCCAAGGCAGCAGCGGAAGTGCGACGCTCCAGCCAAGCCCTGCCAATGGTGCCGCTGTAGGCGGGGGTACGGGAAACTTCGAATCCGCCATAGCCGGAAAGCTGCGTGGGATTTTGTCCATCGAGGACCAGATCCTTGGAGGCCACCTGGAAGTAGGGGACTTTGGTCCCGTCCGCTGAGACAGCGAAATGCTGCTGGACCTCATAGTCGCCATCATTGAAGAACGACGGCGATCGCTTCACCACGGCATGCTGGCTGGCAACGCCCGCAGTCGGGTTGCCGGATGAAGCCACGCCGGATGAAGCCACCGCCCCTGCCGTGAGGGTCCCCCGCGTGAGGGTAGTTGGCGTAGTGAAACCTGTGGCGACCAACCAGTAGTCATTTCCGGCCCTGGAGGCCGAGCCAGCCCCGGAATCGTCTTCGTCGTCCACGGCATACGCATTGACGTCGTGAAGCGGCGGGCACGCGTCCAGTACGGTGGCGACCCAGCCGGCGTCGGAATCCACACGGGAAGGGTCCAGCACCCTGATTTCGGAAGAGACGTCGCGCAGGAGGTTGAGCAGTAGATAGTCCTTGGTCCAACTCCATGACTGCAGCGACGTGTGATCATCGGGGGTAAACAGCACCACAAATTGCCGCGATCCAGCCAAGTAGCCCTCGAAGTCCGCGGCGAGCAAGGAACCGGCTGGGTACGTAGTGCCGGAAACGTCCCAGTCCTTCTGCGGGCGGAACATCAGCCATTCGCGGTGGGCGCTGATGTTCACGTCGGTGGGCACGTCGATTGCGACCCATGAGTCGTCGCGCAACAGCCACGTTTTGCGGTTATAGAAGTCGATGTAATCTACGGCGAAGGTCCGTTCGAAGCCCGGGGTTGAATCGTGAGCCACGATGGCCAGCATGTGGTCTTCGGGGATGTCGAAGATCCGCTCGGCCTGGGCAAGGGATTGGCCGCGACGCAGCTTCACGCCGGTTCGGGCGTACGACGAGGTGGTTGCGGGCAACCCCTCTGCCGTACTGGAGACCAGCAGTGTGTCCGCATCCAGCCAACTCACGTTGCCTTTTGCCGTGGGCAGATCGAATCCGCCAGCGGCAGGGTCAACAAAGGTGCGGGATTCGACGTCGAACTCGCGGTGGCGGTTGGCGTCGCCGCCGTCGGGAGACAGCGATACCATCGCGAAGCGGTACGTGTCCGCGTCCAAAGGGCGGAGGAACCCGGCCCCATGAAACACCCACTCGACGCCTTCTGCGGCGGCGAGGGCATCGATGTCCAGCAGTATGTCCCATTCGGGTGCCTCGGAAACATAGCTCTCCCACGTCGTCCGCCGCCAAAGGCCCTTGGGGTGCTCCTGGTCCTTCCAGAAGTTGTAGTAGTAATCGCCGCGCTTGTTCACCATGGCAATCCGGTCCGTCGAGTCCAGGACCTCCAGAATGCCGGCTTCAACCGCTGCGTAGTCTGCGTCCTCCAGCAAATCCTCGGTTCGCGCGTTTTGTTCGCGGACCCAGGCCAGTTGTTCTTCGCCGTGAATGTCCTCCAACCACACGTTCTCATCCGTGGGCTCGGGCGCAATGGTCGCAGCGTGGCGAGGCCCGGACTTGGTCTCCAGATCCGTGTCATTGTCAGGAAGGGGCGTCTGATCAGCTTCTGTGGTGGTCATCGCCCCATCCAAGCAACACTTTTCAACTGGAAGCAAGTCACGCAGAAGTTAGGCTTGAGCGTGGCTAAATCGCAAATCAATCGTGTTGCCCTCATTGGGGCCGGCCCCCGGGGCACGAGTGTCCTTGAGCGGTTGCTCGCGAATTGGGCTGCGGGGGCCACCAGCCGCGCAAACCGGACCGATACAGGGTCCCGCACACTGCACATCCACGTTGTGGATCCTTTTCCTGCCGCGTCAGGCCATGTGTGGCAGCCGGAGCAGTCCAGGCTGTACCTGATGAACACGCAGGCGTTCTATCCGACGCTCATCCCTGAAGACCCCAAGCTCGCGCCGCCCCTCGCAGGCGGTTCCTTCGACCAGTGGCGCGCTGCCCGACGTCGTGATGGAGAGGGCCTGGACGATGCCGAAAAGGCGGAGTTGGCCACACTCGAGTCCCACGATTTTCCCAGCCGGGCGCTCTACGGACGGTACCTGCGGCAGACTTTGGCAGAGCTGCTTCAGCGAATACCCGACGGCGTGGAGGTCACCTTCCATGAGACGTCGGCCGTAGCGGCACGCCCGGTCCCGGCCAGCTCAGGCATCACAACTGGGCAAGCGTTCGACGTCGAACTCGCCGACGGCTCTACGCTCACCGTCGGCTCCGTGGTCCTCGCGCTCGGGCATATCGAGTCCCGTTTGAATCCCGAGCAGCGTTCGTTCCAACGGGCGGCCGATGAACACGGCCTCCTCTATTTCCCGCCTGCACCGCCGGCCGACGTCGACTGGCAGCGGGTGCCGGATAACGAGCCCGTCCTGGTGCGTGGGATGGGACTGAATTTCTTCGATGTCATGGGCCAGCTGACTGAGGGGCGCGGAGGCAAGTTCGTCGAAGCCGGCGCACCGGGAGCCGGAGTTCTCGAGTACCGGCCGTCTGGCAGGGAACCTAAGATCATCGCAGCGTCCCGGCGCGGAACCCCGTACCGGGCAAAGGCCGGCTTGACTGGGTATTACCCCAGCAGCATCACCATGCGTTACTTGACCGAGGCGGCGGTGGACCGTTTCAGGGCAGCCGGTATCCAGCCGGGATTCGACCATGATCTTTGGCCGCTCCTGCACCGCGACGCCTTGTGGGCTTACTACTCCACTTTGGCCAGGTCCCAGCCTGCTGCCATTCGCGATGCAGCGCAGTTCCTCGCAGACCTCGAAGATGCCTTGCAGCCCCACGCCCACACCACGGCCAAGTGGGAAAGCGATGTCGCAGCCTTGGTGGACAAGCATGTGGTTGCCTCCCGCCGACTCAATGTCCGCGGGCTCGCTGCGCCGTTGGCCGGCCGGACGTTCGCGTCCCGCCGGGAACTGGATCTGGCGGTAACGGCATATCTTGACGACGATGCACGGCGCTCGGCACTGGGCGAAGCGGATCCCGTGAAGATGGCAATTGGCGCCCTGCACACGGGCAGGGCGATCCTGAAGTCCGTTGTGGCTGATGGTGGTATCACGGACGAATCGTGGGTCGCTGAATTGCGAGGATGGTTCGAATCGTTCGTCGAAGGCCTTGCGAGCGGGGCCCCGGCACTGCGTTCGGAGCAGCTGGCTGCTTTGGCGCGTGCCGGCGTCGTTGGTTTCGTTGGGCCCGACCCGAAGTTCAGCGTGGATAGAAGCGCCAAGGTTTTCCGGGCGGTTTCGCCGTGGGTCCACGACAAGCCCGCCGAGGCGCCCACTTTGATTGAAGCGATGTCGCCGGCCAACCGGGTGGGCATGAATATTTCTCCACTCCTGGAACAACTCATGGCCGACGGCCTTGTCCGAACCAAAATCATGATGAGCGCCGAGGGTACGCCGGTGCAGACAACGGGACTGGATGTGGAACCGCACCCGTATCGGCCTGTGGCGTCCAACGGCTCTGTGACCCGGGGGATGTATGTTTTGGGCCTGCAATTGTCGGCCACCCAGTGGGGAACAGCCATTGCCGCAGAGGCGCGTCCAGCGACAGGGAAGGCTTTCGCCAGCGGCCAGCGAACCCTGCGGGATGCGGACGAAATCGCTCGTAGCATTCTGGGCAGCTAGCTGCTTTTGCTGCGCATCTGGTTCGCTATGAGGAGTTCCAAGCGCGGCTCGAGAAGGACGCCAAGCGCGGGGAGGAACCCGAGCTGGCTAAGGAGTAACCGGCACTGCACGGGTCCTGATGGCTGCCTCTGCTCGGGAGGCAGCCAGCAGGAACCGGGCGTTCAGTGGTTTAGCTGGCTGGCGTCATATTCTGGATCACCTTGAAGACGGCACCTGTAGGGTCCGACAACGTGGCCAACCGTCCAAAGGGAGTATCTTCTGCAGCTTCCATAACGGTAGCGCCCAGGGCTGTGGCCTGTTCCACGGTGGCGTCGGTATCGTCAACCGCGAAGTACACGCTCCACATGGATGGAACCTGCTCCGGGAGGAAACCGGCTGCGTCCATAATCCCGGCCTTGGCATCGTCGCCAGCCCCCAGAGTGGTGTAGCGGAACTCCGGGGTATCGCTCATGACCGAAGTATCCCAACCGAAGACGTTTTGGTAGAAGTTGACGGCCGACTCGTAGTCCTTCGCGAGTAGCTCGTGCCATGCCGGGGCACCGGACTCTGCGGCGACCTCATAGCCCTTCATTTCACCGAACTGCCAGGCTCCGATTGAGGCACCTGAAGAGTCGCCATACATGGCCATGCTGCCCTGTTCGGGAACATCCATGGGCTCGAGGTAGACCTGGCCACCGTTGGCGGCAGCGGCCTCGGTGGTGGCTTTGATGTCGTCCGTGCGCAAGTACGTTGACCACACATCCGGCATGGCACCCATGTCTTCCTGCTTCTGCATGATGCCCGCAACCATGCGCCCATCTTTGGAAGCTGTGATGTAGCCCCCGTACTTCTCCTGATCGCCCGTCTGGTAAGTCCAGCCAAAGAGTGCGCTGTAGAAGGACTTGGCTTTTTCCGTATCAGATGTCATCAGATCAATCCAGCACGGTGCGCCGGTGGTGATGTCAGGCGTAGGCATAAGTGAGGCTCCTGTGTTTGCTCCGCGGCGAAAGCCACGGCTGTTTGTCGGCGGTTGTGAGGACAAGCAGAACACTATGCGGGGGCTATGACAGTTTCAATGATTTTCTGGGTGTCAGTTCTCAGATCCGGATGAGAGTCCAACATCTGGCCCCGGTTTTACGCCGAAAATGCCCCGGGTTCGTGAACCCGGGGCATCTGCTGGCGGAAGGTAAGGGATTTGAACCCTTGGTACGGGGTTACCGCACACTGGTTTTCAAGACCAGCTCCTTAGGCCGCTCGGACAACCTTCCCTGCCTAGTAGTGTTTCATAGGGAGTTGGCTGTTCCAAAACATCACGTGCTCCAGTCCCTGCCCCGGGCCTGGATGTACAAGCAAGAAACCGGGAGTTCGTCATGAAAGCCGTCTTTATTTCCGAACCAGGCGGACCCGAAGTCCTCGAAGTCCGTGACGTACCGGCACCGGTGCCGGGCGAGGGCGAAGTACTGATCGACGTCGTAGCTGCTGGCCTCAACCGTGCCGACGTCCAGCAGCGCCGCGGCTTCTACCCACCGCCGCCAGGGGCCTCGGAAATTCCCGGGCTGGAGGTCTCCGGCCGCATCGCGGCTTTCGGCCCAGGAGTCACCAAAGCATTCTCAGTGGGGGACAAAGTAGTGGCGCTGTTGTCGGGCGGGGGATATGCCCAGCAGGTCGCCGTGCCCGCAGAGCAAGTACTGCGACTACCCGACGGCGTAGACCTGGTCACCGCTGCGGCACTGCCCGAGGTGGCGGCAACCGTGTACTCGAACCTCGTCATGACGGCCCAGCTACAACCCGGGGAGACTGTCCTCATCCACGGCGCCACCGGCGGCATCGGCACCATGGCCATCCAGCTCGCCAAGGCGTACGGGGCAAAGGTAGCCACCACCGCCGGCTCTGACGAAAAAGTTGGCACAGCAAAGGCCTTCCTCGGTGCCGACATCGCCATCAATTACAACGAGGAAGACTTCCCAGAAAGCCTCAAGGCTCAAAACGGAGGCAAAGGCGCGGACGTGATCCTCGACGTCGTGGGCGCCAAGTACCTGCAACAGAACATCGAAGCGCTCGCCGACTACGGCCGGCTGATCGTCATCGGCCTGCAGGGCGGAACCAAAGCCGAGATAAATCTGGGCCAACTACTCAGCAAGCGCGCCGCCGTGATCGGCACGGCCCTTCGACCCCGCCCGGTGGCCGAAAAGGGCATCATCATGTCCGCCGTACGGGAGTCCGTGTGGCCGATGCTCGCTGATGGCCGCATCAAGCCCCTGGTGGCCAAATCATTTCCGCTGGATCGGGTCCGCGAGGCACATGAATACTTTGATTCCGGAGAGCACGTAGGAAAGGTCCTCCTGCTCCTCTAACAGTCACAGCAGCCCCTTCCACGCAGGACGTCCGCCAACCACCCCCCAGTAGCGAGGAGCCTCATGTCCATCCGGCACAGTCTGCTTGCCCTGCTTCAGGACCAGCCCCGGTATGGCTATGAGCTGCGCGTCGAGTTCGAGGACCGCACGGGTGCCGCCTGGCCGCTGAACATCGGTCAGGTGTACACCACGCTGGACCGGCTTGAGCGCGACGGCCTCGTCAGCAACGACGGCGACGACGGCGGCGGCCACGTCGTTTACAGCATCACGGACGCCGGGGTGGAGGAGGTCGCGGCTTGGTTTGAGGGAGCGGTGGACCGAGACAACCCGCCGCGGAATGAAATTGCGATCAAGCTGGCGCTCGCCGTGACACTGCCGGGCGTGGACGCCTCGGCTGTCATCCAGTCCCAACGCGAAGTTTCCGTTCGCGCCCTGCAAGAACATACGCAGACGCGGAAGGCCGTCTCAGCCAACCAACGCTCCTCAGACACCGCATGGCTCCTGGTGCTCGATTCCCTGATCTTTCAAGCCGAGGCGGAAGTGCGCTGGCTGGATCTTTGTGAGGCGCGCATGGTCCAGTCGCAGGGCAACAGAGGGCTCAGTTAGTACGCCCACCGCAGGGGTACTACCGCTTATCGCAGGACCATGGGCGTTCCGGTGTCACCTGCACGTTCTGTATGTCCTCTTTGTTAGCGTGCCCTGACTGTTCAGCGCACCCGCGGCCACCACCGCAGCAGTTCTCAAGGAGGAGACACGGGCATGACCCCTGACCATACAGAACCTGACCAAACGGAACTTGACCGAGCAGAACTCGATCGAACAGAAGTTGATCGAACAGAAGAAGAGAAGGGCGCCGATCGTACGCTGCCCCCAACCGCCGTGGACGAGTCTGTTCTGGAGGCCGATGACCGAAGGTGGACTCCGGCGAGGATCGCAATCTGGGCGGCGATTTCCCTGCTGGGGGCCGTGGCCTGGTTCATGCTGGCATTGGTCCGCGGCGAGACCGTCAACGCCATCTGGTTTGTTTTCGCAGCCGTGTGCACCTACCTGATCGGCTACCGCTTCTACTCGAAGGTCATTGAGCAGTACCTCCTCAAGCCCAATGACCGCCGCGCCACTCCGGCCGAATACAAGGCCGACGGCAAGGACTACGTCCGTACTGACCGCAACGTCTTGTTTGGTCACCACTTTGCCGCCATTGCAGGCGCGGGACCGTTGGTGGGTCCGATCATTGCAGCACAGATGGGCTATCTCCCCGGCACTATCTGGATCATCATCGGCGTCGTTCTTGCCGGTGCGGTGCAGGACTACCTGGTCATGTTCTTCTCCATGCGCCGTGGTGGCCGTTCGCTGGGCCAGATGGCCCGCGAGGAACTCGGTGTCATTGGTGGCACTGCGGCGCTCGTGGCAACGCTGCTCATCATGATCATCATCGTGGCCATTCTTGCCTTGGTGGTGGTCAACGCCCTGGGTGAAAGCCCGTGGGGCGTGTTCTCGGTGGGCATGACAATTCCCATTGCACTCTTCATGGGCGTCTACCTGCGTTATCTTCGTCCGGGCAAGGTCATGGAAGTCTCCATCATTGGCTTCGTTCTCCTGATGGCAGCCATTATTGGTGGCGGTGCCGTGGCTGGCACCGAATGGGGCGCGGCCTTCTTCCACCTGGACAAGGTCACCATCGCCTGGGGCCTCATCGTCTACGGTTTCATCGCGGCCATCCTGCCTGTGTGGTTGCTCCTTGCGCCGCGTGACTACTTGTCTACGTTCATGAAAATCGGCGTGATCGTGATGCTCGCTGTCGCCATCATCGTGGTTCGCCCGGAAATCAGCGTCCCGGCGTTCAGTGAGTTCGCTGGCCGTGAGAACGGCCCGGTCTTCTCCGGGGCGCTCTTCCCGTTCCTCTTCGTCACCATCGCCTGTGGTGCCTTGTCCGGTTTCCATGCACTCATCTCGTCGGGAACCACTCCCAAACTGATCGAGAAGGAACGTCAGACCCGCTTCATCGGCTACGGCGGCATGTTGATGGAGTCTTTCGTGGCCATCATGGCGCTGGTAGCTGCCATTTCGATCGATCGCGGCATCTATTTCGCCATGAACGCGCCACTGGCACTTACCGGTGGCACGGTTGAATCGGCTGCCCAGTGGGTGAACAGCCTTGGCCTGGCCAACGTCAACATCACTCCTGACCTTCTGGCGCAGACTGCCAAGGACGTGGGAGAGGAGAGCATCATTTCGCGCTCGGGTGGAGCCCCTACCTTGGCGGTCGGCCTGGCCCACATCATGCAGCAGTTCATCGGCGGCCCGGCAATGATGGCTTTCTGGTACCACTTCGCCATCATGTTCGAGGCACTCTTCATCCTCACGGCCGTGGACGCAGGAACCCGCGTTGCCCGTTTCATGCTGCAGGACTCCATCGGCAACTTCGTGCCCAGGTTCAAGGAGCCCGCATGGCGCCCGGGTGCTTGGCTGTGCACGGCCATCATGGTGGGAGCATGGGGTGCGGTACTCTTGCTTGGCGTTACGGATCCCCTGGGCGGCATCAATACGTTCTTCCCCTTGTTTGGCATCGCAAACCAGCTCCTGGCTGCGATTGCCCTGGCAGTGTGCATGGCCATCGCGGCCAAGCGCGGGGCTTTCCGTTACCTCTGGATAGTGGCAGTGCCCCTGGCCTTCGCAGCCGTTGTCACCATCACGGCCAGCTTCCACAAGATCTTCTCGCCGGTTCCGGCAGTGGGCTACTTCGCCAACAACCAGGCATTTGCGAAAGCCCTGGCAGATGGCAAAACGCAATTCGGGACGGCAAAGACAGTCGCAGCCATGGAAGCGGTGGTCCGCAATACTGCGATTCAAGGCGTGCTTTCGGTCATCTTTGTCGCTTTGAGCATCATTGTGATCATCACTGCAGTGGTGGCGACAGTCAGGGCTTTCCGTGCCGGTGGCGGGAAGGACCACGAGGATCCGGCTTTGCCTTCCAAGGTCTTTGCCCCTGCCGGGCTGTTCCCGACCTCCGCAGAGAAGGATTTGCTGGCCGAATGGAATGCCTTGCCGGCCGCGCAGCGGACACAAAAGGCCGGGCATCACCAGTGATTTCCATAGCAAAGGGCCTGAGGTGTTTTCGAGGTTTTGCCGCGTACATCAGCTCGCTCATGGGCGCAGACGCTTACCGGAAGTACCTTGAGCACTTCACGTCCACGGGTCACTCCGGTCCTGCCATGACAGAACGCGAGTTCTGGCGGGACCGGATGGACCGGCAGGACAGCAATCCCCAGGGCCGCTGCTGCTGACGTGCAGTTTCGCTATGAACGAAGTCCAAAATCCGGTCCTGGACCTCGGTTCCCGCAAAGCGCATGAGAGTATGAACGGATGAGCGATCTGAACGACATTCAGCCCACGGATGAGGCTTCGGACGACACCCCCGTGGAGGGAACCACCTTGGACGAGGGCACCAGCACGCCCAGTGAACAGCGTTCCGGCGATGCCGTACCCGCCAAGGATGCCAAGCCCAGGGGCACGAACCTCCAGGAACTTGTTGACGAACCGGCCAAGGTAATGAGGATCGGCACCATGATCCGCCAGCTCCTTGAAGAGGTGAAAAGTGCGCCTCTGGACGATGCCGCCCGTGGCCGGCTCGCAGAGATTCACGAGCGCTCCATCAAGGAACTCGAGGATGGATTGGCTCCGGAGCTCATCGAAGAACTGGAACGCATCAGCCTTCCCTTCCCCGATGAAAAGGCGCCCACGGACGCAGAGCTTCGTATCGCCCAGGCCCAGCTTGTCGGCTGGTTGGAGGGACTTTTCCACGGCATTCAGGCTGCTGTCGCGGCACAACAGGCCGCGAAAGCGCAGATGCAACTGCGTCAGCTTCCGCCGGGAACCGTCATTGCACCGGGCATTGTCATCGGCGAAAATGGTCAACCCCAGAGGGCCGCTGCACCGGGTGTTCCCGGTGCGGCCGCCCAGGGCCGGCCAGAAGATCCGGACCATGGCCCGGGCCAGTACCTCTGAGCTTGACCGTGGGTTTCTTTGGGGCCGTCCGACAAGGGCGGAAGGACGATCTTGAGCTCGGCAAGGGACTCTGGCGCCGCGCCCACGATCGCTTTCACCGCGGACTGGACCGGTACCACCAGGTTCTTGAGGGTGTCGACGACGACCAGCTCTACAACGAGCTCGTGGAGATCGCGAATGAGCTGGCTGAATTGTCGCCTCGTGTGAGGAGCATCTGCGTGGAAGCCCAAAAGAGGGCGCCGAGCGATGGCTTGGACGTTCCTGGTTCCCTCGCCGGCGTTCACCGCGCTTTGTCCAAAGCTGGAAATTCCTTGGCCACCACAGCAGAGGCAGCGGCCATGCTTCGGCTGGCCGTTGGACCCGTCCCTGTGGGCGCATTGTCCGTTAGGCGTAGGGCGGAATCGGTCTTCGAACAGGTTGCCGACGCCGAACGCCAACTGCGGGCTCAAGGCACCCAATAAAGGAAGCGTGTGCAAATACTGGCGCTCGCCTGTATTTCCAAATTGCAAGCAGTTAAGCGGATAGCTGATCTCTGTAATATTTGGTGCCTCAGGCAACCCTTTGCTGGCAGGATGGCACACATGACTTCGTCACCAACACTTACTTTCAACGACGGCAACACCATCCCCCAACTCGGCTACGGGGTGTGGCAAGTTGAAGACGATGTAGCCGAAAAAGTTGTCCGCCAGGCATTCGAAGCGGGCTTCCGCCACATCGACACCGCAAAGATTTACGGGAACGAGTCTGGTGTAGGCCGCGCCATTGCTTCCTCTGGCCTTTCTGCGGAAGAAATCTTCATTACCACCAAGCTGTGGAACGCCGACCAAGGCTATGAGTCCACGCTGGCCGCTTTCCAAGAGTCCATGGACCGCTTGGGCCTTGAGACCCTGGATCTCTACCTCATCCACTGGCAGCAGCCCAAGCAGGACAAGTTCGTGGACACCTGGAAGGCCCTCATTGAGCTGAAGAAGCGCGGTCGGATCAAGTCCATCGGTGTTTCCAACTTCACCAAGGAAGGCCTGCAGCGCCTCATCGATGAAACCGGTGTTGTTCCGGCCATCAACCAGGTGGAACTGCACCCGTTCTTCAACCAGGCTGACCTTCGCGAGTTCAACGCATCCAAGGGCATCCTGACGCAGGCTTGGTCGCCTCTTGGCCAAGGTGGGGAACTGTTGGAGAACGCCACGGTGGCCGAAATCGCAGCCAAGCATGACGCCACCCAGGCCCAGGTCGTCATCGCATGGCACCTGGCCATCGGCAACGTCGTGATCCCCAAGTCCGTTACGGAATCCCGTATCCAGGAGAACTTTGCCGCCTTGGGCGTGAAGCTGGACGACGCCGACGTCGAGGCCATCAATGGCCTGGACCGTGGTGCCGAAGGCCGCATCGGCCCCGACCCGGCAGTCTCCGACTTCGCATAAACCCGAAGCCTGACGCAGGTGCCCCATCCCTTACTCCGGGGCGGGGCACCTGCCCTTTAACACCCGACGCCGGTACTTGCCTGGCCGCGCCCGGCACCTCACATTCTGCGTCAGCAGGCCGGCCGGTTGAGCACGTCGCTGGACACCCGTTGTTTGAGCAGTGAGCCAGAAGGCCCGGTCAGCAACTTCCGGTCTTCCACCATGACAGTCCCGCGCAGCACCGTCATGCTTGGCCACGCCGCCACACGGTAGCCCTCCCACGGCGTGTAGTCCGCCTCGTGGAGGTCGGAGGCGGTGATCCGGCGGTCCACCGTGGTGTCCAGAACTGCCAGGTCCGCGTCGCTCCCAATGGCGATGACGCCCTTTTGTGGGTAGAGGCCGAGGATCTTCGCGGCGTTGGCAGAGGTGATGTCAACGAACCGTGTCAGGTCCAATCCACGCTTTGAGACTCCCTCTGTGTACGCCACGGCCATGCGCATCTCCACCCCAGCATGGCCCCCGGTTGCGTCCAGGATCGTCTTTCCACGCGTCTTGACGTCAAGGTCTGTGCAGACGCCGTCGGTGGCCAGGGTGCTGAGCGAGCCCTCCAGCAGCGACTCCCACATTGAATCCCGGTCCGTCTCCGACTTTAGCGACGGGTACGTGTGATAGATCGCGCCGTTCTTCTGCCGGTAATCGTCAGCGGTGAAGTATGCGTAATGCGGGAGGATCTCTCCATAAACAGCTTGGCCGCGTCCCCGGGCTTCACGGATTGCATCTACGCCCTCGCGCGCACTGACATGCATCAAATAGATGGGAGCCCCAACATGATGAGCCAGCGTGATGGCGCGCTGGAAGGAGAGCTTCTCGGACAAGTTGTTGTGGGCATGGTGCATGTACTCGATGCCGATCTTGCCCTCGCGCTGCAACTTCTTGTAGGAGTACATCACGATGTCATCGTCCTCGGCATGCACGGCAAGCATTGCTCCGGCAGCTGCCGTCTGCTCCATCAGCCCCCACATATTGCCCAGGTCAGTTTTCTGTTTGGGCCGGGTCGGCGTCGTATTCGTCATCCACACTTTGTAACTGCCATGGCCCCCGGCCACCGCGTCGGGGATCTGCTCCAGGACCTCGAAGGGGATTTCGGGCTCCTTGAATGTCCCGTGCAGCGCGTAGTCCGTGTAGGTGGAACCGGCCCACTCGGCCGATTTCCGGGCGAACGACTCAGACAATTCGTCGCCTGGCTTCCAGTGGGCGAAGTCCACCAGCGTGGTTGTGCCGCCATAGATGGCGCCCTCGCTCACCCGGTCAGGGCCGAAGCACATGATGCCGCTCTCCGCCGCGGTGGGAAGTACCGAGTTGGTGTGCACATGCGGATCGACTCCGCCGGGAACCACCAGCTGACCCTTCAGGTCCAACACGCGCCGGGCTTCATCGGGCGTGCCGACTCCGGTGGCGCGCAGGGACACGATCTTGCCTTGGACTATGCCGATGTCAAGGCGTTCAGCACCCGAGGGCGTGACGACCAATCCATTGGTCAGGAGGAGATCAAACATGAGAGACCTGCGCATTCGTAGTGTCGGGAGTTTCCAAGGAGAAGGGTTCAGTGCCGAAATAGCGGGAGGCAAGCGTGACCTTGGCCGAGACCCGGGCGTTGACCAGCTGCGAAACGGACACGTCCGCGGCGGCGCTCAGCAGCATCGCGGTCTTCTCCCGTGACCATTGCCTGTCGGTTTGGAGAAGTTCCAGCATGTCGTCCAAGGCGAGCCTCGCCGCCTCATCCAGAGTGTCGCCGTCGCCAATTGTGATGACCGAACCGCCGCTGAGGACTACCGGCCGCTGGCTGCGGGCCGTCGGTTTCGCTGCAGCTGGAAGTGTGGACTGGGAAACGACTGCGCAGGAGAGCCGCACGCTGCCTTCGACCTCGACCGCCGTCAGTGAGCACTCGCCATCGCCCTGCGCGGCGTGAAGGTCACCGGCGTACACCATCGCCTCGGCTACCTGGACTGGGATCACGACGGCGGAACCTGCTGTTACGTCCTTGCAATCCATATTGCCGCCATGGATTCCCACCGTGCTGGAGTTCGGGCCGGCGCCCACAGGTGCCACTCCGATTTTCCCCACCATGGGACGGACCGGAATGACGGTGTCTTCGTCGAACACAACATGCCCGTCCACGATCTCCACCACGTGGCCTGCCCGCCCCAGGCCGTCAGTGAACCCGCCCCGTCCTGGCAGAGTCACCATCGCACCGCGAGGGTCGATCCTGATTTCGTGGATGTCTATTCGCAAAATATCGCCCGCGTTCACTCCGCGGACGGCGATAGGACCAGTGACAGGGATGGACAGCTTTTCGTACTCCCCGGTCTCCTCGAAAAGGCCTCCGGTAAGCAGGCTGCGCGCATCCAGCCAGAAATGCTCGCCTTGGTCGACGGTAAGTTCTGGTTTGGCTGCGGACTCAAAGAAGAGTGAGGCGTTGCCAAATCCGACGCGCGGCACTTTTTGCAGCGTCTTCGTTTCATTCATTGGTGCCTCCATTCAGGACGGGTAGACGGGGATAGCCCATTTCTGGTCCTGGGCGACCTGCCCGATCACTGCCCTCCGGTAAAGGTCCTGGAGGCTGCGGGTGAGGTCCCCGGCGGTTCCCTTGCCGATAGTGGTGCGGTCAACCGAGGCCACATGATTTACCTCTGCGGCACTGCCGCAGACAAAGACTTCGTCAGCTGAGTACAGTTCTGTGCGGTCGATGGCCCGGACGTCAACGTCCAGGCCCAATTCGGTCCGGGCAAGGTGCAGGACGCTGTCCCGGGTGATTCCCTCAAGGATGCTGTCGGTTACAGGGGGCGTGCATAGCCTCCCCTGGCGGACCATGAAGACGTTGTAACCGGCCCCTTCAGCCACATGGCCACTTTCGGTGAGAAGCAGTGCCGCGTCATAACCGTTCCGCTTGGCTTCCAGCAGGGCCAGTCTGCCGTTCTGGTAATTGGCAATCGACTTGACCCTGGGTGGCATGGACCGATCGGAGAGACGGGCCCAGCTGCTGATTTGCACATCCAGTCCGGTAGCGCCGAAGTAGTTGCCCATGGGAATGGCTGCCATGAAGACTGTTGAGGGACCCGTGTCTTCCGGCTTGCCATCCTTTGAGTCGACAAATACTTGTGCCCGCATATGGAGATTGCCCCGCAGATCGTTGGCGCGAATGAGTCCAAGCAGCTGCTCGCCGAGCTGGCCGATGTCCTGCGGTCCGTCTATTTCCACCACCCGCATGGAATCGATCAGTCGCTTCATATGGTCGGCCACCCTGAAGGCATACAGTTGCTGGTCGTCCTCGCTCCAGTACGCGCGGAAGCCCTCAAAAACCCCGACGCCGTACTTCAGCGATGTGCTCAGCACATGGAGGCGGGCATCGGCATAGTCCACCAGCTCGCCGTCGTGGAGAAGGTACTTCACTGGCTGGGCTGGAGCTGGCTGCCGAGTGGCAACTGCGGCTGCTGCTTCTTGAAAGTCGTCCATTGTAGGTTCCGTTCCTCGTTCATCTGCGCTGGCGGCTTCATCTGCGCTGGAGGCGTCGACAGCAGCCAGCTTCATCTCAAGCGGCACTTAATCACTATATTGAAGACAGTTGGCGGCGGTGTCAATGATGCGTACGTGTCTTGTGGCTCGCCTCTGGGCTCGCGTAGTCGAAGGAGTCGCAATCACCGAGGAATCTGCCATCCGGGCTCGCAGCGGCGCCAAACCGGCGATTTTCCAAAAAAGGAGTGCAATTCGTCACACTTGGCGCTACAGTCAAATTCAATAAAGTGATGAGACTTTGATATGAGGCTCTGGCCCGTCAAGGTCCGAACAGGAGCTGAACATGCACCAGCCACCGATCCGCAGTCAGGACGATCTTCAATACATTGTGAGTGGGCTCAACCGGAGCAAGCCTGGGGATTGCCTCTCAACCACGCACGGACTCCGCGAGGAGGCTCCATGAGCATTCAAGGTCTTCCGCGTACATCGCCCGGCCTCCGAGTCACCGGGTGGGCCCGCCGGGGCCAGAGCCTCTTGATGAACCGATCCAGCACCATCATGGTTGCCGTCGCCGTAACTATCATTGTGGGGTTACCGCTGATGGCTATGGTGGCTCCGCTGCCGCACGACCCGCTACGTCCGGATACAGACGCCATTGGTATTGCACCCAACGGAACCCATTGGTTCGGAACTGATGGAAACGGCATGGATATTTTCTCCCGCACCATCGAGGCCGCGAAGCTTGACCTGCCAGTTGCGCTCGCCGCCACAGCGTTGTCGCTGGTGGTTGGCGTTCCTTTGGGTCTGTTCGCAACCAGTGGCAAGCTCGGCGATGTCATCATGCGCGTCATTGACGCCTTCGCAGCCCTTCCGATCATCGTGATCGCAGTGGTCTCCATCAAGCTCATGGGCGGTGGGCCAACGGATGTGGTCCTTGCAATTGCTATCGTGGCCGCGCCCAGATTTGTGCGACTTTCCCGCGCTGCGGCCCTGGCACTTCGGTCCGCACGCTATGTGGAGGCTGCGGCAGCGATTGGTTGTTCACCCATCCGCATCGCCTTCAACCACATCTTCCGTAATGCCTATGGCGTCGTCCTGGTGCAGGCAACGCTCACCGCTGCCAATGCGCTCGGAACCATTGCTGCCTTGAACTTCCTTGGCGTAGGGGTGAAACCTCCTACGCCTACCTGGGGGGCAATGATCAACGACGGTGTCAGCATGCTGATTCGCGGGGAATGGTGGGCTGCTGCCTTTCCCACCCTTGCGATGCTCCTGGCCATTGGTTCACTCAACGTGATCGCAGGGGGAATCGAAACCAAGATCGAGCGAGTGGAAAGGGCACGATGATGACAGGACTCCACGTACAGGACCTCGTGACCGAGTTCCACTCCCGGGGCGGCGTAACGCGGGCCCTGCACGGTATTTCCTTCGATGTCGGCGCCAACGAAGTCGTAGGCATCGTGGGCGAGTCGGGATCAGGGAAGTCCACTGTGGTGCGCTCGGTAATCAAGCTGCTGATGCCTCCCGGTCGTGTCATGGAAGGTACTGCCGAATTCCATGGCCAGGATCTGATCCGCTTACCGGAGCGTCAAATCCGCCATATCCGCGGCAAGGAGATCGGCTTCGTGGCGCAGAACCCCTTCAGCGCACTGAACCCCGTTGTCCGGATCGAGAAGCAGTTCGCGAACATTGCCAAGGCCCACGGGCTGAAAGCGGACGGTGAATTACGTGGCCGTGCGCTCGAATTGTTGGCTTCCTCGGGCGTCAACGAACCCGAACGCGTTATTCGTGGCTATGCGCACGAACTCAGTGGCGGCATGGCACAGCGCGTTGTCATCGCCATGGCGCTCTACCTCAACCCACGCCTGGTCATTGCCGACGAACCGACGACGGCGCTGGACCTCACTGTGCAGCGGCAAGTGCTGGACACGCTCACCAGGTTGACGAAGGGGAGTGGCCGATCGATGTTGATCGTCACCCATGACCTTGGAGTGGTGGCCAACTATTGCGATCGCGTCCTTGTGATGTACCGCGGCCGGATTGTTGAACATGGTCCCGTGTCCGAGGTTTTTGTCCACCCAAAGGATCCTTACACCGTGTCCCTGCTTGATTCTGTCGTGCAGCCGAAAGCCGCTGTACAGCCGAAAGCCGCTGCGACTCCCACGGCAGAGCCAGGAGCCGAGAGGCCTGACGGCACACAGCCGAAGAGTGCCGACATAACAAAACCCACCGTTCTCTCCCCGTCCAGGAGTGCCTAGCCATGCCCATCATCGAACTGAAGGATGTTCGGAAAACGTTCCGAAGCCCCCAAGGGCAGCTTGTCACGGCGGTGGACGGAGTTTCACTTGCCGTCGAACGGGGCGAAACCTTGGGGATCATTGGTGAAAGCGGCTCCGGCAAGTCCACGCTGGGCCGCCTGATTCTTAGGCTCATTGAAGCAGATTCCGGAACCATCCTCCTGGAAGACGAGGACATCCGGGGCTTGTCGAAAGCACAGCTGAGGAAACGACGCCGGCGCTGGCAGATAGTCTTCCAAGAGCCTTTCGCGTCACTGAACCCCCGTTTGACGATCCGCCAGATTGTCGAGGAGCCTCTGATCGTTGCAAAGACATACGGCTCGCGGGCTGAACGTCTGCGCCGTGTCACGGAAACGCTCGAAGAAGTGGGATTGTCCCAGGAATTCCTCAGCAGGCGTCCCGCGAACCTCAGTGGTGGCCAGCAGCAACGGGTGGGAATCGCCCGCTGCCTGGTGACTGACCCGACGTTGATAGTCCTGGATGAACCGACGTCCTCGCTGGACCTGACGATCCGGGCATCAATCCTGCGCATGCTGGCCAAGCTCCAAGTGGCCAGGGGATTGACCTACGTCTTCGTCTCCCACGACATCGATACAGTCCGTCACTTTTGTACGAGCGTGGCTGTAATGCATCGGGGACGGTTCGTCGAGACGGGTTCCACGGATGACGTTCTTTCAAATCCCCAAGAGTCCTACACCCAGACCCTGATGTCCGCGGCGATGCCTCCCATTCCCTATAACCCAGGAGCCAAGGAGGCCATGGCATGATCCGCTACATCCTCTCCCGTCTTGTTATTGCGTTCCTGCTCCTGTTGGGGCTCATTAGCCTGAGCTTTGGCCTGGTTTCCTTGCTCCCCGGCAACCCGGCGGTGGCCCTCCTCGGCGAGTATGCCACTGAAGCTGATATCGCCCGCATCAATGCCCAGCTTGGGTTGGACCAGCCATTTTGGGAACGCTACTTCCACTACATTGGCCGTACTTTGAGTGGGGACCTGGGGAATTCGTTCTTCACGGGAAGCTCCGTTTCGAGTGAGATCTGGACACGGTTGCCCAACACGCTTGTCTATCTTGTGCCTGGGCTTTTGCTGGCCCTGCTCATAGGCATGGGAATGGGCACCCTTGCGGCCTACCGATATGGGCGCCCGGCAGACAAAGCATTCACGGCCGGCGTTTCTGTCCTGATGGCCATGCCGGAGTTTGTCCTGGCGCTCCTTCTCCTCTTTATCTTCTACCAACAACTCCATTTGGCCCCCGCACCCTTGGGTATGTTGTCCAGCTCCGATATCCCTCCACCCAAAGTCACGGGATCTTTGGCGCTGGATGCCATGCTCGCCGGGCAATGGGGGACCATGCAGTCCATTTTCAGCAGGGCGGTGCTGCCGATCATTACCATGGGGTTGTTTTTTGCGGCTCCTTTTGGAAAGACCGTTCGGACAGGTCTCCTCCAAGTGCTCAACTCACCGCAGATCGAGTTTGCGAGGGCGTGCGGATTGAAGCCGCTGCAGGTATTCCGTTACGCGCTCAGCGACGTGCGCGGGGCTTTGATGACCTACATGGTGCTGTTGTTCGCTGCTGCACTGAGCGGCGCGGCAATTGTGGAAAGTGTCTTCTCCTGGCCAGGCGTTGGTGGCTGGTCATTGGACGGAGTGCTTAAGGGCGATGTACCCGTCATCCAAGGATTCGTGCTGATCATGGGTGCCACGAGCCTCCTTGGGTACGTGCTGCTGGACACCCTTATCACGCTCCTCGATCCGAGGACCCGAAACAACGTCGTCCACGGGGTAAAGCGTCCCTCGAAGCTGGGCCCTGCGGCACAGCCAGCGGTGGAGCCCGTTGTGCAGCAGGGCTAGCCCTAAGAAAATCCTTGACAAAACCTTCAGATTCAATAGATTGAAGATATGTTCACTTCATTGCATGCAGACAAGTTGACGGTCCTCGGCGGAAACATCCCGCTTGACGACCGCGTGAGCTGGGTTCCAGAAGGTGCAACAGGCTTCCAGCCGTCGAACGCTTACCTCCTGACCGAAGGAACTTCCCGCCTTCTGGTTGATTCAGGTTTGGCTGTCCACAGCGACGAGATCCTCGAGGACCTGGCGGAGCTTATTGGTGAAGGCGGGGGAGTATCCATCTTCTTCACCCGGAGCGAGATGGACTGTGTGTCCAACCTCGAACCGATCGCCGGGCGGTTCGACATCGAGCGGCTCTTCACTGGCGGGGTAATCAACCCCTTCGATGCCTTCGATGACCTGAGCCGGATGGCACTTCGAGGCAGGCGCCACCAGATCGACGCACACAGGACCGAAGAGGGTGACTCCCTTGCCCGGGCTGCCGAGATCGAGATAGCGCCCGATCGCGTGCTCCAAGTGGAATCGCCCCTGCTGCGCCTCCTTCCCACGTTCTGGGGCTGGGACCAGGAGACAGGCACGCTGTTCACCTCGGATACCTTCACGCACGGTGTTATGGATCGGCCCGACGGGCAGCGCATCATCGACTCCACCGTGGAGGACACCACCACGGTGGAACAGGTGGCCGGACACTTGTATGCGAAGTACGAGTGGATCCCGCGCTCCACATGCGAACCCCTGAGGGAATGGCTGCAGGAAAAGTTCCACGCCCTGGACCCCGAGATCATTGCCCCTTCCCGCGGTTGCGTTCTCAAGGGCCGCGACGTGGTGCGGCGGCATTTGGATTTCATGCTCGACGCCCTCACCCCGCAGTTGGTTTAGGAGAGAATCATGGAAGAACAACTCGTAGAAACGATGAGCAGCGACCTCCCACGCAGCGTCGCGAAGGGCGTCACGTGGATGAGTTCCTGCCTCCCGTTCCACTTGGCCGACCGCGTAATCCACGGCCATAACTCCACCTACTTGCTCCAGGGAGAACACTCGTCCATCCTGGTCGATACTGGCAACCCGTCCAGCTGGCCGATCATTTCAAGCACTCTGGACGAGCTGCTGGATGGACGCGAGCTGACCTACGTTTTCCCCACGCACCCTGAGCTTCCCCACACCGGAAACCTGCCCAGGCTGGTGGAGAAGTATCCGAACATCCAGGTGGTGGGCGACACCCGCGACTACCACTTGTTCTACCCGCAGATCGTTCCGAATCTCCACGCAAAGGTGCCTGGCGACAAAGTGGATCTGGGTGGGCAGGAGTTTGTGGTTGTGGAGGCCCTCATCCGGGACCTGCCCAACACGCAATGGGGATTTGCCCCTGGAGCAGGCGTGCTCTTCACTGCGGACGGCTTCTGTTACATGCACCGTCCCGAACTCGACGACGAAGACCCAGTACACCTCCCCGGCGAATGCGGTTTGACCACCGGCGAACTGCAGGTTCCCATCGCCGTCGAGAACGCCGCCTTCTTCACCGGAAGCGCCCTTTATTGGGCGCGCTTCGCAAACGACGCAGACGCAGTTTACGATCGCGTTCTTCATCTTATTGATGAACTCGGCGTCACCTCCGTGGCCCCCACCCACGGCAACTTCATTAGCAACATCCGCGACGTGGAGCCCATCATTCGGGCGGGCCACAAGCGGGCTTACCGCTACGAGACTGCACAGTCGTAGCTTCCCCCCAATAAACGGAGCCACCTTCATGAAAAGTCTGCGTTTGCTCACCGGAGGCGCTGCAATTGCCCTCACCACATCCCTTGTTGCCTGCGGAGGTCCAGCCCCGCAAACTGCAGCTACCAAATCCATAGAAAACGTTGTTGTTGCCGTGGGCGCCCTGCCCGACAGCCTGACGCCGGCGCCTTGGGGAGGCAGCGCGTCGCACGTAGTGCTCAGTGGACTCGGCTCGCAACTCCTCGAATACAAGATGGGAACAAGCGACGGCAAGTCGTGCCCCGCGCCGTCCACAGAAGTATCGGGCCGCCTGGCCGAAAGCGCCAAACCAAGCCCTGACGGAACGGGCGTGATTGTCACCCTTCGCAAGCTCACGAGTCAGTTTGGAAACACCCTGTCGGCCGAGGACGTCCGATGGAGTTTCGATATCGGCATGAAGCGTCAGCCGGTTATGAAGGGGACGCTGAAGAGCAGCGGCTTCAATGTTGACAACCTGGTCAAGGTGATCGACGAGCACACTTTCCAGCTGAACACCACCGGACTTACCTCTTACACAGAAGAATCATTGCAAAACAACCTCTTCTACATCCACGACAGCACGGAAGCAAAGAAGCATGCGACGGCGGATGACCCCACCGCCAACGCCTGGCTTTCGAAGAACCTCGCCGATTACAGCGGCTGGAAGCTGGAAGAATTTACTCCCGGTGCATCCCTGACCGTGACGGCGGATCCTCAGTGGGAGGGCACTCGCGGCACGGTGAAGCGGGTAGCCGTCAAGGCTGTCCAGAGCACCGCTACCCGCAGCCAGCTGGTCGAAACCGGCGAAGTACAGGTAGCCAATGGCTTTGAATACGACCAGTACAAGTCACTGGAGAAGTCTCCGGGCGTGACTGTCATGAACTGCCCCAGCCAGACCCGCGACACCATGATGATCAACACCAAGACCGGTCCACTTGCCGATCCCAAGGTTCGGCACGCGGTCTCCATGGCTATCGACCGCGAAGCGCTGATCAAGGGTGCGTACGCAGGCTTCGGCGAACCCGCAAAGTCGATCTTCCCCAATGTTGACGAATCTGCGATCTACAAGTTCAACAAGGACGAAGCCAAGAAGCTGCTCAGCGAGGCCGGATACGGCAATGGCTTCCCGATGACCCTCAGCTACAGCGTTACGCGTCCGGGGCCTGTGGCGGCCAAGTCCGCGGTCCTGATCCAGTCCATGCTCAAGGAAGTCGGCATCGACGTCCAGTTGCAGAATGTGGCCAGCTCCACCGACTTCTCGACTGCGCTCATCGACGGCCGTTACCAGGCAGTGCTGTACTCGGAGCCGATCGTCATTGCCGATCCCGCCTTCTACAGCTACGCGTTCTACGGCAGTGCCGCCCCCAGCAACAGCACCGGCTGGTCCAACCCTGAATTCGATAAGGCACGCAGCGAACTCGCAGCAACTCCGGACCAGGAAACGGAGAAGCGTGATGGCCTCCTGAAGAAGATGGCCGGGCTGGTGGATGAGGGTGCAGCCATTCTGTCGCTCGTTGAAACCAGGGGAGTGCTGGTCACCAGGGAAGGTCTCTCGGGCGCGGTTCCACTGACCAATGGCCAAATCTACTTCAATTCCCTGGGCCGCTAGGCCGCCAGTAGTTACGAGTGGTGCCGGTCGGTCGCCGTCGAAACCCGGCCGGCATCACCTTACAGAAGAAGGACTTCCGATGATTGAAATTTGCGGAAAGCAGGTCCGCGACACCCTGCAGGAGTTACTGGATCCAGCCACTACGGCCCTTGTGGTTATCGATATGCAGGAAGGGGCTGTCTACGCCGGCGGTGCCATTGGCGATTCCGGCCACGACCTGAGCATGATGCCTTCCGTGGCCAAGCGCTGCGGCAGGGCAATTGAGTCGGCCCGGAAGAACGGTGTTCCGATCTTCCACATCCGGGTCGAAAACCTTCCCGACGGCGCCAGCTCGCCTCCAGCGTGGCTGCGGGCTTTGTACACGGCTGCCAACGGGCGGCCGATCGATCTTGGCAGGCTCAGCCTCAAGGGCGATCCGGCTACGGAGTTTTGCGCCGAATGCATGCCCGAAGAGGGCGAAGTCATCATCACAAAGCGCCGCCCAAGCGCATTTGTAGGCACGGAATTGGCCCTCCTTCTCCGGAGCCAGGGCATTGAATCGGTCGCTTTGGTGGGCGTCTCCACAGGTGGTTGCGTCGAGGCTACGCTGCGTGATGCGGTCCATAACGACTTCTACGCGGTCCTGATCGAGGATGCTGTAGGCGCCTACGACACCGTGGTCCACGACGCTGCGCTGACTGTCATGAGGGCCCGCCACGATGTCTGCACGCTGGACCAGGCCATTGAGGTTTGGGACTCGGCCGGCGCAGACTCCTGATTCAACTGACGAGAACCATAGAGAGGAGAAGCCGTTGAATCCACGCACAGCCCAGCGGGCGGCGGTCACCGGCGCCCACCGCCTCATTGGAGACCGTGTTCACCGTTTGGGAGCAAGTATCGTCCTGGACGAAAACGTCAGTTGGTGCCCGCCGGGGACCCGGACCATCCAGCCCGTGAATTGCTACCTCATTAAGGGAGACAACGGCTCAGTGCTGGTCGACACAGGCATCCGGCTTCATGAAGCTGAAATCATCCAGCAGTTGGACTCACTCCTGGAACAGGGGGAACGGCTGGCTGTGGTGCTGACACGGACAGAAATGGAATGTTGCCTGAACCTTCCGGCCATCGAAGCGCGGTTCAACGTCGAATCGGTCTGGTACACGGGCGGAATTACGGTGCCGAGGATGAGTGCGTCACCGCAGCGCATCATGGTCAATCCTGGAACCTCGCGTGAGGTGGAGGTTATCGATGGCCTGACGTTGGAGTTCGTGTCGCCGTTGATGCGGCTGCTGCCGACGCTTTGGATCTTCGATCCAGTCTCCAAGGTGCTCCTGACCTCGGACGGTTTCACCCATCGTTACCCGGGCAGCTCGACTGCTGAGGCGGGGCTGCAGAAATTCCAATGGTTTGCCCAGGCGGATACGAGGGACATTGCAGGGGACGTTGAAGAAGTAATCCTTCGGCGACAGGTTGCGGCCATCGGCCCCGGGTACGGGGAGCCGATCGTCGGCGCAGGCGAATCTGCCTCCGAGGCCGACGCCCTGGCCGAGGCGATCAGGAAGGTGGGTCTTCAGTGAGTGCCGACGTTCCGGGCGCGGAGCCAACCAAGGGCCGCGTCATCGCAGAAGGGGTGTATTGGCTGGGCGGATGCCTGTCCGCCAGCGCCGAGGGACAGGAAGTCCACTACCACGTTTCGTCTTACCTGGTGATGGGCTCCGAAGCATCCATCCTGGTGGACACGGGAGATCCCGCGCATCGGGATACCGTCCTGGCCGAACTGGAGAATGCGCTTGGAAGCAGATCGCTGGACTACGTCTTCCCGACGCATCCGGAAATCCCGCATGCTGGCAATCTTCCGGTCCTGTTGGAGCGTTATCCGTCGGCCGTCGTCGTTGGGGACGTTCGTGATTACGCACTTCATTTCCCCGAGTATGCAGACCGCCTGACAGCCAAGCGTGCTGGGGAGTCGGTTGCTCTGGGGGACAGGGAGTTCCATTTCCTTCCTGCTTACATTCGTGACCTGGAGAACACTCTCTGGGGCTACGACTCCGGTGCGGGGATCATGTTCGTTTCCGATGGCTTTTCCTACATCCACGACATACCAGGACCGGATGAGGACGATGAACCCGTGCATCTGCCCGGGCAGTGCCGTTTGCTCTCCACCGAAATGCCCGAACCGCCGTCCGTGGAACAGGCGGCGTATGGTACGGGCCGCGCCCTCTACTGGACCAAGTTCGTTGATGTGGGCACGGCGTTCCGAAGCATCGAGGAAGCCCTGGAGGACTACCCAACCAGCTTGATAGGGCCTGCCCACGGAAACGTCATTGACGACGTCCAGGGCATGCTCACGACATCGCTGGCTGCCCATCGCAAGGTTTACGAAGGGCGGAGGCTCTAAATGAACCCCCGTCACTATGATCAGCAAGGAGAGAGTCAATGCGGGACCTGATTGGATATGGGGAGAACCCCCCGATTGTCACTTGGCCTCATGGCGCCAAGGTTGCCGTCTCCTTGGTGCTGAACTACGAGGAAGGCGCTGAAAGTTCCATCGAAGCCGGCGATGAGCGGGACGAGGACGTTTCGATCTTTGGAGGGTGGTCCTCTGATCCCTCGCGGCGCAGCCTTATGAAGGAGTCCTTCTTCGAATACGGCAGCCGCGTCGGCATTTGGCGGTACCTGGGAATGTTGCGGGAGTACCACGTACCAGCAACTGTCATGGCTTGCGGAGCTGCCCTGGAACGGAACCCGGACGCGGCGCTGGCTATTGTCCGGGACGGTCATGAGATCTGTGCCCACGGCTACAAGTGGCGCGGAACCGTGGGAATGGAGCCGGATGAAGAGCGGCGCGAAATACGGAAGTCCTTGGCCGCCGTCGAGGCTGTGTCCGGAGTACGGCCGGTGGGCTGGTATGTCCGTGAGGGCATCACTGAGAACACGCGGACCATCCTGGCCGAGGAAGGCGTCCTTTACGATTCCAATTCTTACGCAGACGACCTTCCCTACTATGTGAAGGCGGGCACGCACAATCACTTGGTAGTGCCGTATTCGGGTGACACGAACGATGCCCGCTTCTGGGGCAACGGGAGCTTGGGCACCGCAGAGGACTTCTTCAACGTGCTGAAGGACTCTCTGGACTGCCTGCTGATTGAGGGCGAAACCGTGCCCAAGATGATGTCCGTCGGGCTGCACTTGAGGATCGGCGGCCGGCCCAGCGTCGCCCATGGAGTGCGCCGTTTTCTGGAGTACGCCCTTGCCAAAGAGGGAGTCTGGTTCGCCACCCGCGAGGAGATCGCACGGTGGTGGATGGAGCACCCACCCGTGGAGGCCAACGCCAGTTCCGCCGAGGCTGCTTTCGAGGGGGCGGCGTAATGGGAACAGGCGACGGGCAAACAGCCACGATCAACATCGATCGCCTGGTGCACAACGTCCACGAGCAAGGCTTTACTGCCCTGGACAAGATAGGACTCAACGGTCAGCGCGATCAAGGGCTGGTCAGCACACTCATCTCCCGGGACCTTAGTGGTTCTGATGATTTGTGCGTCAGCTGGGGTCGGATCCTTCCCGGTCAGCACCATCTATGCCACCATCACCCGGACGCGTCAGAGTTTTATGTTGTCCTAAGCGGAACCCCGATCGTTCATCTTGGCGACACTACGTACCGGGCAAAACCAGGCGATGGCATTTACATCCCACGCGGGACTACGCACGGACTTACCAACGACGGTTCGGAAAATGTGGAACTTGTTGTTGGGGTGAGCAAGCCTGCTGACTGGCAATTCGTCCCGGATGAGTGAGGAGGATCCACACGTGACCCAGGAACAGTCTTCGATCCTAAAACGCAGCGTTGGCATCATCACCGCCGACCCCACTCCTACCTTGCTGGCGCTCCTCGCGCACACCGAGGTGGACTTCCTGGTCCTCGATGCTGAACAGACAGGGATTTCCGTCGGGCAATGCCGCGATGTAGTGCAGCGCCTGGCTGGCTCCGGGGTGCACGTGGCAGTGCGCGTACCGGATTTGGAACCGAACACCCTGGTGGCTTTCGCCAACACCGGTGTAGGGGAGATCGTCCTTCCGCAGGTCCGGACGGTAGACCAACTCGAACAGGCCTACGAAGCTACGAGGTACGCCCCCGTGGGATCGCGCCCCCACCAGGTCACCCCAGCTTCGTCCTTTGGCATGGATTATTCTTCCTCTCCTTTGCTCACCGTGTTGTTCGAGACGGCGGAAGCTGTGGAACGCGTCAAGGAGTTCGTTGACAGTGACGCATTTGGCGGAGGCTGGGTGGGCCCGACTGACCTGGGCGCAGACCTCCGCCGACATGGAGAAGAGCGCCCGGAAGCCTTGCAGGAAGCCATCCAGCATGTGGTGGACATTGTTGCGGGGGCCGGTTACAGCATCGGAGTTCCGGCGCCGGCCATGGCTGCCGCGGCGACAGTTTTTCGCCGTGGGGCTGACCGTTGTGCCGTGTATTGGGAGAAAGAGGTTGCTTCCATGTTGACCGGTTACGCCGGGTTGAGGGCGGCGTGAGCAACCTTGCCAAGGGCGCGGTGGCCCTTGAATCCGGTGTCTTCAAAAAGGCATCCAAGCGAAATCATCTTCGATATACTGACGCAAAACCGAGGACTAATGAAGGAGTCGTCGTGGACGGTACGGACACAGCACAAGGCGAAGTAACCGAGTCCCTGGAACGCGACTTCTGGATTGCCCATCTTGGGGCGATGATCAAGCAGCAGCGCCTCGGCCGCTTCACGGTGGAGGAGCTTGCTGAACGCGCAGGCGTCAGCGCGGGGCTCATCAGCCAGATCGAGCGCGGAATCGGCAATCCTTCCTTTGCGACCCTTCTTCGTCTGGCGAACTCACTGGACCTGCCGCTGGCAAGCATGTTCATGGACCCCAATGAGGGTCAGGACCACATGTTGGTACGCAGGGCGGACCGGCGACGAATCGAAATTCCTTCGCAGGGCATCATCATGGAGCTGATCGTTCCGGATTCAGAGCGCAAGCTGGGAGTCATCAGCATGACCATTCCAGCCAACTTCGAGGGCGCACACGTTCCGCATTCCCACGAGGGCGAGGAGTGTGTCATTCTCCAAGCCGGCACCTTGGTGGCGACCATCGGTGGGCAGGATTTTGTGCTGGAAGCGGGCGACAGCCTCACATACGACGCTTCCTTGCCACACTGGTGGAGCAATCAAACGAATTCGGCCGCAGTCATGCTCGCGATCTCCACGCCTCCCTCGCTCGGCAAAGCGCACTAATCGTGGGCGTTCCCGGCCCGGCGACCAGGCTTGGCATCCTGGTCCCATCGAGCAATTCGAATGCAGAAACGCTCACAGCATCGATCGTTGCGGAACAGCCCGACCTTGGAGTGCACTACACCCGCTTCCGTCTGCCTCCAAGCCTTGATGATCCAGTTGACTTGGGCGTTCTTGGAGAGGCTCTTTCCTTGTTGAAAGACGCCGACCCGCAAGCCATCGCATTCCACGGCACTTCCGGCTCCTGGACGGGTATCGCCGGCGATCAGGGTCTTTGTGCCGGGCTTAAGTCGATGTGCGGCGCGCCGGCCACCACTGCCTCCTTGGCCGTCGTCGAGGCTCTTGCTGCATTGCAGGCAACACGCATCGGCCTCGTTTTTCCGGGGCCCGGCAGTATTGCTTCCCTGATTCAGGAGGAGTACGCCGCGCACGGCATTGACGTCAAGGGTATTTCGGTTCCAGAAGTTGTGATGACCAACCCGGAAATAGCCAGGCTTGACCAGTCCGGAGTGGTGGGTCTGATGAGGCCCGCCTTCACTCCGGACCTAGATGCCGTGGTGTGTATTGGAACCAACCTTCGCTCCGGATACTTCGTGGCCGGCCTCGAGCAGGAGTTTGGCATTCCCGTGGTGGACAGTGCTATCGCGACCATATGGCATCTGCTCCGCGTTGCCGGGGTCGCCCGACCGATCCCGGGATGGGGCGCGCTACTGGCTTTGGAGTAGTAGCGGCGGAGTTGAAGCGGCCTCGAAGCCAGCTTCGCGGTACGCCCCGAAGGTGACCCTACGACGCCGGAGGTCCGCCCGCCGTCGTCTGCTCCGCCGTCGTCTGCTCCGCCGTCGTAACGCGCAGCCAGGCATTGACGATGTCCTGCCGGGTCGCGAACCAGACATCTTTCTGCTGTGCATAGGTTATGAATCGCTCAAGCGCCACTGCATACGCCGGCCTTCCGATGAGCCGCGGGTGGAGGCCCACGCTCATCACAGAGGGGCCGCCGCGGGGGTCTTCGAGCAGCATGTCCAAGGCGGCGATCAGGTGGTTGCCGAACGCCGTCGCGGTGGGAAATTGCTTGAACAGCCCGGAATCGTTGGTGTCGCCTGCGTATGGCAGCACGGGAAGACGCGGGTTTCCTTGACCACTGCCCCAATGCGGCAGGTCGTCGTTGAAGCTGTTTGATTCGTAGGTGAACCCGTTGGTGGCGAGCACCTCGCGCGTCCCCGGCTTGAGTCCATCACGCGAGTACCAGCTCGTGGGAGCCAGGCCTGTGCTGGCCTCTATTGCATTCCTGGAGGCGACGATCAGGCGCTGCTCCGCTTCGTCGTCGAGGTCTGTGTGAGTGTCCCACTGGTGCCCGTGATCTGCGATCTCATGTCCGTCGCGGACCAATGCGGCAGCGATTGGAGGATTGAGCTGCAACGCTACGGCACAGCAGAATGCGGTGGCGTGGACGCTATGCTTCCGCAGGATCCTCAACAAGCGCCAGATCCCAGCCCTGGAGCCGTATTCGAACGCCGATTCCAAGGTGATGTTCCGTTCCGCTGATGCCTGGGCGGGAATCCAATGTGCCCCAAGATCATTGGCTTTGTCCCCACGGGCGATGCTGCGTTCGGCACCCTCTTCCACATTGATCACCAAGGAAACCGCCACCTTGGCATTGCCCGGCCAGCGGAATTGTGGCGGAGTTTCGCCATATCCGATGAAATCCCGCTGCGTGGGCATCTGTGCCATTGGCTTCTCCGTTCGGGGGTTCCGGCGCCGCAGCCTTACGGCTATAGTGAAGCAAACTTCGATATGATGAAACTAGTCGAGAGGGGCGCAAATGTCTACGCTCATTCGCGGGGGCACGGTCATTACGGCCTCCAGCGAGACAGTCATCGACGGCGGAGCAGTAGTCATCCGTGATGGCCGGATTGCAGATGTGCTCCGCCGCTGGGATGCAGGACAAGCATTTGACGGCGATGTCATCGACGCGGCCGGCTGCGTCGTCATGCCAGGTCTCATCAATATCCACACCCACGGAGTGACGCCCGGCCCGCTGTTCCCGAGCGCGGCAGCGGCACTGCCCGCCGAGCGATGGATGGCGAATCTCGACAGGCACCTTCTAGCCGGAACCACCACTGTCCTTAGCCTGTGTGGTTTCGCTTCGATGGACGATGTCCGCGAAGCCGACAAGCGACACGCCGTGCACGTTCGCGGAGCGACGACGCATTTGCCACATTGCTTGCAGGCCGCTGAATTGGCGGACGGGAAGGGTCTTACCGCGGAGGTAGGGGAACTCACCGTTGGGGGGATGCTCGACGACGGTGCTATCGCCATCGGGGAGCTGGGCGGTGGCCAAACGTTGGGTGGGGGAGGGCAGGACCTTGTCTACATCCCGGCGGCTATCCAAAAATCCTCCGGTATTCGAGTCAATATCGACCAAGCCCGCCGCATCAAGGAAGCAGTCCTGGGCAGGTTTATCGACATCCGTGCCTTCGATCCGGCCGCGCTGGCCGAGGCCGCCAAGGATGCAGGACTGGCGGATGCCTTCACAGCTACCCAATTGGCCAAGCTCGTCAGGGACACGGTGATGCCATCATTTGTCCCCGCAATAGAAGGGATCCGGGAGGGCGTCCGTGCGGCGTCGAAGTTCGGCGTTCCGGCCATCGTCCACAGTGCATCGGCGACCGCCAGCGTCTTAAGGGAACTAATGCCCGAGCTTGAAGGAACCGGAGCCACGCTCATCGCTGCGCACGCGAACCACCCTTCCCACACGCCGGCCGAGGCCCACGAACTGGCTGTCCTGGGCAACAAAATGGGTTGGCCTGCCGAGGCTTCCGTCTTTGATCTCCTGCACCGCAGGCGAACGGTTAAGACGCGTGAGCACTGGGACTTGCTGCTCAAGGAACCCGGGCTGATCTCAGTCATCGGGACCGATTATGGACACGACGGCGATCATGACGAGCTGATTTCTGCCGTCCAGGACATCGCGGCGCGTGGACATCGTTCCTTGGCTGGTGCCGTTGCCATGGCAACCTCTGCCGTGGCTGATCTCGTCCCGGGCATCGCACCCGGCAGTGGGCGGCTCGAGGCAGGGAGAGCCGGGGATGTAGTTGTCGCTAGCGCCGAGGATTTCCGCGATGTGCGTGTTGTCCTGGCGGACGGCGTCTGCGTGGTTCGGGATGGACAACTTACCCCGGAGGCCCACCGATGAGCCGGCCAGTCAACGAGGCGCTCCCGCTAAGCAGTCACCATCTGGCCATCCTCCGTGATCTGGTTGGATCTTCGATTGCCCAGCAGGACCTTCCAGCGCTGGAGAGCGCGTACCGCGACTTCCGGACCGGGATGGAATCCCTGAAGGCTGCCTTTGAACAGCAAATTCTTCTGGAAAAGGAGAGTGGCGTGAAACGGGAGGCTAATCCTTGACCGAAGCATGGGAGCTGGGCATCGCGGAGGCAGCAGTCCTCATCCGGCGCCGTCATGTGTCAGCAGTTGAACTGCTCGACTCTGTTGTGGACCGGGCCCGGGCCACAGAGCAGTATGCCCAAGCCTGGGCGCATATAGACGAACGCGGCGCGCGTGAAGCTGCCCGCGTCGCAGATGACCTGGCCGTCGGAGGCCAATTCGCTGGCAGCCTTCACGGGATCCCCCTTGGAGTGAAGGACGTCATCGACGTCCGGGGGATGCCGACGGAGGCCGGCTCCGAAAGCCTCCGCGGGAATATCGCTCTGGACGACGCTGGAGTGGTACGCCGACTCCGTGGCAACGGTGCCGTGATCCTCGGAAAGCTTCAAACACACGAGTTCGCTTTTGGACAAGGAACTCCACCGTCGCGAAACCCTTGGGGTCCTGACCGGTATGCAGGCGGCTCATCGGTTGGATCGGGCGTTGCCGTGGCTGTGGGATCAATTCCCGGAGCGCTGGGAACCGACACCGGTGGCTCCGTCCGAAACCCGGCTGCCGTCAATGGTCTGGTAGGGCTGAAGCCAAGCAACGGCGTCGTGTCTTCCTCCGGCATCCTTCACGTAAGCCACACCATGGATCAAGTGGGACCTATTGCCCGGAGCGTCGAGGACTGCGCGGCGCTGCTGGACGGCATGGTGGAGCCACACGGGATGGCCCTGCTCGGGGGACCTGTATCAGCGCAAATCCGTGAAGCTACTGTTCCGGTCAGGCTTGGGGTTGATCGCAGAATGTGGTCGGAGTGGGGAGTTACGGCGGAAGTCAGGGAAACTGTGGAAGGAGCCCTGTGCGTACTCAGGGACCTTAAATTCGAGGTCGTGGAACTTCCGCTTCCCGAGCTTGACCTTGCCCTGCATGCCAGCGTCGCAATCTCCTTATCCGAAGCTGCCCAACATCACCGTGCCAGGCTGGAAAGCGCGGCGGAACGATACTTGCCTGCCACCCGCATCATGATCGAAACAGGTGCACTGGCTTCGGAGGAGGACATTCATCTCGCGTGGCAGGTAAGGGAGCACCTCCGGTCGTTTTTGCCGCGGGCCATGGCACGGGCCGGGGTGCAGGCAGTGGTGTCACCTACGCTTCCGGCGATCGCCCCCTTGGCCCAGGCGATGTCCTCTGAACTCACAGGCTCTCCAGAAGAGGGTTCCCTATCGGCAGCCCTTCGCATGCTTTCAGCTGCAAACCTGACCGGTATGCCGGGGGTCAGTGTTCCCTGTGGCTTCGCCAACGGGCAGCCCGTTGGCCTGCACATTCTGGGACCGGAATACACCGATGCCACAGTGCTCGCGATCGCCCAGGCCTATGAGCGCGCCACCCAATGGAAGGGGTTTGTCCCGGTCCACTCGCTGCCACAAACCGTTGCGTAGGCATCTGACAGTCGGAGTGCGCTTGGCTGATGAGACGCAAATTCCCTGAGGACCCGGAAACGGACTGAGGACGCTTGGATTTTGGGGGCGCCGGCCCGTTGGTGTGGCGCGCACGAATACGGGTGTCGCCAGCGAAAATAACGAGAACCCCCGGAAATCCGTGATTTTCGGGGGTTCTCTACCGAGCTTCCTATCAGAATCGAACTGATGACCTTTTCATTACGAGTGAAACGCTCTACCGACTGAGCTAAGGAAGCACCGCGTTCATCACCGGTTTCCCGGGCGATCACGCAAGACATAACTGTAATAGAGGCACCGCGCCCGGGTCAAAACGAGGGCGGTGGCGGCCGTTGCGGGGATGTTCACCTGCACGTCGGGCCGGGTTCAGGCGGCCTTCTCTCCGCCGCCGGAGGCTGGGAAATCAACAGTGCCGGGTATATCCAGCCACGCAACCAGCACGCAAACCAGCCGAAGGGGCCACGCCATGACCGGGGACGCAATGACCAGGGATACCAGCCACACTCCCACCCGGCTGCGGCTGGCTGTGGTGGACATGGTGGGGACAACCATCACCGACGAAGGACGCACGGAGCGGGCCCTGTCCAGGGCCTTGGCCGAGCACGGGGTGGAGCCGGGCAGCAGCCGCTTTGAGAGCATGCTCGGTTATGCACGTGACACCATGGGCTTCTCGAAAATGGCCGTCTTCGGAGACCTTTTCGGTGATACGAGCGTGGCAGAGAGCGCAAACAAGGTCTTCGAGAAGACCTACGACGAGTTGATCGAGGACGGTGGTATCCGTGCGATTCCCGGCGCGGAGGATGCCATTATCTGGATGCGGGAGTCCGGCATGCAGGTATGCCTCGCCACGGGCTTTGGTCGCCACACGCAGAACATGGTCCTCGAATCACTGGGTTGGATGGGCTTGGCGGACCTTAGCTTGTGCCCGGCAGATGCCGGGCGGGGCCGCCCCTACCCTGACATGATCCTGACGGCGTTGCTCGCCTTGGACCTGGACGATGTCCGTGAGGTGGCCGTCATAGGAGACACCAGCTCAGACATGCTCTCAGGGGTCCGCTCGGGCGCATCGCTGATTGCCGGCGTCCTCACAGGTTCCCACTCCGAGGCGACGCTCCGCGCAGCTGGCGCCACCGTCGTCGTGGATTCGATCAAGCAGCTCCCGCTCCTGCTGGAGAAACGCGAAGCCAGGCACCTCTAGCTTCGCTACTTGCGTCGCAGGGGACCTAGCACTGGAGCCCGTCCTGCGGCAGCTTGCCGTCAACAAAGTAATCGTCGACGGCGGTGCTGACGCAGGAGTTCGAGCGACCGTAGGCTGTGTGCCCCTCACCTTCCCACGTGACCAGAGAGGCGTTTTCAAGCTGTTTGCGCAGGGACTGTGCCCACTCCAGGGGGGTGGCCGGGTCTCCCGTGGTGCCGATAACGACGATGGGGGCGGATCCGGTGTAGTCCACGGGTGCAGGCGTGCGGGTGTTCTTGTACGGCCAGTCCTTGCAGGTGACCCCGCCGTAGGCGAAGAATGCGCCGAATGTTGGTGATTCCTGCTTGAGGCGGGTTTCCTCAGCCCTCATCCCGGCGGTATCACTGACCATCGGGTAGTCGAGGCAGTTGATGGCCTGGAACGCGAATGCCGAGTTTGAACTGTACGTACCATTGGCCTCGCGGTCGGCACCGAGATCGGCGATGCGCATCATCTGGGAGACGTCGCCGGAGAATGCACTGTCCAGGGCCTGGGTCAATGCCGGCCAGCTTTGGTCGTCATAGAGCGGGAGGAAGAGCCCGTTGACAAACTCCGTCCCGGTCACCAGCCTCCCGTCCTTGGCTGTTTGGGGGTTCTGGTCCACTGCGTTGATGAGATCCCTGATTTCCTGGACTCCGTTGTCAACGGACCCACTGAGGGGGCATTCCTTTTGACGAAGGCAATCATCGACGTACGTGCGGAGGGCCTTTTCAAACGCTTTTGCCTGCCCCGCAGTCAGTTCCTCGTTGCTGATGGACGGGTCCACGGCACCGTCCAGTACCAGATGCCCGACGTTTTCTGGGAACAGTGACGCGTACGTGGAACCCAGGAACGTGCCGTAGGAATAGCCAAGGTAATTGAGCTTGGCATCGTTGACCACGGCGCGCAGGACGTCCAGGTCCTTGGCAGCGCTGACGGTATCAATGTGCTCCAGCACGGGTCCGGTCTTCTCGACGCACTTCTCAGCCAGGGACTTGTTGAAGGCCAAAGCGGCGGCCAGGCCTTGGTCCGTGTCCTTCCGGAATACTTTTTCGCGCGCGGCATCGCGTTCGGCATCCGACATGCACGTGACCGGAGCGGACCGCTTGACGCCGCGGGGGTCGAAGCCCACCGTGTCGAAGTTGGCGCGCAGCTTTTCGGTGAAGTGCGTGTTTCCCGCATCCTTGACGAAATCGACGCCGGAGCCGCCCGGACCTCCGGGATTGACCAGGATGGAGCCCTTCTTGGTGCCCGTGCTGGGTAACTTGATGGCGGACAGCGTGATCTCGGCGGAGTCCGGATTGCCGTAATCCAAAGGAACCTTGACCTCAGCGCACTGGAACCCGTCCTCACACGAGCTCCACTTCACGGACTGCGAATAGTACTTTTCGAGTCCTTTGGGCGCCGAGGCCGCAATGGACGGGTCAACAGTGCTGGTGCTCGGCTTGGCCGTAGGTGTGGGGAGGAACGGCAAGGAGCAGGCACTGAGCACCAGCAGGGAGGCAAGGGCCAAACAGATGGCCACGAGACCCCGCTGGCCGCCCCCGGCCGCAGCAGGCTGGACAGACCGGTCCCTTGAGGGGGTACCGGCGGGCCGGCGAGGTGCGGACTTCATGGATTCTCCTATTGCTGGATGAGGCTCGTCGCCATGGACTCGACCGCCAACAGCGGCGCAACGTTGGTGGTGGTAATGCGGACACGGGCCTTGTTGATCGCGTCCATCCGGGCGAGGGTCGCTTCCGGGGTGGAGCGGGCGGCGTATTCTTCAAGATCGCTCTTGAGCTCAACGTTGACCAGCTCTACGGCGTTCCCCAATTGGATGATCAGGACATCACGGTAGAAGGACAACAGATCGGTCAGTGTGCGGTCCAGCGAGTCGGTGATGGAGCGCTTGGCGCGGCGTTTTTGGTCGTCCTCCAGCTGCCTCACCTGGCTCCGCATGGACGGTGGCAGCGTTCCGGACTCCGGTGCACCCAGGCTTGCCAGGAGCGCAATTTTCTCGGCGGCGTCGCGTTCATCATTGGAGCTGTTGGCTTCATCGGTGGCGATCTTGACGAGCTTCTCCGCCATCATCACCGCTGCCGTAACCCCACGGAGCCCCAGGGGGATGCGAACCGTTTCGAGACGGCGTTCGCGGGCGTCGGCGTCACGGGCGAGGCGGCGGGCAATCCCGATGTGGCTTTGCGCGGCACGGGCAGCCCGGTCCGCGAGCTCAGGATCGATGCCGTCGCGCCTCACCAGCAATGCTGCGACGTCGGAGGCTGGGGGAAGCCGCAGGCTGACGGGACGGCAGCGCGAGCGGATGGTGACTAATACGTCTGCGGGCGATGGCGCGCACAGCATCCAGATGGTACGCGGAGTTGGTTCCTCGATGGCCTTCAACAGGACGTTGGTGGTTCGTTCCGCCATGCGGTCCGCGTCCTCAACGATGATGATCCGCCAACGGCCAGTGGCGGGGCGGTCCCCGGCCTTTGAAACAAGTTCGCGGGCCTCGTCAATGGTGATGGTGACTTTTTCGGTCCGCACGAACGTGACATCAGAATGGGTCTCGCCGAGGATCGTGTGGCATGCGGCGCACTCGCCGCAGCCCCGCAAAGTGACGTCGTCCTGCTCGCAGTTCAGCGCGGCAGCGAAAGCCTTGGCAGCATTGGAACGGCCCGAGCCCGGAGGGCCGGTAAAGAGCCAGGCGTGAGTGAGGCCGGATTCGCCCTGGGCTGCCTGCTTCAGCTGGGCAACCACCGGCGCCTGGCCTTGGAGGTCGTCCCAAACGCTCACAGGTGGTTCCCTGAAACGCGTTCGCCCAGCCCGCGCTCAGCCAGCAAGGCCTCCACCCGTTCAAGGATCTGCGCGGCCAGCGAGGCAATGTCGGACTTGGCCGGCAGCACCAGGTAACCGGAGGGAGCAGCGGCTGCGAGGTCGAGGAAAGCATGGCGGATGGTGGAATGGAACGCGTCGGGTTCGGATTCCAAACGGTCCTCAGCAGCCGCGCCGGCGGTGCGGCGTTCGCGGCCGTCGGAGGGCTCGACGTCGAGCAGTACAGTCAGGTCCGGATGCAGGCCTTCCGTGGCCCATTCGTTAAGGGACAACACACCCTCTGCTCCAAGCCCACGGCCAGCACCTTGATAGGCAACAGACGAATCAATGTAGCGGTCCGTGATGACAACCTGCCCCGCTGCCAACGCAGGGCGGATCACTTGGCTGGCGTGCGCAGCGCGGGCCGCGGCAAACATCAGGGCCTCTGTCCGGGCATCGATGGTGCCGTGGCCATGGTCCAGCACAAGGGAGCGCAGCTTTTCTCCAATGGGAGTCCCGCCCGGTTCGCGGGTGCGCAGCACGGACAGGCCCCGCGCTTCAAGGGCGTCGCAGAGCCGGGCAGCCTGGGTGGACTTGCCGGCTCCGTCTCCGCCTTCGAACGCGATGAAAAGACCGGGCCTCTGAATACTCACTTGTCTAGCCTACCGATCACGGGCAAACCGTAACGGCTTTCATCCACAGGCTCGCCCACGACTACCCTGAAACCATGAGCCTTTCCGATCAGCGCGCTGCCGATTTGTCCCCGGAAACCGTTGTGGTGGCTGCAGGCCGCCCCGAGCGCAAACACGATGAACCGGTGAATCCGCCCATCGTCCTGTCCTCCACATACTTTGGAACTGGTTCCCTTGGCGACGGCGATCGCGGCTATGGTCGCTACGCCAACCCCACCTGGGACCCGTTCGAGGACGCCCTGGGCAAGCTGGAAGGCGCTGCCCTGCCCGGCTTGCTCTATGCATCCGGGCTTGCTGCCGTCAGCTCGGCCCTCTCCTTGGTACCTGCCGGTGGCGTTGTTGTCATGCCATCACACAGCTACTCGGGCTCGTTGGTCATGGCGACCGAACTCGCGGAGAAGGGCTTCCTGGACCTGCGAATCGTGGACATTACGGACACGGACGCAGTGAAGGCCTTGATCAGCCCGGAAGATGGCAAAGCCGCGGACCTGCTCTGGCTGGAAAGCCCCACCAACCCCATGCTTGGCATTGCCGATGTCCGGGCGCTCACCGACGCCGCCCATGCTGTGGGCGCGATCGTGGTCACGGACAATACTTTCTCCACGCCGTTGGTGCAGCAGCCGCTTAGCCTGGGCTCCGACGTCGTGCTTCACTCGGTGACGAAATACCTGGCGGGCCATTCCGACGTCGTCCTGGGCGCCTTGGTGACCTCCAATCCGGAACTCCGGGCCACGCTCCTTCACCACCGCATCATCCACGGCGGCATCGCCGGCCCGTTCGAAGCATGGCTTGCGCTCCGGGGACTCCGCACGCTTGCGCTGCGGATCGAACGTTCGCAAGCGTCCGCGGCAGTGCTGGCCGAGCGCCTCAGCACCCATCCGAGGGTCGAGTCCATCCGCTATCCGGGCCTACCCGCGGATCCGGGGCATGAGCGCGCCAAGGACCAGATGAAGGGCTTCGGTTCCATCCTCTGCATCCAGATCGCCGGAGACGATGCCCGCAGCGGCGCCGAAGCGGCCGACGACTTGGTCCGTGCGCTTCAGCTCTGGCTCCCGGCGACATCCTTGGGCGGGGTTGAGTCGCTGATCGAACGTCGACGCCGGCACGCAGCTGAGCCGGTCAGTGTCCCGGAGAACCTGGTCCGTTTGAGCGTCGGGATCGAGAACGTGGAAGATCTCTGGTCCGACCTTGAGCAAGCACTGAAGTCGTTGGACAGTTAGGCTAAGGGGCGTGGACGGAAAATTCTTGATCGCGATTGTCACCAACGCGGTCTACTTCATCCTTGGCTTGGTGGCCGTTGTCCTTGAACTGTGGGCTTTTGTGGATTGCCTGCGCCACCGGCCGACGCTGTTCGTGGCCGCCTCCAAGCGCACCAAGACGTTCTGGTTAGCCCTTACCGGCGTTGCTTTCGCCATCGGCGCGCTGACCCTGTTGAGCGGTGGAAGCGGCCTCGGCCTGTTCGGAATCGCCGCGGTGACGGCTTCCTGTGTGTACCTTGCGGACGTCCGTCCAGCAGTCCGGGAAGCAGGCAGCGGCGGCAACCGCAACGTCGGTCCTTACGGCCCCTGGTAAACAGCCTTCGGCGCAACCGCATCCCAGTCCACCGTGACTTCACCCAGGCGCCACCGCGACGGACCATCCTGAAGCGGCCATCCGGCGTCGCGCAGTAAGCGGCACATTCCTGTCCAGCGCTGCCGATTGCCGAACGATGCCAGCGGCGCCGCTTCCAGCCAGGCCTTGTCCATGGCCTGCAGGAATGTATGGATGGGTTCGCCAGGCACATTGCGGTGGATAAGGGCCTTAGGCAGCCTCTCGGCCACTTCCGACGGCAGCTCGAAATTGCCAAACCGCACTGAGAAACTGAGGCTCCGGGGCCTTTCCGGATCCAGTGCCACCCACGTGACGCACCGACCGATTTCATCGCAGGTGCCATCAATGAACAGGCCGCCCTGAGCCAAGCGGGATTGAACCAGCCGCCAGATCCCGGCCACGTCGGCTTCCTCATACTGACGGAGCACGTTGAAGGCCCGCACAACTATGGGGTCACCGGGAACCGGCAGTTCGAAACCACCCACGTGGAAGCTGAGCCCGGGACGTTCCAGCGCCTTAGCGGTTCGCACCCTGTCAGGCTCGATCTCGATTCCGCAGACGCGCACATCCGAGCGAACGGCCTGAAGCCGCTCAAAAAGTTCGACGGCGGTGGCTGGCGAGGCGCCATAGCCCAGATCCACAACCAAGGGGTCGACGGCGGCGCGGAGCCGCCACGCCTGCGGACCGGCGAGCCACCGATCCAAGCGGCGCATACGGTTCGGATTGGTGGTGCCGCGGGTGACGTTGCCAACAGGCTTCCCACTTCGACTTCGGGAAGTACTGACCCGTTCCGCTTTTTGCACCACGGTCCCCACTTTATCCTGCAACGCGGGGTCATTTATGGCCCATAAACCGTGCTCCGATGGGCCGCAAGTGACCCCGCGTTGCTCTTCGTAACGCCCGGCAAGGCACAGGACCCCTCGGCTAGGATGAAAACCATGACTTACAAGCTGATTCTGCTGCGCCACGGCCACAGCGACTGGAACGCCAAGAACCTGTTCACCGGCTGGGTGGACGTAGACCTGAACGACCAAGGCCGCGAAGAAGCAGTGCGCGGTGGGGAACTCCTGGTTGAGAACAACATCCTCCCGGACATCCTCTACACCTCGCTCCTGAAGCGGGCCATCAACACTGCCAACATGGCACTGGACAAGGCCGACCGCGGCTGGATCCCCGTCAAGCGCGACTGGCGACTCAACGAGCGCCACTACGGTGCGCTGCAGGGCAAGGACAAGGCCCAGACCCTCGCCGAGTTCGGCGAAGAGCAGTTCATGGAATGGCGCCGCAGCTACGACACCCCGCCGCCGCCCCTGTCCGACGACAGCGAATTCTCGCAGGCACACGACGTCCGCTACAAGGACCTCGGTGACGCCCTTCCGCGCACCGAATGCCTCAAGGACGTCCTTGTCCGCCTCCTCCCGTACTGGGAATCGGACATCAAGGAAGACCTCAAGGCTGGCAAGACCGTCCTGGTCACCGCGCACGGCAACTCCCTGCGCGCCCTGGTCAAGCACCTTGATGGCATCAGCGATGACGCCATTGCAGGATTGAACATCCCCACGGGCATCCCGCTGGTCTACGAACTGGACGAGGACTTCCAGCCGATCAACCCGGGCGGCACGTACCTGGACCCCGAGGCAGCAGCAGATGCGATTCTCGCGGTAGCGAACCAGGGCAAGAAGTAGGTTCTCCGCTACTGCCGCGGCGGCTGCTCGATCGTTCCTCCCTTAGACGCAGCTCGCCCGCGACACTAGCTACGAAGCGGTATTAATCGACGACGGCGGCCGGTCACATTTGGTGACCGGCCGCCGTTGCTGTTTACGTTGCGGGGAAGCTGCTAGAAGCCCTCAGGCTGCCATTCGCCCGTGACGAGGTACGTGACCTTGCGGGCAACGGAGACGCCGTGGTCGGCGAAGCGCTCGAAGTAGCGGCTGGCCAGGGCCACGTCCACGGTGGTGGAAGCAGTCTCGTTCCAGTCAGGGGAGGCGATCGCCTTGAAGACGCTGAGGTGGAGGTCGTCCACGGCGATGTTGATCTTGAGGATGTCCCGGGCCACCTCGAGGTTGCGGGTCTGGAGGAGTTCGATGACCTTGGCCGTGATGTCGATGTCGTGCTGGGCCATCGCTTTGAAGGTCTGGGTCAGCGACGCCGGGATGACGGTGGCGGGGTAGCGAAGGCGGGCCAGTTGCGCTACGTGGCGGGCGAGGTCACCCATCCGCTCCAGCGATGCGCTCATGCGGAGCGAACCAACAATCATGCGGAGGTCGCTGGCAACGGGGCCCTGCAATGCCAGGATGTCGATGGCACGTTCGTCGAGGCTGTTCTGCAGGAAGTCGATGCGTGCGTCTGCAGCGATGACGTCCTGGGCAAGATCGACGTCGGCGCCTTCGAAGGCCGTAGTGGCCTTCGTGATTGCTTCGTGAACCAGTTTGGAAATCTCGACGAGGTCGTCACCGACCTGGGTGAGCTCCTCCTGAAAAACCTTGCGCACTAAGGCGTCCTTTCCTTGGAAATCCTGTCCCATGGTGGGGCGCGGATTTCAAATACCATTGGCAGTCCAACCAGTAACTGTGTCAGGAGCCAGTGAACGGTTGCGCACCTTTAGATGAACGTTAGTTGAACCGCCCCCGTTTGGCACCGGATCAACACTTTGGCGAGATTCAAGAGCATAAGCTGGACACGTGGATCCGTTGCTTATAGGTGTCGTTGCAGGCTTGGTTGGCCTGTCACTGGGCGTCTTTGGCATGCTCGCTTTCAGGATCAGCGAGCGGCAGCGCAGGATCGTGGACCTGGATGTTACCGAGCCCCTGCTTCCCGAAGGTGCAGCGGAGGTACTTGCCGTCGTCGGCCGCGCGTTTGTGGTGGTCGATGCAATCGATGGCGTGGTCCGCGCGAGTCCGGCGGCGTACGCCTACGGCCTGGTCCGCGGCCACACCGTGGTTCACAAGCAGCTCCTGGACATGACCGCAAAGGTCCGCCGCGATGGCGTGATCCTGGAGCAACAATACGAACTTCCCCGCGGACCGCTCGGCAAGGGCACCATCGTGGTTCAGGTCCGGGCAGCCATGCTCGGTTGGGAGTACATCGTGCTGCTGGCCGACGACCGCACCGAGATCACCCGCACGGAGGAGATCCGCAACGACTTCGTGGCCAACGTTTCCCATGAACTCAAGACACCGGTTGGCGCCATATCGCTCCTGGCCGAGGCATTGGAAGCCTCGCCTGATGACGAGGAAGCGGTACGCCGCTTCGCCAAACGCATGCATAAAGAATCCGGACGCCTCGCAGCGCTGGTCCAAGACATCATTGAGCTTTCCCGGCTTCAGGGCGCAAATGTTGCCCAGCAAGGCCACACGGTGGACATCAACACTGTGATTACCGAGGCAGTGGACCGCTCACAGCTCCCGGCAGAGAGCAAGAATATCCAGATCCTGGTGGGCGGCCATTCAGATTCCCTGGTGTTCGGTGACAGGGACCTGCTGGTCACCGCCCTGCGCAACCTGATCGACAACGCCATCCGCTACTCGCCGGACAACACCCGGGTGGGCGTTGGAGTCCGGACCCGGGAGGGCGTCGTCGCTATTTCAGTCACGGACCAAGGCGAGGGCCTCACCCCGGAGGACCAGGAACGAGTCTTCGAACGCTTCTACCGGGTGGACGCTGCACGCTCCCGGCACACCGGCGGCACCGGCCTGGGCCTCAGCATCGTTAAGCATGTTGTGTCCAACCATGGTGGCGAGGTCACCGTGTGGTCCCAGCCTGGTCAAGGCTCAACGTTCACCATCCGGTTGCCCGAGATGGAAGGCCAGGACGACGACGCCGGCCTCCCGGCTCATGCTGCGTCCACTGCTGAGTCCCCGCAGCTACCGGCGGGGGGTGCCGCCGTCGAAACCCACCACGCGACTCAGCAACCGCATCACGCGAATTAACCGCATCACGCGAATCAACCGCATTACGGGAATCAACAAGGGGCGCCGGCGGCGCCCAAGAGCAAGGAGCCAGCGCTTGAGCAGGATTTTGATAGTGGAGGACGAAGAGTCCTTCAGCGACCCCCTGTCCTACCTTTTGGGCAAAGAGGGTTTCGACGTCGAGGTAGTGGATAACGGCACCGACGCCTTGGTGGAATTCGACCGGAATGGGGCCGACCTCGTCCTGCTGGATCTCCAGCTGCCTGGAACGCCGGGCACGGAGGTGTGCCGTCAACTGCGCCAACGTTCCAGCGTGCCGGTGATCATGCTGACCGCCAAGGACTCGGAGATCGACAAAGTGGTTGGCCTGGAGCTGGGTGCAGACGATTACGTCACCAAGCCGTACTCCTCACGCGAACTCGTAGCGCGGGTGCGTGCAGTGCTCCGCAGGCAGGGTGAACCCGAAGAGCTGATCACCTCCACCGTGCAGGCCGGACCCGTCCGCATGGATATTGAGCGCCACGTGGTGAGCGTAAACGGCGAACAGGTATCACTGCCGTTGAAGGAATTTGAACTCCTTGAAATGCTGCTCCGCAATTCCGGGCGTGTGCTCACCCGGGGCCAGCTGATCGACCGCGTGTGGGGTTCAGACTACGTAGGCGATACCAAGACCCTTGATGTCCACGTAAAGCGCCTGCGCAGCAAGATTGAGCCGGATCCGTCCGTTCCGAGGTACCTGGTGACGGTGCGTGGACTGGGCTACAAGTTCGAGCCGTAAAGCTAAGTCAGTCGGCATTTAGCCAGCAGACTGTCAAGACAACAACAAGGAAGGGTTCCGCCTAGGCGGAACCCTTCCTTGTTGTCTTTGCTTGTAGCCAGCCTGCTAGTGGCCGGCAGCTGCAGATTCGGTGGCGGTCGGCGTCGCAGTCGACGTTGCCGTGGAAGTCGAAGACGGAGTTGCCGAGGCGCTCGAGGAGGGCAAGTATTCCTTGTACTCAGGGAGCGTGCCATCAACTACGGGAACGTTGATTTTTGCGGTGTCCGAACCGCTGCGAATGGTTACCGGGCTCAGTCCACCGGGCTTGGTGCCGGCGGAGCTAAGGACCGCGGCGTCGGATTCGCTATTCAGGTACGTCTCCGAGTTCGCCTTAACGGGAATCTCCGTCTGGGCCCCATTTGCACCACTGATGGTCAGGGTTGCATCCGAGTTGGACTTGTTGAACACTGCGCCGATCACGCGGCCGGGCTGGTTCTCGCCGGAAGCGACGATCAGCATGTTGCGCAACTGCAGCTGGCCGAGATCTGCTCTGATCCCGTCCGATGCTGAGTACTGGTGGGAAGTCTGCTGGGCGTTGACGAAGCCACAGCCGGTAACGGACAGAAGACCGACGCCGATTGCAGCCGCCGCAATTGCCAGCTTGCCGCGCTGGACAGGGTTCATCGCAGTAATGCGCACGACACCTACTCCTCAAGAGTCATTGGAACACTTTTCAGCCATAGCCTATCGGCAAAGCGGCCGAAATAAGGATTCGAGAAGGCATTGTGGCGAACGCGACCGGGAAGATCCGGCGCGCAGCTTGCTTCCGTGAAGCATCTTTCGGGGCTCACGTCAAGGGGTATCGTGAGCTCGTTTGGGGCCTATTTCCCTTTATTGGCGCGGCTGGAGGCCCCGTCGGGTGCCAGTCGTATGCCTTAATCGTGATAGACTAGTCTGCGGGAAAGGGGAAAGTCCACATGGTTTTTGAGGTCGGCGAGACAGTAGTTTACCCTCACCACGGTGCAGCAAAAATTGAGGAAATCAAGATGCGCACCATCAAGGGCGAAGAGAAGATGTATCTCAAGCTCAAGGTGGCTCAGGGTGATCTGACCATTGAAGTTCCAGCAGAGAACGTTGACCTTGTTGGGGTCAGGGACGTAGTGGGCAAAGAAGGCTTGGAGCACGTATTTGACGTTCTCCGCGCCGAGTTCACTGAGGAGCCTACCAACTGGTCACGTCGTTACAAGGCAAACCTGGAGAAGCTTGCTTCGGGCGATGTCATCAAGGTGGCGGAGGTCGTTCGCGATCTTTGGCGTCGTGATCACGATCGCGGCCTTTCCGCAGGTGAGAAGCGCATGCTGGCCAAGGCGCGGCAGATTCTGATTTCAGAACTGGCCCTGGCTGAGAAGACAGACGAAGAGAAGGCAGCCAGCGTTCTTGACGAGGTCTTGGCTTCCTAAGAATTGATACCCGGTGGTGCGAAAGCGCCGCCGGGTTTCTTTTTGCCACAAAGTACCCAGAGGTACTTTGATGATCAAGTATCTTGAGGCATTTTCAAGTAGTTTCCCAGTAACCTTGGGCGCATGAGTATTCCTTCCAAGCGCGCTGTTACGGCGGTGATCGTGGTGGCCGCCGGCTCGGGCGAGCGCCTCGGCTACGGCATGCCCAAAGCCAAAGTTCCGCTGGGTGGCGAAACCATCCTGATGCACGCCCTTCGTGGCGTTGTCGCTGCCGACGTCGCTCGCCAGATCTGTGTCGCCGTGCCCAAGGGGGATACGGAACTGCGCCAGTTGATTGCCGGGTTCACGGTTGAACTGGTAGATGGTGGCCCCGAAATAACAGTTGTCGACGGCGGTTCCACCCGTGCTGATTCCGTCCGCGCCGCTTTGGCTGCTTTGGAGGACGGCACCGAAGCCGTGCTCGTCCATGACGCGGCCCGCGCATTGACCCCCGAGCGCGTATTCCAGCGCGTAGCCGACGCTTTGGCCTCCGGTGCCAAGGCCGTCATTCCGGCCATGCCTGTGGTGGACACGATCAAGACCGTGGCCCAGACCAACGCTTCGGAGTCCGGCATCGCCCCGGAAGTTGTCACGGGAACAGCGCCCAGGGAACAACTCAGGGCAGTTCAGACGCCCCAGGGTTTCGAACTGGCCACGTTGAGGCGGGCGCACGACGCCGCCGAGCTCTTTGACGACAAACAGGCCGCTGCAGTCACCGATGACGCCATGCTGGTCGAGCTTCTGGGCGTTCCGGTCCATGCCGTCCGCGGGGCCAGCCAGTCACTGAAGATCACGACGCCCCTGGATCTCATCATTGCCGAGGGCCTCCTCGAGGGCCCTCTCGGAATGCGCTGGGTGGAAGGCTGATGGCGGCTCAGCAAGCTGCGGGCGTAGCCGGCAACTTGGCCCTGCCCCGTATCGGAATCGGCGTCGACGTGCACGCCTTCGCGCCTGAGGATGATCCCCAGCCACTCTGGTTGGGTGGCCTCTTTTGGGAAGGTGAGCAGGGGCTGTCCGGACATTCCGACGGCGATTGCGTCGCCCATGCGGCTGCCGACGCCCTGTTCTCCGCGTGTGGAATCGGTGACCTTGGTACCCACTTCGGCACAGACCGTCCCGAGTTCGCCGGCGCCTCCGGGGTAAAGCTCCTCGGTGAGGCGGCACGGATAGTCAGGGCCGCAGGGTTCGAGATTGGCAATGTCGCCGTCCAATTTGTAGCCAACCGCCCCAAGTTCGGCCCCCGCCGCGAAGAATCCCAAAGGATCCTGACCGAAGCCGCGAACGCACCAGTCAGCGTCACAGCCACCACCAGCGATGGTTTGGGATTTACTGGCCGCGGTGAAGGAATTTCTGCAATTGCCACCGCCCTCGTCTACCCCGTCCAAGGAGAAAGCCAGCCCGGTTCCACTGAAGGTGGGCTGAATGACTAAGGTGCGTTCCGGCGTCGTGCGTTCCGCCGTGCTCTTGTCCGCGAGCGTGACTGCTGCGCTCCTGCTCGGCGGTTGTTCCGGGACGCCGAAGATGGATGTGAAGGCCAGTTGCGAGTTCCTCAACAATGACACCTTCAAGCCCGACGGCAACCAACAGCAGCAGTCCAAGCAGATCGCTGCCCACTATCACGAGATCGCGGACAAGCTGGCTCCGGAAATCGGCGATCCCATCAAGGAGATGGCCGCCATCATGGACAAAGCCGCCGCTTCCTCGCTGGGAGCAACCACTCAGGAACAGCAACAACAGCTGACCGTGCATTTCAACAAAATCGGCGAGTACTGCAAGTAGGCAAGTCACGCCGCGTCATCGGCTAATCTGGAGCGGTGACCCTGCGCTTCTATGACACCGCCTCCGCCGAAGTCCGCGACTTCGTTCCCCTCGAACAGGGCCAGGCCAGCGTGTACTACTGCGGGGCTACTGTCCAGGGCATGCCGCACGTTGGGCACGTCAGGTCGGCAATCGCGTTTGATCAGCTGACGCGCTGGCTCGAATTCCGTGGCCTTCGCGTCACAGTAGTCCGCAACGTCACGGACATCGACGACAAAATCCTGGCCAAGTCCGAGCAATCCTTCGGCCCCGAGTGGGCTGCCGAGCCGACGGCGCGGAAAGACGAGGAGTGGTGGGCTTTGGCTTACCGCTACGAGCAGGAATTCGAGAACGCCTACGAATCCCTCGGCGTCCAGCGGCCGACGTACGAGCCCCGTGCCACCGGGCACATTCCGGAAATGCACGCGCTGATCCAGCGGCTGATCGACCGCGGCCATGCCTACCCCGCACTGGACGACTCGGGAGACGTCTATTTCGACGTCCGCTCCTGGAGCAAGTACGGTTCGCTGACGCGGCAGAATATCGATGATATGCAAGGCGCCCCCGACGCCGACCCTCGCGGCAAGAGGGACCCGCGCGACTTCGCGTTGTGGAAGGGTTACAAGGACGGCGAACCCGTCACCGCCAAATGGGAATCGCCGTGGGGAGCGGGACGACCAGGATGGCACCTCGAATGCTCCGCCATGGTCACCAAATACCTGGGCACGCGCTTCGACATCCATGGTGGGGGACTGGACCTCCGCTTCCCGCATCACGAAAACGAGATGGCCCAGTCCCAGGCTGCAGGCGACGAATTCGCCAATTTCTGGATGCACAACGGCATGGTCACCTACGAGGGCGAAAAGATGTCCAAGTCCATCGGCAACACGGTGAGTCCCGCCGAAATGCTTGAGCTGGCCTCGCCCCGGGTGGTCCGTTATTACCTAGGGCAGGCCCACTACCGCTCGGTGCTGGACTACCGGCCTACGTCGCTTCAGGAAGCAGCCGCCGCCGTCGAACGTATTGATGGCTTCATTGCCAAGGCCGCGGCGAAGGTGGGGCAGCAGGTCAGTGAGCCGACGAGCTACACCGAGGGTGCCCAGGCCGCGATGCCCACCGCCTTCGTGGCCGCTATGGACGACGACCTCAATGTCCCTCAGGCGCTGGGTGTCCTGCACGAGACTGTTCGGGCTGGCAACACGGCCTTGGCTGCCGGCGACCTGGGCGCCGTCAAGGACGCCCTCTCCAGCGTCCACGCCATGACAAATGTCCTTGGCCTGGATTCCGTGAAACGCCCGGAGGCCGTGCAAAGCCGCGAACATGCCGCACTGGAGATTTTGGTGGAAGCACAACTCGAGGCCCGCGCCGCCGCCAGAGCAAACAAGGACTGGGCCGCGTCCGACGCCATCCGCGACACGCTCGCGGCCGCCGGGGTCGTCGTCGAAGATGGTGCGGAAGGCGCTACCTGGAGCCTGAAACGCGACTGACAAACGGCCGCCACCGCCGAATTGCATTGGGTCAGTAGACTGGAATGCAGACTCATTAATTTCAAGCAAGGTGGACAGAATGGCCAACCACGGTCGCCCGGGTGCAATCCGCAAGAGCAAGAAGGGCCCCTCCACGGGTACCGGAGGCCACGGTCGCAAGGCCCTCGAAGGCAAGGGGCCCACCCCTAAGGCCGAGGAGCGGACCTACCACAAGGCGTACAAGAACAAGCAGCTTTCCGAGCGTTCGGCCGCCAAGCGCGGTCCGGCACGCCCGGGAACCGGCGCCCGCTCCGGCCCCAAGGGTCGCGCAACCGAAGAGCTGGTCACCGGCCGCAACTCGGTAGTGGAAGCGCTGCGCGCCGGCATCCCCGCCAAGGCCCTCCACGTTGCCATCCGCATCGAAATGGATGACCGCGTCAAGGAGTCCCTCAAGCTTGCAGCTGAACGCGGCATCCCGCTCCTCGAAACCGGCAAGCCCGAACTGGACCGCATGACCGAGGACGCAGTCCACCAGGGCCTGGTCCTGCAGATCCCGCCGTACGAGTACGAGGACGCTTACGACCTCGCCGAGACCACCATCGCCAAGTGGAAGAAGGGGCACATCTCCAACGCCCCGATCTTCGTTGCCCTCGACGGCATCACCGATCCCCGCAACCTCGGTGCGATCATCCGCTCAGTCTCCGCGTTCAGTGGCCACGGTGTCATCGTTCCCGAGCGCCGGTCCGTCGGCGTCACGGCATCGGCATGGAAGACCAGCGCCGGCGCAGCAGTCCGCGTACCCGTGGCCCGCGCGTCCAACCTGAACAACGCCCTCAAGCAGTTCAAGAACATGGGCATCTACGTCCTCGGCCTGGACGGCGACGGCGACGTCTCACTGCCCGACCTCACGGTAGCCACCGAGCCCGTTTGCATCGTGGTCGGCTCAGAAGGCAAGGGCCTGAGCCGGCTCGTCCGCGAAAACTGCGACCAAATCGTCTCGATCCCGATCGACTCCGCCATGGAGTCGCTCAACGCATCCATGGCCGTGGGTATCTCGCTGTACGAGGTGTCGAGGCAGCGCGCTAGCTAGCGCCAGTCCGCCGAGGCCGGCGCAAGCGAGTCCCCCGGGGCGGCGGCGCAAGCGCCATCCTCCGCGCGCTCGCTCGTTCCTCGCTTAGACGCGCGCTTCCGGATGCCGCTTGCGCAGCCTCTGGATGCTCTATCACTTCCTGCAGCTTTTTTGCGGATGCTCTATCACTTCCCGCGGCTTTTTGACCGATGTTCTTTCATGTCCTGATCGTTTTTGGCAAGCGCTCTCTCACATCATGCTGGTGGGGGAGCGCTTGCTGTTTTCCAGAAAATTGAGGACGACGGCGGCACCCCGGCCCGGGCGGGCCCGTCCCCTATGGGAGGGGATGTGAGAGAAGATCCGCCCAAAACCCGCAGGATGTGAGAGAAAATCCGGCCAAAACCCGCAGGATGTGAGAGAACGTCAGAAGTCGCGGCGGTTGGCCAGGACCGGGAGCTTTTGGCGGGCTTCTTCCACCACGGCGGGGTCGAAGTCGGCGAAGAGGAGGCCAGGTTCGCCGTCGAGGGCTTCCAGGACCTGCCCGAAGGGGGACACGACGGCGGAGTACCCCACTCCCGTGGGCGCGGCGCCCTTTACCTCAACACCTTGCGTAGCAGGATCTCCTTGGCCGCAGGCAAGCACGAACGTGGTGGTGTCCACCGCCCGGGCGCGGGACAGGAGCTGCCATTGATCGGCCTTGCCCGGTCCGGCTCCCCACGATGCCGCCACGATGTTTACCACGGCTCCGCGCAACGCGTTGGCTGTGAACAGTGCGGGGAAACGGATGTCGTAGCAGGTGGCCAAACCAAAGGTGACGCCGCCGACGTCGAAGGTCACTGGGTCTGTTCCCGCCTCAACCGTGTCCGACTCAGCGAAGCCGAACGCGTCGAAGAGGTGGACCTTGTCGTAACTGGTCTCCACGCCGGGGCCTGTGACCATGAGAGTGTTCCGCACGCGGCGCCCGCCGGAATCCGAAGCAGAGCCAGGCGTGAACATGCCAGCCACGATCACCAGCTGAAGTTCGTCAGCGAGCTCGCGCACCCGGCTCGCCCAGGGGCCGTCGAGAGGTTCGGCGATGTCCAGCAGGGAATTACCGAACGCGCGCATCATTGCCTCGGGAAAAACGACAAGCTCCGCGCCGCCGTCCTTGGCGCGGCGGGCGTACTCTTCCAGAAGCCGCAGATTGTCAGCCAGGTCCCGGCCGGTGATGACTTGAGCGAGTGCAACGCGCACGATTGAACCTCCCAGTTCTGTCAGTCCCAGTATGGCAAGGCTGCCGCCAACGCACAGCCGCCGCGACACATTCGGGGGAGCCGATACGAGTGTGCTGTTGCCCGGGCTAAAGCGTTCCAGCACGTGAGCGGCCCGGAACGATCGCCGCGGCCGGTACATGCCGGAAATTTGACGTGGTGCGCGCCGTCACACGGGCGGCTGACTCAGCACTCATCCTGTATGGAACTAAACTTGCAAGCAATGGTTATGCCTATTTTGGACCCAGCAGCCGCACTGGATGCATCGCGCCCCCGGCCCCTCGGACTGAGCAAGCCCCAGCCCGACTTCTTTGATGCCCTCACCCAGCAGACAGACAACGTGAACGTTGCAGTGTTTGCTCCGGACCTGGAACGCGTTGAAGTGGCCTACCAGGCACCGGGTGATGGTTGGCGGGTTCACACCCTTCCCAATCTGGAGGACGGTGTGCACTTTGGCATCGTCAGCGGCATGCCGCCGGGCACACGGTACGGTTTCCGCGCTGCTCCACTTGAGGGCGGTCTGCCGATGTCAGTACCGGCACTGGATGTTGACGACGACGGCGAACAGTCACTGTTGCTGGATCCCTATGGTCGCGCTGTGGATCAGCGGGGCGAATTCCTCACAAGTGTTTACATGGCATCGGATTTCGACTGGGGAGACGACGCGCCGCCGCGGACACCCATGCGTACGTCGGTCATTTACGAGGCCCACGTCCGTGGTCAGACGATGCTTCACCCGGATATCCCGGAGCACCTCCGCGGAACGTATGCCGGGATGGCACACCCCGTGATGATCCAGCATCTGACCGAGCTTGGAATCACCGCCGTGCAACTCCTGCCCATCCACTTCCACCTGGACGAGTCGCACCTCCAGGACCTGGGCATGACGAACTACTGGGGATACAACACCGCGGCCTTCTTTGCCCCTCACTCCGAGTACGCCACTGAGGCAGCGCGGAACGCTGGCCTCCACGCTGTGCAGGACGAGCTCAAGGGCATGATCAAGTTGCTCCACGCCGCCGGCATCGAGGTCATCCTGGACGTGGTCTACAACCACACCGCGGAAGCCGGACCGGACGGGCCTGCGCTGAGTTTCCGCGGCCTCGCGGAGAAGCGCTACTACCGGCACGATGCGCATGGACGGTATCTGGATACGACCGGGTGCGGCAACACCCTGGATTTCAGTGATCCGGTTGTGGTGGACCTTGCCTTGGATTCCCTGAGGTACTGGGTGAATGACTTCCACGTGGACGGCTTCCGCTTCGACCTCGCCGTGACGTTGTGCCGGGATGCCGGCAACCAATTCGATCCGAATCATCCGTTCCTGCGGGCCATTGCCGAGGATCCGGTCCTGTCAGAGGTCAAGCTCATCGCTGAGCCTTGGGACGTGGGTTACGGCGGCTGGCAGACAGGGCGGTTCCCGCAGGGATGGTCCGACTGGAACGATCATTTCCGCGACGGCGTCCGGCGCTTCTGGCTGTCCGACCGTGCTGCGATTGAGGGCGGCGGCCAAGGCGGCTCAGTGGCCTCGCTGGCTGAGCTGATGGCGGGTTCGGCGAGCCTGTTCGCGCCGTCCGGCCGCACGCGCTTGGCCTCGGTCAATTTCATCACGGCTCACGACGGCTTCACGCTCAAGGACTTGGTGAGCTACGACCGAAAGCACAACGAGGCCAACGGTGAGCAGAACCGCGACGGCCACGGAGACAACCGCAGCTACAACCATGGCGTTGAAGGCCGCAGCGAGAACGAGGAAATCGTGGCTGCCCGGGCGCTGTCCATCCGGAACCTGATGGCTACCTTGTTGTTGTCCTTCGGTGTCCCGATGATTAACGCCGGCGATGAGCTTGGCCGGACCCAGCAGGGCAACAACAACGCGTACTGCCAGGACAATCCCACGGCATGGCTGGACTGGAGCAGGACCCAGGAAGCCAACGCCATGTTCCAGACCACCAGGGAGCTTGTCAGGCTTCGCCGGTGGTTCCTGCGTCACCAGCCGGAGAGCTTCCCCGCCCACGCGAACGATTCCAGCCTGCAGTGGTTCGACGACAAGGGTAAGCGCATGACGCCCGCGCGCTGGAATGATCCCAACGCGCGCTCCATTCAGCTCCTGATGGGTCATGAGGACAGCGAAATTCGTGGCTTGATCGTGGTGAACGGCAGCAACCAGGACGTGAAGATGGTGCTTCCCGAGATCCTCAGCGAAACTGGCATCGGCAAGCGGATGTTCGAACTCCGGTTCACGACCTCGGTGCTGCATGAACGCCGGAAGGGTGCGCTGGTGGCGTCAGGCGAGCGGGATATCCTGCAAGCCAACACCATCAACATTTATCGCACCTAGGAGCCCCTGCATGAAACGGAGCAGCAGCAAACTGCTGGCCTTCGCAGCTCTGGTGATTGCCGTCGTCGCGCTTGTGGCCGCAATGGTGGGCGGCGGCCCGCTGACCGCCCCTCAGGAAGCGTCAAGCCTACAAAGCACGACGGCGGAGCCTGGCTCCGCGTCAACGCCGCCGTCCGTGGCAAACCCCTCTGCGCTGCCCACCATCAACGCCTCGCAGCTACCCAGGGAAGCGCAACAGACGCTTGCCCTGATTGCGAAAGGCGGGCCCTACCCCTATGACAGGGACGGCGTGAATTTCGGTAACTTCGAAGGACTCCTCCCCAGGAAGTCCAGCGGTTTCTACAAGGAATACACGGTCCCAACACCAGGTGAGTCATACCGCGGCGCCCGCCGAATCATCGTTGGCAAGGACACGGCCAAGTATTACACCGCTGACCATTACGATTCGTTCAAGTTCATCGTCGAAGGCAAGTAGGAGCCCATGAAGATTTATTCCGCAGACACCTGGACCATCGAAGAACTTCAGGAGCAGGTGGCAGACGCCGGGCGCAGGACCATCCTCGTCCCGCCGGCGACAACAAAGTCGGGCGTCCTGGAGGTCTTTGGCCAGGTCTTGGACTTCCCGGAGTACTACGGCGTGAACCTGGACGCCCTCAACGACTCCCTGCACGACTTCGCAGACGCCCTGTCCGACGACGACGGCACTCCCGTCACGATGATCTGGCAAGTCCCAGCGACCTACCGCACGGACCGCTCCTTCGCCGTAGTCTGCGAAATCCTCCAAGACGCAGAGCGCTACGCAGGCCGCGACCTCGCCGTCATCGCCGTCTTCGAAAATTAAAGAACGAAAGACCGCACACTCCTGCAAGGACCTCCGAGAACCCGAAGGACACGAGGCGCCACAAAAGCGGAATTGACCGCGCGGCACGGCAGACAAAACCCAATCGGGTGACACCGACCCGGAAGCGTGCGTCAAAAGCGCAAAGTGGGCCCACACCGTCAGGGTTCCCTGGCCGAGCTTGCGAGGCTAGGGAGACGGTGGGGTACACGCGGAGGGTCGGGGTCACCCGATTGGGACACAGGACGGACTAGGCGTTCGCGATCAACCCCAGTTCAGCTTTGGAAGCCAGCGCCGAGTGCTTCGGGAACACGCGGACGGTGTAGCCGAAGGAGCCTGAGCGGTTGATAACCAGGTCGCCGTGGAAGAGGTGGCGTCCGCCGCCGAGGTTTTCCAGGGACTCGAGTTCGGCTACGACGATGTCCTCGAGCTCGTCGGATTCCTCGGCGCGTCCGAACGCTACTTCCACGGAGACGTCGTCGGGTGTCAGGTTGTGCAGTGCCACGTAGGCGTTGACCTGCAGGGTGTCACCGACCTGGGGTTCTTCGGACACCCCGACGGAGTCGACGTGTTCCACGACGACCTCGGGCCAGGCGCTGCGGACCTTGGAGGTCCAGGCCGCGAGTTCCTTGGCTTCCTTGAAGGATTCTGCGGTGGCCCTGCGCCCGGCTACTGCTGCGGGGCAGTAGAGGTTGTTGACGTAGTCGTGGAGCATGCGTTCGGCTGAGACTGCCGGACCCAGGTTCGCCAGGGTGTGCTTGATCATGGACACCCAGTGGGTGGGCACGGTTTCGCGGCTGGATTCGGAGGGTCCTGCTGCGCCGGCGCCTTGGGCCACGGTGGTTCCGTAGAAGCGCGGTGCTACCTGGGTTTCCAGCAGCTCGTAGAGTGCGGAAGCCTCGATGTCGTCGCGTTCGTCGGCGGATGCGCCGTTGTTGGCTGTGGGGATCGCCCAGCCGTTTTCGCCGTCGTACATTTCGTCCCACCAGCCGTCCAGGACGGAGAGGTTGAGTGAGCCGTTGATGGCTGCCTTCATCCCGGATGTGCCGCAGGCTTCCAGCGGCCGCAGTGGGTTGTTGAGCCAGACGTCGCAGCCGGGGAAGAGGGTGCGGGCCATGGCGATGTCGTAGTTCGGGAGGAACACGATCCGGTGGCGCACTTCGGGGTCGTCGGTGAACCGGACGAGGTCCTGGATCATTTTCTTGCCGGCGTCGTCTGCGGGGTGGGATTTGCCTGCGATAACCAACTGGATGGGGTGCTTGGGGTCCAGGAGGAGGGCCTTCAGACGCGCGGGGTCGCGCAGCATGAGCGTGAGTCGCTTGTAGGTGGGCACGCGTCGGGCGAAGCCGATGGTCAGCACGTCCGGATCCAGTACGTTGTCCGTCCAGCCAAGCTCGGCGTCGGCAGCGCCGCGTGTCTTCCATGACGCGCGCAGCCTGCGTCGGACGTCTTCGACGAGCTGGGTACGCAGTTGCTTGCGGAGTCCCCACACGTCCTCGTCACTGACGTTGTAGGCGAGGTCCCAACGGCCCAGGGCTTCGGCTTCTGGGCCGAATTGTTGCCGTGCCAGGGTCGATATCCGCGGGTCCACCCAGGTGGGAACATGGACGCCGTTGGTCACGGACGTGATGGGGATCTCGGAGTGGTCGAATCCGGGCCAGAGGCCGGAGAACATTTCCCGTGAGACCACGCCGTGCAGCTTGGCCACGCCGTTGGCGCGCTGGGCGAGGCGCAGGCCCATGACTGCCATGTTGAAGACGGAGGGGTTGCCGCCGTCGTAGTTTTCCCGGCCGAGTTCCAGGATCCGGTCCACAGGCACAGCAGGGGCGAGCCCGGCTTCGAAGAAGTGCTTGATCTGGAGGGTCTCGAAACGGTCGATCCCTGCCGGTACGGGGGTGTGCGTGGTGAAGACGGTGGATGCACGTCCTGCAGCGAGGGCTTCGTCCCACGTGAGGGGATCAGTCGCGTCGGACATCGCTTCCTGGATGCGTTCGATTCCCAGGAATCCTGCGTGGCCTTCGTTCGTGTGGAAGACTTCCGGCGCGGGTGTGCCCGTCAGTTCCTGGTAGACGCGCAGGGCCTTGACGCCGCCCATGCCCAGCAGCAGTTCCTGTTGGAGGCGGTGATCGCCGCCACCGCCGTACAGGCGGTCGGTGATGCCGCGCGCGGCTTCGTCGTTGGAGGGGACGTTGGAGTCCAGCAGCAGCAGCGGAACGCGTCCGACGTCGGCACGCCAAACATGCGCGTGAAGCTCGCGGCCGTTGGGGAGCGGAAGCGAAATGTGCACCGGCTTGCCGGGAACGCCGTCCTTGGAGGGCTGGCGCAGAAGCGTCAGCGGCAGGCCGTCCGGGTCCAGTACCGGGTACGTTTCCTGCTGCCAGGCGTCACGGGAGAGCGACTGCTTGAAGTAGCCGGCCTGGTAAAGGAGCCCGACGCCGATCAACGGCACCCCGAGGTCCGATGCGGCTTTGAGGTGGTCACCAGCGAGGATGCCCAGGCCACCGGAGTACTGGGGGAGAACCTCGGTGATGCCGAATTCCGGCGAGAAGTAAGCGATGCAGGCCGGGGCTTCTTCACCCAGGCCCTGGTACCAGCGGGGCTCGCTGAGGTAGCGGTCCAGATCGGCTGCAGCTTCCTGCACCCGGTTTACGACTTCGCCGTTGCTGGCCAGGTCCTGCAGCTGCTCCCTGCTGATGGACCCCAGGAGGGCGATGGGGTCGTGCTGCGCGGCCTCCCAGAGAGCCGGGTTAAGGCTCGCAAAAAGTTCCCTGGTGGGCCGGTGCCAGGACCAGCGCAAGTTGGTCGCCAAGCGGGCCAGGGGCCGAATGGGCTCAGGGAGGACGGTACGGACTGTAAATCTTCGAATTGCCTTCACGAGCGCCACACTAACGGACTCACATGGCAGTCGGAACTTGTTTGGGTTTCTTTTAGGTAAAAGTCATCTTGCGTCGTGAAGATGGCTCGTGTGCTTAGCATTCTTGGATTTTTGTCGCTAACGTCGTGGTTGTGACGAATACCTCGCGAACCATGACCGCTTTGAAATCCAAGACGAAAACGGACATCACCGCCGGACTTCGCTTCGGCCGGTTCCCCATCACGGCCGTCCAGCCGGTGGTTGAGGGTGGCCGGTTCCCCGCGAAGGCCCTTCCGGGTGAGGATCTCGCCATCGGGGCGACCGTCTTTCGTGAAGGACATGATCAACTCGGCGTCTCCGCCGTCCTGCTCGATCCCAAGGGCAAGGAGCGCCAGCGGGTCCGCATGGCACCGGCCAAGGATGAGCGCTGGAAAGGCCTGGACCGCTGGGAGGGTTTGCTGTCGCCGTCCGGCACGGGCGCGTGCTCTTTCGTCATTGAGGCTTGGCACGACCGTTACGGAACGTGGCACCACAACGCTGAAGTCAAAGTGGGCGCCGGCATTGACGTCGAGTTGATGCTCGCCGAGGGCGCCGCCCTCCTTTCGGAAGCAGCCGACGACGACGCCGGTCGCACGGCTGCGGAGAAGCGCACCTTGCGTGCTGCTTCAGTTGTCCTTGCCGACACCACCAAATCTGCCGAGGAGCGCCTTGGTGCCGGTTTCAGCCCAGAGGTGCTGGCCGCCGTCGGACGCGTTCCGATCCGCGAGCTCGTGACGGTTTCGGAGCCGTTCCCGCTGCAGGTGGAACGTGACCTCGCCGGTCGTGGTTCGTGGTACGAGTTCTTCCCCCGCTCCGAGGGCGCGGTTTTGGATCACGCCACAGGTCTTTGGACCTCGGGCAACTTCCGCACCGCAGCCAAGCGCCTGGAGGCGGTTGCGGAGATGGGCTTTGACGTTATCTATCTGCCGCCGATCCACCCGATCGGTTTCCAGCACCGCAAGGGCCGCAACAACACGCTGACACCGGGCCCGCAGGATCCGGGTTCGCCGTGGGCTATTGGTTCCAAGGACGGTGGCCACGATGCCATCCACCCGGATTTGGGCACTTTTGAAGATTTTGACGCTTTTGTTTCCCACGCCCGCGAGCTCGGACTCGAAGTTGCACTGGACCTGGCGTTGCAGGCAGCCCCTGACCACCCCTGGGTAACGTCCAACCCGGAATGGTTCACCACCCGTGTGGATGGGTCCATCGCCTATGCCGAAAACCCGCCAAAGAAATACCAGGATATTTATCCCCTGAACTTCGATAACGATCCGGCAGGCCTTTCCAAGGAAATCCTGAGGATCGTGCAGTTGTGGATCAGCCATGGCGTGAAGATTTTCCGCGTGGACAATCCGCATACAAAGCCTGTCTGGTTCTGGGAATGGTTGATTGGAAAGATCAACAAAAAGAATCCAGAGGTAGTTTTCCTGGCCGAGGCTTTCACTCGTCCACCCATGATGCACGCATTGGGCAGGGCAGGGTTCCAGCAGTCATACACCTACTTCACGTGGCGGAACACCAAGACCGAACTGGAGCAGTATTTCCATGAGGTCAGCCACGAGAGCGCCGCTTTCTTCCGGCCCAACTTCTTTGTGAACACGCCTGATATCCTCACGGAGTACCTCCAGTACGGCGGTCCCGCGGCCTTCCGCATCCGGGCTGTCCTTGCCGCGACGGCAAGCCCGGTCTGGGGCATGTACGCCGGTTACGAGCTGTACGAACACGTGGCACGGCCGGGGGCAGAAGAGTACATCGACAACGAAAAGTACGAGTACAAGGCCAGGGACTGGGAAGGCGCTGCCGCGTCCGGCCGGACGTTGGCTCCGTACATCACCAGGTTGAACACCATCCGCAAGGACCACCTTGCCCTGGGCGACCTGCAGAACCTGACGTTGCACAGCAGCACCGATGACGCAACGATCGTCTATTCCAAACACAAGACGTTGCCGGACGGCACCAAGGACACGTTGATCATCGTGGTCAACGTGGATCCGCACAGCACCCGCGAAAGCACGGTTACCCTGGACCTGGCTGCCCTGCAGCTGGACCCTGCGGACTTCAACGAGGACGGCCGGTTCCTGGTGGATGACCTGATCAGCGGGCAAAGCTGGTGGTGGGGTGAACACAACTACGTCAGGCTCGACGCACACGTGGAGCCCGCACACATCCTGAGCATCCGGAGGCAGCCTTAGTGAGTTTTTCTCCGCAAAACCCGAGCCAGTACTTCACTCCGAAGAACACCTTCGAGCTGAATGCCCCCGGTCTCCAGCATGATCCGCACTGGTACCGCAAGGCAGTCTTCTACGAAGTACTGGTGCGGGCCTTTGCGGATGCCAACGGGGATGGCTCCGGTGACTTCCACGGCTTGATCGAGAAGCTGGACTACCTTCAATGGCTGGGCGTCGACTGCCTCTGGTTGCCGCCGTTCTTCCATTCCCCGTTGCGTGATGGCGGCTATGACATTGCCGACTACACCTCGGTGCTGGACGAGTTTGGCACCATCAGCGACTTCAAGCGCCTCGTGGCGGAGGCGCACGCGCGCGGCGTCCGGGTTATCATCGACCTCCCGCTGAACCACACCTCGGACCAGCATCCGTGGTTCCAGGAATCGCGGAAGGACCCCACGGGTCCCTACGGCGATTTCTATGTCTGGAGCGATACGGATGAGAAATACCAGGATGCGCGCATCATCTTTGTGGACACGGAGGAATCCAACTGGACCTTCGACCCCATCCGGCGCCAGTTTTTCTGGCACCGCTTCTTCAGCCACCAGCCGGACCTGAACTTCGAGAACCCCAAAGTCATCGAGGCACTCTATGACGTCATCCGGTTCTGGCTGGACCAGGGAATCGATGGCTTCCGCGCCGACGCCGTTCCGTACCTCTTCGAGGAGGAAGGCACCAACTGCGAGAACCTGCCGGCCACCCACGCCTTCCTGCAAGACCTGCGCAGGATGGTGGATGCCAACTACCCCGGACGCGTGATCATCGCCGAGGCAAACCAGCCACCTCACGAGGTGGTGGAGTATTTCGGCACCGAGGAAGCCCCGGAATGTCACATGGCCTTCCACTTCCCGATCATGCCGCGGCTCTACTATGCCCTGCGGGACCAGAAGGCGGCTCCGATCATCCAGACCCTGCGGGAGACCCCGGAGATTCCCAAGGGCGCCCAGTGGGGGACCTTCCTGCGAAACCACGACGAACTCACGCTGGAGATGGTCAGCGCGGACGACCGCGCCGCCATGCTTGGCTGGTACGCGCCGGACCCCAGAATGCGCGCCAACATTGGTATCCGGCGGAGGCTGGCTCCGCTGCTGGACAATTCCCGGGCTGAGATTGAGCTCATCAACGCTCTGTTGCTCTCCCTGCCAGGTAGCCCTTTCCTCTATTACGGGGACGAAATCGGCATGGGGGACAACATTTGGCTTGATGACCGCGACGCCGTCCGCACACCCATGCAATGGAACCCGGACAGGAACGCGGGTTTCTCGGGCGCGGACCCGGGCAAGCTGTACCTGCCGGTGATCCAGTCGCTGGTCTACAACTACAGCATGGCCAACGTTGAAGCGGAGGCAGCGCATTCAGGCTCACTGCTGCGATGGACCCGGCAGATCCTGAGCGTGCGAAGGAATCACCCTGTGTTCGGCTTGGGTAGTTTCCGCCACATTGAAGCGGACAACGAGGTAGTTCTGGCCTATGTCCGGGAACTGCCGGCGGGCAACCCTGAGGGCGAGGACGCGGAGACCATTCTGTGCGTCTTCAACCTTTCACAGCACCCGGTGGCCGCCACCCTGGATCTGCCGGAGTACGCCGGCAGGGGCTTCCGCGACATTTTCGGTGGCCAAACATTCCCGGCCGTTGGGGACAACGGCCAACTGACGGTCATGCTGGGTAGCCACAACTTCTATTGGCTGCGGCTGCGCTCAGCATTTTCCAACCCTTCATCGCCATTTACCCAGGCGATTCCCGTGGTGTCGACCAAAGGATGAGATGAAAAAGGGAACACTTAACCCCTCGATCGAAAGTCTTCTCCGGAGCTGGCTTCCCACCAAACGCTGGTTCCCGGTGAAGAGCCCCGACTTTACGCTGGAGCGTGTTGGCGGCTTCAACCTCCCATACCCGGGAGGTAGCGCCGGATTGCAGGTTGAACTGCTGGCCGTGACCTATCGCACGGCCGACGGCGGTCCCCGGACCGACGTTGTCCAGGTGCCGTTGAGCTTCAGGAGCCAGCCGTTGCCGGATGCTCCCACTGCCTTGCTGGGGGAGGTCACGGATCCGGAACTGGGGCTGCGACTCGTGTACGACGCCGTGTACGACACCGAGTTCATCACGGCGTGGCTGGACCTCATGCGCCGGGAGGACACCGTGGGTGACGGCCTCGCCGCGGGCCATCTCACCCGGGGCCGTGTGGCCCTTCCGGAAGGGCCCACCTCGGTCCGCGTGCTGTCCGGCGAGCAGTCCAACACGTCCGTCATCATTGACGACGGCGGTTCGACGGCGATCGTGAAGATCTTCCGTGTGTTGGCGGCAGGCAAGAATCCCGAGGTGGAGTTGGGTGCTGCGCTGACGGCAGCAGGGACAACCGAGGTCCCGGCAACGTTGGGTTGGATCACGGGTTCCTGGGATGGTCAGGGCCAAAGCGGTTCGGCCACCGGCGAGCTCACAGTGGCCCATGAATTCCTGCTGGGGGGACTGGATGCATGGAGGCTGGCTGTCGAGGCCGCTGCAGCCGGTGCCGATTTCACCAAAGAGGCCCACGAACTCGGTGCCGCAACAGCAACGGTCCACGCCAGGCTCGCGGAAACTTTCGGCACACTGGATGGCCAGACGCAGGGCGCCGACATCATTGCGACCCTGGCCGGGCGTGTCCGCCAGTCGTGGGCAGAAGCGGCTTCCGCCGTCGGGCCTTATGAGGGCAACCTCGAAGAGCTGCTGGCCACGCTGCATCCCCGCGATGTGGGCCAGCTGCAGCGCATCCATGGCGACCTCCACCTTGGCCAGATACTCAAGGTTCCCGGAAAAAATGGGGCGCCGGGCCGGTGGGCCATCCTGGACTTCGAAGGCGAGCCCCTCCGGACCATTAGCGAGCGCAACACGCCCGACCTCCCCTTGCGGGACGTAGTTGGAATGCTCCGCTCCTTCGACTATGCGGCAGGAGCCGCCGTCCGTGAGAACGCGGAAGCCAAGGTGCCCGCGACATGGGCGGATGACTGCTCCACCGCGTTCCTGGCCGGATACAGCGAAGTCATGCCGGGAACCATTGACCGCCGCTCGCCGCTCTTTGTGGCATTGTGGCTGGACAAGGCCTTATATGAGGTGGTCTATGAGTTGCGGAACCGGCCGGACTGGCTGTCCATTCCGGTCAACGCATCACGGCAAATCCTCGACAACACGAGCCGCGGCAAGCATGCCGCGGCTACAGCGGAAGGTAATGAAATGACAGGCTCTGCACGCACCGAACGGCCCCGAGTTCCCCTGCATGTGGACTCCGAGACCTTGGCCCGCGTGGCAACTGGAGCCCACCACGCACCCCACTCCGTGCTCGGCGCCCATCTGGACGATCACGGCCACGTCACCATCCGGACCGTTAAGCACCTCGCCAAGTCGGTGACGGTGGTGACGGAGGCCGGACGCACTGCCATGGAGCACGAGGCCAACGGCATTTGGGCCGCTGTCCTGGATCCGCTGCAGCACGGCCATGTTCCGGACTACCGTCTGGAAGTGGTGTACGACGCCGAACCCGTCACCATTGATGACCCTTACCACTACCTGCCTACCGTGGGCGAGGTGGATCTGCACCTGATCGGCGAAGGCCGGCACGAGCGTCTCTGGGATGTCCTTGGCGCCCACGTCCAGCATTACCGCTCTTCGCTGAGTGAAGTAGACGGTGTTTCCTTTGCTGTCTGGGCCCCGAACGCCCAAGCGGTCCGGGTCAAGGGTGATTTCAACGGCTGGGATGGCCGTAGCCACGCAATGCGTTCCCTGGGCTCGTCCGGTGTCTGGGAAGTCTTCATTCCCGGGGTTGTAGCAGGGGCGTGCTATAAATACGAGATCCTGAGCAAGTCCGGGCACTGGCTGGAAAAGGCTGACCCCTTGGCCTTCGGCACGGAAGTTCCGCCACTGACGGCATCCCGCGTGGTGGACTCCAGCTACCGCTTCAAGGACGCGGAGTGGATGACAGCGCGTGCCGAAAAGGACCCGCACAACTCGCCCATGAGCGTCTACGAAGTCCACCTGGGATCCTGGCGCCTTGGCCTGGGCTACAAGGAACTGGCCAAGGAACTGGTTCACTACGTGAAGTGGCTAGGTTTCACCCACGTGGAATTCATGCCCGTGGCAGAACACCCCTTCGGCGGTTCCTGGGGTTACCAAGTCACGTCCTACTTTGCGCCCACGTCCAGGTTCGGGCACCCCGATGAGTTCCGGTTCCTCGTGGACTCCCTGCACCAGGCCGGCATCGGTGTCCTGCTGGACTGGGTCCCTGCGCACTTCCCCAAGGATTCCTGGGCGCTGGCCCGTTTTGACGGCGAGGCACTGTACGAGCACTCAGATCCCAACCTGGGCGAACACCCGGACTGGGGCACTCTGATCTTCGACTTCGGACGCACCGAGGTGCGGAACTTCCTGGTTGCCAACGCACTTTATTGGCTTGAAGAATTCCACATTGACGGACTGCGCGTGGACGCCGTGGCCTCCATGATCTACCTGGACTATTCGCGCGAAGAAGGACAGTGGCAACCCAACAAGTTCGGTGGCCGCGAGAACCTCGAGGCTATTTCCTTCATGCAGGAGGTCAACGCGACCGTCTACAAGACGCACCCTGGCGCCGTCACCATCGCAGAGGAATCCACCGCATTCCCCGGTGTCACCGCCCCTACCAACCACGGTGGGCTCGGCTTTGGCCTCAAATGGAACATGGGGTGGATGCACGACTCCCTGAAATACATCTCGGAAGACCCCATCAACCGCCGGTGGCACCACGGCACCATCACGTTCTCCATGGTGTACGCCTTCTCGGAGAACTTCCTCCTGCCCATCAGCCATGACGAAGTAGTCCACGGCAAGGGATCAATGCTTCGCAAGATGCCCGGTGACCGTTGGCAGCAACTGGCAAACCTCCGCGCCTTCTTCGCCTACCAGTGGGCACACCCCGGTAAGCAGCTCATTTTCATGGGCACCGAATTCGGCCAGGAAGCCGAATGGTCCGAGCAGTACGGACTCGACTGGTTCCTGGCGGACATCCCGGCCCACCGCGGACTCCAACTCCTGGTCCGGGACCTTAACGGCCTCTACACGTCAACGCCTGCACTGCATGTTCGCGACAACGAACCCGGCGGCTTCCAGTGGATCAACGGTGGAGACGCCGACCACAATGTGCTGACCTTCATTCGCTGGGACAACGATGGCAAGCCGTTGGTGTGTGCAGTCAACTTCTCCGGTGGCCCGCACAACGATTACATCCTGGGAGTGCCGGAAGCAGGGGAGTGGGTTGAAGTCCTGAACACTGATTCCGAAACCTACGGTGGCTCGGGCGTCATCAATGCTGGAACGCTGAAGGCTGCCTCGCCGGGGACTGACGGCCAGCCGGCGGCATTGACCGTAACACTCCCGCCGCTTGGCGCGTCCTGGTTCACGTTGGCGGAGTAGTTCTTCCAAGAGCCGGGTAGTGCTTGAAGATCCGAGTACTTCTACAAGAGCAGGGAGGGTCCGGAGCCGCGTGCTTTAGGGCCCTCCCTGACTCCGTCTGGGGGTAGTTGAGGTGCCCAGGGGGCCCCTCTCTGAGTGGCTTTGCCATCTCGGCTGAGTAGGGGTATAGTTAGTACCCGCGCTGGTCCCCGAGTGGAGATCGCCAAGCTGACAAGAAACCGCAAGGAAAAATCAAGTCAAGCTTGCCGATTTGACTCCGAGAGATCCAGCCGGTAAGTTTGAAAAGTTGCTCCGGAGCGATCCTGTGGCCCTGTAAGGGTCCGGTGGTGCCGGTTAGTGTCTGTTGTTTGAGAACTCAATAGTGTGCCAAGTTTGTTGATGCCGATTGTTTTATTGATTGGTTGAAATTATGGCCGGATT